>JAIXKU010000219.1 GCA_026936045.1 Flavobacteriales bacterium
CATATATTTCTTTACCTTCTAAATAAGAGGTCATGGCGTTATAAAGTTTATCAAAATTCGCCGGCGAGATAGGAATATTAATATCGCCCCAATCAACAGAATGCTCGGTTAACGCATCTTTTACGGTGAATTTATCTTTTGGGGAGCGACCGGTGAATTTTCCCGTGTTGACAGCTAAAGCGCCTGTATCCGTAATACGTCCCATACCTTTGTTAAGGGAGTGTTGCACCAATTCTGCAGGTGATAAATTCCAATAACTTGTTTTGACTTTTCCTAGTCCGATGGTTTCAAGAGAGGCCTTGGGTGATTTAAAACCATGTTCAATCATTTCCTTACCAATTTTAGTTAATTAATCCGAAATCAAATACAAATGTATAGTAAAATAGCTTGAATGCAAGATGTGTTTTTTGCATTTTCTCTTTATTAACAGTCTCTTATTTGGATAGCAGTAATATGAAAAGGATTATTCCCGTAACTTACGACAAGGGGCATTTTCTTTAATGTGTACTATCTCCGACTGAGATAAAATAGCCTTTGCTGCTTCAATAAATGTTGATTTCTGGTTCTCAGATAATGCATGCAAATCAAAACAGTAATCAATCTCACCTTCGCGTCCCCAAGGGGTTTTTATAATTGAGATTTTAAAATCCTTTTCAGTCGTATCTTGTTGAATCAAATTATCAAGTCCTGCCTTTGCTTTGGTGTCTATGCCATAGGCAACGCTAAAAAAAGAAACCACTAATTCGTATTTCTTTTCTTCTGTGTACATGTTGATGGTATTATCACTCGATAGTTTCGTTTCTTGTTTGGTTTTGCAAGCTGTGAGAGAACTAAGGGATAGAATGCTTAGCATGCTAAGTTTGATGACTGATTTCATATTGTTCGTATTGTAGGTTAAGCGAAAATTTTATCGAATTTATTGTGTATATACTGCATAAAGTATGCAAAGTTAAGAGATTCTCCTGTTATTTTTTTACAAAGAGCATCTGCTTGAAGCATCATGCCTCGGCTATGTATATTTTCATTAAGCCATTGCTTAATAGGAGCAAGATTACCTTGTTCAATCCATTCATCAACGGGGAAACTCTTAGTTAGAGTCTGATAAAACTGCGCCGCATAGAAGCTACCCATTGAGTAGGTCGGGAAATAGCCGAATCCCCCATGACTCCAATGCACATCTTGCAAAACACCCATTGCATTGTTTGGCACATCCACACCAAGATGTGTTTTGTAAAGACTATCCCATTTTTCAGGAATCTCATTTACAGAAAGAGATCCTTCTATGATAGCTTTTTCAATTTGGTAACGAATCAGTATATGCAAATGGTAAGTCAACTCATCTGCTTGAATGCGAATAAGTGAAGGCGATACGCGGTTCATGCCATGATAAAAGGTTTTGAAGGCTACTTCTCCAAGTTCATTGGGAAAGGATGCTTGCAGTTTTGGATACCAAAATTTCCAAAAGGCTTCAGAGCGTGCTATGTTGTTTTCCCAAAATCGTGATTGCGACTCATGAATAGCCAATGAAACGGTTGAACCCATGGGTGTACCCCAATATTGAGAATTAAGGCCTTGTTCGTATAAGGCATGACCGCCTTCGTGAATTAATCCCCAAATCATTTCAGATAAATCATTAGGATTGAGGCGATAGGTTACACGTACGTCTGTGGGATGAATGCCGATGCAAAAGGGATGTTCGGATAAATCCATCCTGCCGGAAGAGAAGCGATATCCCATACTTGTTAATATCTCATGACCTAATTGCTTTTGAAGATTCACATCAAACCTCTGCCTGAAACATTGATCATCCGGCTGAGGCTTATTCATAATGTTTTTCACATATGGGATAAAGTCTTTCTGAAGTTGATCGAAAAGGCTGTCCATTTCTATAACGGTCAGTCCGGGTTCGAAATCATCCATTAACGCATCGTAGGGATGATGGATGTACCCTGACAATTTAGCTTCCTCTCTTTTTAACGCCACGATTTTTTCAAGATGTGGCGCAAATATTTCAAATTGGCCTTTCAGTTTGGCTTCATGCCATGCCGGATAAGCAGAAGAAACAACCATTGTCAATTCTTCAACAAATGCCTTACTTAGTTTTAAAGATTTTTGCAAACTACGGTTGAATTCTTTTACGTTAACCGATTGATATACATCCAATGTTTGATCTCCTAAAAGTTCTTCAACGCAATCTTGTAATGCTTTGGCCGTTTTCATTTCATGAATCATACCACTTAATATACCCGATTGCTGTGCCCTAATTTCGGTCGCATCACGTGGCATGCAGGTTTCCTGATCCCAGGCTAATAATCCGGCGGTGCTGCCAAGCAGCGCTATTTTTCGCAGTTCTTCTTCAAACCATTGGTAACGCGTATTCTCCATATTGTATTTAGTGTAAGATGTTTTTCAAACGTACATAATTTTTTATTTTATTTTAGGGAAGAAAAGTTTCATTCCCTAAAACTGTTTCAAAACCTTTATAACTTTATTGATATCCTTACTTGTTGTTTCTCTGTGAAACAACAAGTTTTTTGTGTCTTTAATCATGAAGTTTATTCAAGGAAAAGACCGTGAGCGATCTCCTGTAATTTGCATGGATGAATCACCTAAACAATTGATTGAAGGAAGCAAAACACCCACTCCCATGAGTCCGGGCTATGAGAAGCGGGAAGACTATGAATATATCAGACATGGAGTGGTCAATATATTTATGACAAATGACCTCTAAAAGGCAACCGACTTGTAGAAGTATCTTAAACAAAAACTAAAAAAGATTGAGCAATGTTTATCAAGAGAATATCAGAGGAAATGTGTCCAAATACAGAAAAAATAACATTGGCTATATAAGGGGCTCTCTGTTAATCTCAGTTCTACGGAATATAAACCACTTGGAAGCTGAAAATAAAACCATGCTTATCAGATGAAAGATAAATGCGATAAGCCACATGACAATACGAAGCGTAGTTATTCCAACTCTCACCTTGCAACACACGTCCCGGAATCAGGTCTTTGGAGATTTTTCTCAGTGCAGATGCTGTAGTGTTTCGCATCATACCAATCCTTGCACCATTCATATACATTGTCACTCATATTGCAGAGACCAAGTTCGTTAGCTTTCTTTGCGCCACCGGATAGGTGTTCTTTTCGCTATTATCCTTCATAACATACAAGGTTCTATGCCGTTTGTCCACACAAGCTCATAGTCATGATCTCTTTTGTCGCTATGAACTACATACATCGATTGATATATCGGTAAATAAAAAAATAAACAAAAAATCAATCAGTAGTTTTTAATTTGACCGATTGATTCTATTGAGAAGGACTAAGCAGGCAATCCAATTGAATTGGCTTCATTGACATTGTGATAGATATCTACACTCATGTCACCCACTTTGTCTCTCAAGTATTTGTCGAGGGTATCAATGCTTTCTGCTTCCCAAAGACATGTCGCCTGTGTC
>JAIXKU010000295.1 GCA_026936045.1 Flavobacteriales bacterium
GAAAAAATCCGGCGAAGAGTTTCCAATTGAACTCACACTCGGTTTTTGGGATAATGATGGTAAACGCTACTACAGCGGTATCATCCGTGACATTACGGAAAAGAAGAAAGCAGAATTGCTTGCCATAGAGCAGGAAAAACGATTTCAGGTAATCAGTACCTCTAAAAATGATGCCATCATCACCTCCGATGAATCTAAACTCATTCTATTTTGGAACAAAGGCGCCGAGCATATATTTGGCTACACGGCAGAAGAAGCGGTTGGGAAACCGATTACTTTGATTATTCCCAAATACCTGCAAGAAAGGCATGACAAGGGCATGGAGCGTATGAACAGAGGCGAGCAGCCGCGTGTCATCGGGCAAGTTTTGGAACTATGGGCTGTGAAAAAATCCGGCGAAGAGTTTCCAATTGAACTCACACTCGGTTTTTGGGATAATAATGGTAAACGCTATTACAGCGGTATCATCCGTGACATTACGGAAAAGAAGAAAGCCGAGGAAATTATCATGAATGAAAAAAATAAGGCCGATAAATTATTATTAAATATCTTACCGAGAATTGTGGCGGAAGAGCTAAAAAACAGAGGTGTGGCTGAGGCAAAGAAGCATAAGGATGTGACAGTGCTATTCACAGACTTTGCCAACTTTACATCGCTGTCTTCTTCCATAACTCCCATTAAATTGGTAGCAGAACTGAATGATATTTTCAGCTATTTTGATCATATTTTAGAATCACACCATATTGAAAAAATAAAAACTATCGGTGATGCATATCTAGCTGTTTGTGGATTGCCGGAAAAAAAGAAAAATCATGCTTGCCATTGTATTGATGCGGCTAAAGAGATGTTGGAATTTTTAAAAGAGCGAAATAAGAAATCCAAAATTCAGTGGGAAATGCGTGTTGGTATTCACTCCGGCGAAGTTGTGGCCGGTGTAGTCGGCAGAAATAAATATGCGTATGATTTGTTTGGTGATACCGTAAATACGGCCAATCGCATGGAAACAAACAGCGAAATAGGTCGGATTAATATTTCTGAAACAACCTATCAATTAACTAAAGACCACTATAAATTTGTTGAAAGAGGACAAATAAGTACCAAAGGTAAAGGCGATCTGAATATGTATTTTGTTGAATAAACAATCTTTTTAGATAAATAAGTCAAACACCTATTCAAAAGATGCCATCGCATCTGAAATAGCAAATATCTCTTTATCGTTTAATAAAAAACAAAACGCTATTTATTTTGATAATGAGGTATTTGAATATTAAAATCCAACTTTTGGCTATTTTAACAGTCTAAGAAGAAAAATTTTTGTGGTTTGTAACCGCGGCTGTATTTCAAGCAGCATAACTCAGTATTATTTTTTGAAATGAAGACAAGCAAAGAACTTTTTGTCGGAGGTGTTGTCCTCTTTTTTTTACTCTTAGGATGTAACAGGTCTAAGGGTAATCCTACGATAGCAGGCGTTATTGAAGGCGGTGCCGGAGAGACCATTTATCTCGAAATGCTGGAACCAAACAAAGTCATCATTTTGGATAGTGCCAAAATTGAAAAGGATGGCACCTTTCGTTTGCATAAAAAGGCCTTGGGTAAATCATTCTATCAATTGCGTGTAGGTCAAATTAAGCCTAACAGCAATATGGCACCCAGCTCAAATATCATGGTTTTGGTAACCGACTCCACAGAAGTTGTGAAAGTAACAGCCAAATTTCCCGATTGCAGCAATACCTATCAGGTGGAAGGCAGCGAAGAGACTGTGCTTTTGCAAGACATCAATGCCATTATGCTGAAAGGGCAAGTCCGTCTTGATTCGCTCAATACGGCCTATCAAAAGGACCCAGATGGGTTTGACGAGAAAGCAGCTAATCAGTTGCTAATCGAAATTCAGTTAAATCAGGCGAAGGAGATGAAAACATTTGCTGAGCAACATAAAGGTAAATTTATCAGCTTACAGGCCATTGCCATGCTCAAGCCTGAAGATAATCTGGCCTTATTTACCGAAGCAGCCGATTTACTCAATAAGAATTTCCCGGATAATATTTTTGTAAATAATTTTATTGCCATTGTAGGCCATTCAACACAACTCTCTCCCGGCACGTCTGCTCCTGATTTTACAGTTGCTACACCGGATGGCCAACCCATTTCGTTAAGTCAATTCAAAGGTCAATATGTTTTGATTGATTTTTGGGCATCCTGGTGTCGGCCTTGTAGAATGCAGAATCCGGAAATGGTCGCGTTATATAAAAAATTTAAAGGAAAGCACTTTGAGATCTTCGGTGTCAGCTTAGATCAAAACAAAGATGCATGGGTACAAGCCATCGCCGATGATAAGCTTACCTGGCCACATGGTAGTGATTTAAAATATTGGGATGCTGCGCCTGCAAAACTCTATAATATTGAATACATCCCATTCAATTATTTGATCGGACCGGATGGTCTCATCATTGCAAAGAATCTGACAGGCGATTTGTTGGAAGCTAAGCTCAATGAGTTAATCAACGCGAAAACATTATAAATGATGGAGGATGCGATCCTGAAGGGGAAACGCATATATTTTGCCAGCGATTTTCATCTTGGCATTCCCGATTATGTTCAAAGTCGGAAACGGGAAGACATAATCGTTTCGTGGTTGCAACAAATTAAGCAAGATGCACAAGCCCTGTATCTCTTAGGTGATGTTTTTGATTTTTGGTTTGAATACAAACATGTTGCTCCCAAGGGGTATCTGCGTCTTTTAGGTGCTTTAGCACAATTCACAGATAATGATATTCCCGTACATTTATTTACTGGCAATCATGATATGTGGATGTTTGGCTATTTAGAAAAAGAACTGGGCTTAATCATACACCATCAACCTCAGGTCAAAACCTGGCAGAGCAAGACGTTTTATATTGCGCATGGTGATGGCTTAGGGCCTGGAGATTATGGTTATAAGTTTATCAAACATATTTTCCGAAATCCGTTTTTTCAGTGGTGTTATGCCCGTCTGCATCCCAATTTGGCATTTGCTGTAGCACAAACGCTAAGCAAGAAGAGCCGGCAAGCCAACTATGAAACTCATGCCGACTATCTAGGCGATGATAACGAATGGCTGGTTCAATATTGCCATCAATTGCTTGAATCGGGAAAATACGATTACATGATTTTCGGGCATCGGCATTTGCCGCTCAATAAAGAGATTACACCGGGAAGCATGTATATCAACTTAGGTGATTGGATACGTTATCAAACGTATGCCTGCTTTGATGGAGAGAAACTGGAATTGCTAACCTATGCCGTCGATTAAAACTCGCGACTGTAACGCTCTAATAATTCTTTCTCACGATGAGATAGGCTATTCATCCCTGTTGCACTTATCTTGTCTAAAATTTCATCCAGTGTGGCCTCTCTCTCCCTTTTCCGTGTGTTGTACTGATCATCCGTAAGCGGACGTTGTTGCTGTTGCTGATACATCTTTACTTTGGTTCTTACCCGCACTTTCTTTCCAAAGATGCGATCATTCACACGCACCCAGCCTGATGTTAAATCAACACCTCTTCTAAATAAAATAGCATAAGAAATACCAAATATTAAACCGAATGCTTGGGCTGTATATACAGCCCAATTCAAATCATGTGTATGCACAACCATATCCAATGCGAGGTAAAATAAGGTAATATATTTAAGCCGCACCGGTCCCAAAAACAACAGGTTGAGGGGTAAATTCGGATACAGTAATGTTATGGTAGCCATAATACCTAAAACAGAAGCACCGGCGCCTGTAATGACAAGGTGGCTGTGATGTTGTTGGAAGTAAGATAGTTGCCACAAAAGAACCGTAAATAGGCTTCCAAACATACCAGCATATAAATAAAGCGGTAATAAGCGTTTGCGGCCTAAAAACTCTATAAATATTCGACCAAAAATATAAAGTGCGATGACATTAAAAACCAATGACAGGATGGTAACATGAATAAAAATACCCGTAAAAATGGTATAGCATTTATAGAGTATTTCAGGAAAAAGCAAGGGTGTGCCCATCCATGTCAGGACAGCGTGAAATGCTCGGCTGAAATGCTCGTCTGTGGAGGGTAATGCGAGAAACAGAACAAGCCTTGCGAATTGAATTAAAAGAAATACGCCCAAAATAATACTGATGAGCTGATGAAGCGGATTGCCACCCATGAACGCACGTCTCATATCTATTTGTGGCTGTCGTTTCATACTAAAATCGTCTTCGTTTGAAAAACCTTCCTCCAAATATAATTAAAATCCCGGCTAATGCACCGCCTAAATGTGCAAAATGTGCCACATTATCACCCGGCCGACCACCAAGACCTGAGAAAAGCGAAATGGCAATCAGAAGGATAACAAAATATTTGGCCTTCATCGGAATAAGGAAATAGATATATATCTGAGCATTTGGGAAAAGAGATGCATACGCTACCAACAGCCCATAGATAGCGCCCGAGGCACCTACCGTCGGCGGAATGACCTTGGCGATTTCGGCCCAAGGATAATCGCCAATATAGGAATACATGGCTATGAATTGCGCTAAGGTTTGTGTTAGTCCGGCACCAATACCGCATAACAAATAATAAGTTAAGAAGCGGCGCGGACCCCATATATTTTCTACCATACTACCAAACATCCATAGGGCAAACATGTTGAACAATAAATGAAAAGGCCCTGCATAGGAATGCATAAACTGATAGGTGACATACTGGGTGGGAATAAAATAATCCGATCCCGGCATCCACAACGCCAAATATTTCATCATCCAAATACGAATGGTATCACCGGCGAAAAGAAAAAGAAAAACCAGCCCGTTTATAATCAGAAGATTCTTGACAACCGTAGGTAATGCACTAAAGCCGGATGGTCTGTAATAACTCATTATGATCTGTTTTTAGTAAATTGTGTATCCACGTCATTCATATCCATATGCATCATGATAGATTTGCCGGAAGGTGTAGTATAAGGCATCTCGCACTGAAACAAGTCATGTATCAGTTGAACTATTTCTAACCGATTGAGAATCATGCCTGATTTAATTGCTATACGTGACGCCAGTGAAATAGCCATCTGATTACGGCGTTCGCTACCGGATAATTTACTTGACTGTCGCGATTCTTCCAGCAACTCTTCAATCAAGATCGAAGGCTCATGTTCCGCTATCTCTGCCGGCAAGCCGCGCACAAGTATGGTATTGGCACCAAACGGCTCGATAAGAAAACCCATGGATGCAAAATCATCCTTTAATTCTGTATATAACGCATAATCAGAAGCGGAGAGAGAGAGCGTTTCGGGAAACAAGGCCATCTGAGAGACAGACTTATTATGGGCCATAGCATGGATGATGCGCTCGTAAAGAATACGTTCATGTGCACGATGTTGGTCAATAATCCACAATCCTTCTTCGTTGGCCGTCACAATATATTTATTTACCCACTGAAACGCTTGAGAGATTTCGAGTGATGTGGCAATCGCTGTTTCTAATTGTGTGAGTTTAATTGGCTCCGTATTCCATTCTGATTGGCCCTTATGCTCATTTATAAGCTGTTTGGGAAGATCTAGTGTACGAAAATCCTGAGCTGGTCTTTCTGAAAACGGATTATAACCAGGCGTAAGGGTCACGCCGGGTATCTTAATTTCTGTGATATGCTTTTTCAGCGGCGCAATGAACGCCGGTTCATTTTCAAAATCCAAGCTGGGTGCAATATTATATTTCCCAAGTGCATTACGAATACTTGAACGCAATATGGCATAGATAAATCTTTCGTTTTCAAACTTGACTTCCGTTTTGGTAGGATGGATGTTTACGTCTAATTGTGCCATCGGCACGTCTAATTTTATAAAATAGCCGGGAAACGCATCCGAAGCAATCAAATCGGTAAACGCATTCTGTACAGCATGATGCAGATAGGTGTTTTTTATAAAGCGATCATTCACAAAGAAGAACTGCTCACCGCGCGTTTTCCGGGCATGTTCCGGCTTGACAACAAAGCCTGATATACTAACTAAATCGGTTTGCTCCGATACAGGTACCAATCGGTCATTAAAGTTATGACCCATCAGCTGCACAATGCGTTGGCGAAAAGATCCCGATTCCAGCTGGTACACATTGGTTTGATTATTGAACAACTGCATCTCTATTTCAGGATGAGCCAAGGCTACGCGCTGAAACTCATCCATAATATGACGCATTTCTATATTGTCAGATTTGAGAAATTTACGACGAGCCGGAATGTTATAGAACAGATTTTTAATGACGATAATCGTTCCATCAGCCGTGCTGCAAGGCTCTTGCGAGAGAAAGGTACTGGCCTCAATTTCTATCTGTGTGCCGATGGTATCTTCTGCACGTTTAGTTTTCAAACTTACTTTAGCTACAGCTGCTATGGATGCCAAGGCTTCGCCCCGAAATCCTTTTGTGCGAATAGCAAACAAATCATCAGCTTGCTTAATCTTAGAAGTAGCATGTCTTTCAAAACACATACGCGCATCGGTTTCACTCATCCCATTGCCGTTATCGGCTACCTGAATAACGTTTTTACCACCTTCTTTTACGATAATAACTATACGCGTAGCTCCCGAATCTACAGCATTTTCAACCAACTCCTTTACAGCCGATGCAGGACGTTGAATAACCTCACCTGCCGCAATCTGGTTTGCAATGGCATCCGGTAATATTTGAATGATATCAGCCATATTGGATTCCCTTTCTGTCCAATTTTAATCGTCCACTCATCAAATTCTAATCTAATCAGAGCATAAACCAAAAGAAGATAGACAAAAGGGCAACGATTATTAAGATAAAAACCCGTCTTCTTGACTGCTCATATTTACTGTGATAAATCTGTCGCCCCCATTTCTCACCTGCATATTTCCGAATGGTAGCACCTGGCCTGTAAACAGGTTCTACCTTCACCATTTCCTCCTCCCCTTCTTCTTCAGCCGGATTATAGTACATAGGCTTATAGGTAAAGTTGCGAGGCTTTGCTGACTTGAATAATGAAAAACGGGTTAGAAACATATGCAACATATATGGATTCAAAGATAAACATTTTGCAGCGATTACAATATGAATTATCCTGAATGGTGTGTAATTATCATGTTTTTGAAAGTTTTTTAACGATAATTTGTGAGGCGACCTGTTCGGAGATTAATAATTCTTTGCCTTGTATGTCGAGCACATAGCTGTAATCGTAATCAAATTGTTTTACAACTCGAAATGTCGTGCCGGGTGTGAGTTTTACACTATCAATATATTTCAAAAAATCTGGCGTATGGTTGGATATGCCTGATATCATCGCATAATCACCTTTGACCAAATCATTTAACATAGCACCTACCTGCAAAGCGATGTTTCCTTCTTTATCGGGAATCGGATCGCCATGCGGGTCAAACGCCGGATAGGCCAAAAACCGGTCTAAACGTTGTATAAGTGTTTCCGATTGAATATGTTCTAATTGCTCCGCAATATCATGAATTTCATCCCATGTAAACTGAAGTTTCTCAACCAAAAACACTTCCCAAAGACGGTGTTTCCTCACTACCGAAACAGCAATGCTCCGCCCCTGGCGTGTGAGGGTTGCACCTTGGTATTTTTTATAACGAATAAGTTTTTTATCAGCCAGCTTCTTCATCATATCTGTAACAGAGGAAGCTTTGGTATGTAGCTCTTCGGCAATAGCATTGGTAGATACCGCTGTTTGATGCCTGCCACCCAATTTAAAAATAGCCTTTAAATAATTTTCTTCGGCAAGTGTTGCCATAGAGATCGTACTTATATTGAAAATTAATAGCGAAAGGTAATACATTTATTTAATTTCGCATTTTACCTTGCTTTTGGGTAAGGTGAACGAAGAAGAAGTTAAGATGAAGAAATCACTCAATATTGGTATTGTGCTGTATCCCACGTTTGGCGGAAGCGGAGTGGTGGCTACAGAATTAGGGATGGCACTGGCAGAGAAAGGTCATCATATACATTTGATATCATACAATCAACCGGTACGTTTGGATCGTTTTGTTGAGAATGTCAAATACCATGAGGTAAATATTCCAGCGTACCCGTTGTTTGAGTATCATCCGTATGAAACGGCGCTCACCAGCAAGATCGTCAATGTCACGCTGAATGAAAAGCTGGATTTATTACATGTACATTATGCCATTCCACACGCCTCTGCCGCATTAATGGCTAAACATATTTTAGCCGAAAAAGGAATATCTCTTCCACTCATCTGTACATTACACGGCACGGATATCACCTTGGTTGGTAAAGACAGTTCCTACAAACCGGTGATTACATATGCCATAAATCATTGCGATGTGATAACGGCTGTTTCTGAGAGCTTAAGACAAGACACACTACGACATTTCGACATCAAGAAGGATATCCGTGTTATATATAATTTCATAGATGTATCACTATATCAAAATAAACCTGAGGAATGCATGCGTAAATATGCCGCGCCACATGGCGAGAAGATTATCATGCATGTTTCCAACTTCAGGCCGGTGAAACGTATTCCGGATATTATACGTGCCTTTGCCATCATAAAAAAAGCGGTGCCTTCACGGCTTGTGTTGATTGGAGACGGCCCCGAACGGCAAATGGTAGAAGATTTAGTAAATGAATTAGGACTGACGGATGATGTGCTTTTCTTCGGAAAATTAAAATCAACAGAAAGCATTTTGCATTGTGCAGATTTGTTTGTTTTGGCCTCGGATGCTGAAAGTTTTGGTGTCTCGGCCTTAGAAGCTATGGCTTCTGGTGTGCCTGTCATCAGCTCCGCTGTGGGTGGTGTGCCGGAGGTGCAAGTGGATGGAGAAACCGGATTCTTATATCCCGTGGGCCAATATGAAGCATTGGCTCAAAAAGCCATTCATTTACTTACCAATCCGATATTGCATGCCGCTTGTAAAGAAGCCGCCAAAAAAAGAGCCCAAGCATTCGATATTCATACGATCTTACCGCTTTACGAAGATTTGTATTACAGTTTGATGAACTAAATCGGAGGGTAATATGTCGTTCCACCCGTTAAAAAAGAGAAAAGCCCTAAACGGGCTTTTCAAAAAAAATATATAATTATTTATCAGCGTCTTGAGTTATTCTATCTTATGTATTAGTTAAATACAATAACGCAATATTTTGTGTTCTTCCAAAAGGCCTGAGCGTCATTGATGACTAATTTTTCGGTTTTGCCACTAGCTGGCTCAAGGGTATAAGAGCCGGTTGGGTGTGACGATTTAATGGTAATCTTTCTGTTTCCTACTTTAATGTCTTTGAGCGTTCTCAAATCTGCTTTCGTAAAATAGTCTATGTTTACATCCGCTGCGAGTTTCGAGCCGGATTTAACGGTCAAAGCACCACCCTTATCCAAAACTTTATTATCCACCAGCTCTTTGAATGTGCCCATAGCAAAATAAACGGTATTCAGCTCTTCTGTTTGTTTTCCGATGGTTTCTTTGTTTGTTTCATTTTCCTTATTCAGATTATCATACGAAGCAGATAGGTTTTCCAACTCAATATTAAGACCTTCCAATTGTAATTTCAATCCTGCAATTTGGCTGTCTTTCTCTTCGATCTGTTTTTGTAGATTAGCAATCAACTTTTCCAGTTCGGCCATTTTCTTATCGCTCTTTTTCACTTTACTTCTAAGCGATTCCAGCTTATCTCTGTTTTCCTGCATCATTTGATCAATGAGCATAATATCTTCTTGAATCAGCGTTTTCTTATCGGCCGCTATCTCTCCGCCACCGGCAGCAGTTTTAGAGATGGCGCCTTCTTTGCGTTTAACCTCTTCAAGCGATTCGTATATATCGTTTAAATCACCGATATATACATCAACAGTGGCAGATGATTCGGCTTGCAGATTTTTTAAGCTGTCCAGCTCTTTTTTCATTTGGTCAATATTTGCCTGAGAACCGCCTCCACAAGCAAATAAAACGAAAGGCGCAAATAGAATTATTAATTTCTTCATGGGTTATTTTTATATCAAAGTTAATGAGTTAAACCTATTCAAAAAGAAAAGAGGTTGTTAATATTTAATAATCAAGCTTAGAACTGTGTTTTTCCGGCCAAAAGATACAAAACCGCCATACGGACCGCCACACCGTTTTCCACCTGTTCTAAGATAATAGAATGTCCGGAGTCGGCCACATCGCTGGTAATCTCAACTCCACGATTGATTGGCCCCGGATGCATAATGGTAATAGGCCGATTTAACACATTCAGTTTTTTCTTCGTGAGCCCGAAATGCAAGGCATATTCTCTCAGCGAAGGAAAATATTTCAGTTGTTGACGTTCGAGCTGTATGCGCAGCATATTGGCCACATCACACCATTTGAGTGTTTCCATCAGATTATGAGAAATCTTCACACCCAGTGAAGCAATATATTTGGGTATAAGTGTAGGCGGCCCGCATACAGTCACCTCTGCGCCCATTTTCTTCAGGCAATAGATATTAGATAAGGCCACTCTGGAATGCATGATATCACCAATGATGGCAACTTTCTTTCCGGCAATATCGCCACAGGATTGTTGAATTGAAAAGGCATCAAGCAAGGCTTGCGTCGGGTGCTCGTGCGTACCGTCTCCGGCATTGATGATTTGTGCATGAGCACTTTTAGGATACTTCTTCAATTCTCTCGCAAGAAACAAGGCAGCGCCGGGGTACGGGTGGCGCATGACTATCATATCCACTTTCATAGCCAATATATTATTGGCTGTATCAACTAATGTTTCGCCCTTACTCACCGATGAACCGGAGGAGGAAAAATTGATGACATCCGCCGACAAGCGTTTTTCGGCTAATTCAAAAGAGAGTTTGGTACGTGTCGAGTTTTCAAAGAAAAGGTTGGCAATGGTCACATCTCGCAGCGAAGGTACTTTCTTGATGGGACGATTAATGATTTCCTTGAACTGTACGGCCGTAGAA
The DNA here is from genome assembly GCA_026936045.1 of Flavobacteriales bacterium. GTDB lineage: Bacteria > Bacteroidota > Bacteroidia > CAIKAF01 > CAIKAF01 > BA4. The sequence continues at coordinate 10,926 of JAIXKU010000295.1, forward strand.
AGGATAAGTTCAACATCTTGTGAGGTAAGATTCTTTATGCCTGTGAGATGTTGTGTACTTATACTTTCCATAGCTATGATTTAATCGGTGTATATAATAAGACCTGGTCTGTACCTTCTTGCTCGGCCCACTGCACCTTCACTATCTGACTGGTGATAGCATCTACCGTATCGCCGATATAATCAGCTTGTACAGGAAGCTGACGGCTGAATTTACGATCAACAAGCACTAGTAGCTCCACATTACGTGGTCTGCCAAAAGCCAATATGGCGTCTAATGCTGCGCGGATAGTGCGGCCGGTGTAAAGCACATCATCTATCAGCACAACATTCTTATCTTCAATAATAAAATCAATGTCCGTTTCACTCGGTATCAGCGGCTCGTCTCTTCGTCTAAAATCATCGCGGAAGAAAGTTATATCCAGTTTTCCATACTTGATATCTTGACGGCCTAATATTTCGCAAAGACGCTTATGAATGCGGTTTGAGAGAAAGATACCACGCGGTTGAACTCCTATGAGAACAGTATGATCAAATTGGTGATGGTTTTCAATAAGTTGATAACAAAGGCGATCTATGGTGATATTGAGGTGCCTGCTATCAAGCAAAAGTTTTGTATCCATCAAGGGTTTTTTGCTGTGGCAAATATAAGAGAATAAAATGAAAGAAAGGAAAAACGCTATTTCTGTCTAAAGAATATTTCCATAGGCACACCTGAAAAGTTATATTGGCGGCGAATTTTATTCTCTATAAAGCGTTTGTATGGTTCTTTGATGTATTGAGGTAAATTGCAGAAAAACACAAAGGCCGGGTACGCTATCTGCAACTGAGTAGCATATTTTACCTTGATATATTTGCCTTTGATGGCCGGTGGCGGCGTTTCTTCGATGATGGGCAAAATAAACTCATTAAGCTCATGTGTAGCAATACGGCGTTTTCTGTTCTCATATACCTGTAAGGCCATTTCCAAGGCCTTAAACAGACGTTGCTTTTCCGGTATAGAGGTAAACAAAATAGGTACATCCGTAAACGGCGCTATCTTTTTCTCGATAATACGCTGATACTGTTCGGCGGTTCTATGGTCTTTATCAATCAAATCCCACTTATTCACCAAGATCACACATCCCTTATGATTCTTCTTAATCAATTGAAAGATATTTACATCCTGGCTCTCAAAATCCTCTGTGGCATCTGTCATTAATATACACACATCGCTGCTCTCTATGGTGCGAATGCTACGCAATACGGAATAGAACTCAAGATCTTCATGCACCTTTGATTTCTTACGCAAGCCGGCTGTATCAATAAGATAAAAATCAAATCCGAAAGACTTGTATCGTGTGAAGATGGCATCGCGCGTTGTACCGGCAACCGGTGTTACAATATTTCTTTCTTCACCAAGCAGGGCATTGGTAAAAGATGATTTACCAACGTTAGGACGCCCGATGATAGCGATTTTGGGTAAATCTTCCAATGTATCCGCCTCTGTATGAGGAAGCAATTCAACTAAGCGATCCAGCAATTCGCCGGTTCCGGAGCCGCTTAGTGAGCAAACCGGATAAACCTCCTCGTTTAAACCAAACGAATAGAAAACAGCTGTGTCAGCTATTCTGCCAAAATTATCAACCTTATTTGCCACTAATAACACCGGCTTCTTGGATTTACGCAGCATGGCAGCTACCTGTTCATCATAGTCGGTAATACCGGTTGTGGTATCGGTAACAAACAATATCACATCCGCTTCGTCAATAGCTAATATGACCTGTTTACGAATTTCCTGTTCAAACACATCATCGGAACCTGAGACGTAACCGCCGGTATCAATAACCGAGAAAGTTTTTCCGCACCATTCAGCCTGGCCATAATGCCTGTCGCGTGTCACGCCACTATGCTCATCCACTATCGCATTCCTGGTTTCAGTAATACGATTAAACAGGGTGGATTTACCCACATTCGGGCGACCTACTATGGCTACAATGTTTCCCATAAAGAAAGGGCAAAGTTAACAATCTAACCGACTTATCATGTATAGTCCGCTATTTATGGCTGGCCGATTCGTATTAAAATCAGGTATTCATTTCTATCTTTGCCCCAAAATACATTTGGCATGTCGGCACAAGATGACTTTTTAAAAACCATTATTTCACATTCTAAAGAATATGGATTTATTTTCCCGTCGTCAGAGATTTATGATGGCTTAAGCGCCACCTATGACTATGGTCAATATGGCAAAGAGCTGAAAAATAATATTGAGGAATATTGGTGGAAATCCATGGTGCGCATGCATGATAATATTGTCGGTATAGACAGTGCCATTTTCATGCATCCTACAGTATGGAAAGCCAGCGGACACGTTGATGCGTTTAATGATCCGCTCATAGACAATAAAGATTCAAAGAAACGTTATCGGGCTGATGTGTTGATTGAAGAACATATTGAAAAAATTCGAAACAAGGTGCATAAAGAAGTGGAGAAAGCCGCTAAACGATTTGGTGATGCTTTTAACATGAATCAGTTTAGAAGCACCAACCCACGCGTTGTTGAATACGACCGTCAAATTGAGGAAATAGAAAACAGGATGCGTCAAGCTCTTGAATCAGGTGATCTGCAAGCATTGAAACAGTTAATCCTTGATCTTGAAATCGCAGATCCTATTTCCGGCACACGTAATTGGACAGATGTAAGGCAGTTTAATCTCATGTTTGCCACCGAATTAGGCTCTGTAAGTGGAGAAGCCAGCGTTATATATCTGCGTCCGGAAACGGCACAAGGTACGTATATAAACTTTTTGAATGTGCAACGCTCAGGTCGAATGAAAATCCCATTTGGTATATGCCAAATTGGAAAAGCCTTCCGTAATGAAATCATTGCTCGGCAATTTATTTTCCGCATGCGTGAGTTTGAACAAATGGAAATGCAATTCTTTGTCAGACCCGGTGAAGAAATGGAATGGTACAGCTATTGGAAAGAAGCGCGTATGAAATGGCATCGCAATTTGGGCATGGGTGATGGGCTTTATCGCTATCATGATCATATTAAATTAGCCCATTACGCCAACGCTGCTTGCGATATTGAGTTTGATTTCCCAATGGGATTTAAAGAGTTAGAAGGCATTCATAGCCGTACTGATTTTGATTTAAAAGCACATGAGAAATACAGTGGAAGGAAACAACAATATTTTGATGCCGAATTGAATCAAAACTATATTCCTTATGTGGTTGAAACGGCTATTGGCTTAGACCGTATGTTTATGTCTGTGCTCTCTGCTTCGTATGCCGATGAGAAATTATCTGATGGCTCGGAACGTACCGTTATGCGTATTCCGGCTCAGCTCGCACCGGTGAAAATAGCTGTTCTGCCTTTAGTAAAGAAAGATGGTATGCCAGAGAAAGCTTTGGAAGTATATCATAAACTTAAGCTTGAGGTAAATTGTCAATATGACGATAAAGATGCGATTGGCCGTCGCTATCGCCGGCAGGATGCTATTGGCACACCATACTGTATCACGATTGATCAAGAGACATTAGATAAGCAAACCGTGACACTTCGCGAACGCGACTCGATGCAACAAGAACGAATCGGTATTGAAAATCTGGTATCGACAGTGACTGAGAAAACTTCTATCACTAAATTATTGACTAAATTATCTTAACCTGCAGCAGTTCTTTCAACCTAGAGTATCAATGATGGGAAGAAAGTCACGATCATCAACGTAAGTAGGATAATGAGCATATATGGGAATGTCGCCACTACAACTTTCCCAAACGGGCGATTAAACAAGCCCGATGATACAAAAAGATTAATACCTACCGGTGGCGTTAAATATCCTATCTCAAGCGCCAGGGTGAAGATGATGCCAAAGTGAATTAAATTCACATCATACATACGTGCCATAGGCAGAAGTAATGGCGCCATAATTAAAATGGCCGATATGGAATCCATGAAAAGACCTACGATTAATAACATGCCAATCGTAACCATCAAAAAGACCATTTGTGAACTAACCAATCCGGATAAATTTTCAATCAACCAAAACGGCACATCCTGAAGTATCAGAAAGCGATTGAATATGGAAGCCATGGCTATGATAATGAAAATAGTGCCTAGTACAATCACTGAATCATAAAGCGTATTGGCCATCTCTTTCCAGCTTGATTTGCGGAAATATAACAGCTCAATCAAGATGGCGTAAATCGCTCCGACCGAAGCAGCTTCTGTCACATTATAAATACCGCCGTAAATACCGCCAATAATGATGAAAGGCATAAGCAAGGCCGGAATGCTGCGAAGAAATGTTTTCCACAGGTTACGGGATGAGAAAGGTATGGTTTGTAAAGGATATCGGCGTGCAATAAGTAAGGCCAATACAATAAGCAAGGCAGCTGTAATTAATCCGGGTAAAATACCGGCTATAAACAGCTTGTTTACATCGGCCCCTGTCATGATAGAGAAGATAATCATCGGAATACTGGGCGGAATAATAATCCCCAACGACCCCGAAGTGGTGATGCTTCCTAATGCCAAATTTTCAGGATAGCCGTATTTTATCATAGCCGGAAACATGACGGAACCAATAGCCAACAGCGTTACGGGTGAAGAGCCGGATATGGCGGCAAAAACAACGCAGGCAAGTATAGCCCCTACAGCCAAACCGCCTTTTAACCAACCAAACATCGCCATCATCAGGTCGATTAAACGTTTGGCAATTTCACCTTTAGACATAATAGCTCCCGCAAATACATAGAGCGGTATGGATAGCAAGGCAGGCTTATTAACCGTATCAAACATATCTTTGGTAAGTGAGAACAACTCTACATCGCCAAACAGCGCAAATAACGCTAAACTAACAGCACCTATCAATAGAAATAATTGTGAGCCTAAAACAATCAATAAGACTAAAAGAAAAACGACTAAAAAAACTTCCATAATCAGATTAATTGTTTTTTTACGATATCTGTTTCTGCACGCCTGCCGGTCCTCACATCATGCCATAATAATGCAATAAAAAGGAAACGTACGGATGAGATAAAAAAGCTGAAAGGAATAATTGATATAATAAGCCACATCGGCAAATGTATGACGGTGTCCATATCTTTAAATTCAAAACTGATTTTAGTGTATTGATAGCTTAAAATACCGAAGATAATAAGTACGCCGGACGCAACGATACTGACAATAATATTCAGCAAATACTTGGCAGAAGGCTTTAAGCGCGCTTTTATAAACTCAACTTCAATATGTCGGATTTTGGAAGTAGCTATTTGAAAACCTATAAAGCCTAACCATACCATTAAGTAAGTACCTAATCTGTCAATTCCAAAAATAGGCTCATTCCATACATAACGCGACAGTGTGCCAATAAATACAACTAGCACAATAGCAAGCATCAAAAATACGACAACGACTTTCTCTATTCTCTCAAGTACGGCATTTACTTTGATATAGGCATCGGTTAGCTTCATAGAAGGTTACTTTCTATATTGAAATTCTTTAATCTTGTTACGCACCAACTTAATGATATGTGAACCCACTTTCGCCTCCAGTTGCTTGTAAACCGGTTCACACGCTTTTTTAAATTCATCTCGCTGCGCATTGGTAAGCACATTTACCTTAACACCTAAATCGTGAAATCCGTTTAGCGTTGCGTCATCTTCTGCTCTGACTAAAGCGCGTGATTGAGCTTGTAACGCTGCCCTGTCTGACTTTACTAAAAGCGCTTCTTTCAAATTATCACTGAGTTTATCATAGAACTTTTTAGAAACCACAATAGCACCGGGTTGATAGATGTGACGGGTAACAGAATAATACGTCACACTATTAATCCATCCGGTAGAATAAGAAAAAATAGGCGTTTGGTCATAGCCGTCCACCATGCCTGTTTTTAACGACATTAATACATCCGGCGTTGCCAAAGGCACTGCTGTGGCACCTAATGTTTTATAAAAATTAATATATACACTTGATTCCTGCGAGCGCATTTTCAACCCTTTCAAATCGCCGGGGACATTGATGGGTTTATTACGCACGCCAATACTTCTCCATCCGTTTGTGCCCCACATCACCAGGATAACACCTTTCTCTTCAAAATATTTAGCTATTACATCAAAGAGATTATCCATTACATAATCTGCTTCTTTATCAGACTCAAATAAAAAAGGCAATTCGAGTGTCTCTAATTCAGGAATATTAAGCGCTTCGGCTAATGCTGCCGTAGAAAAAGCACCGCCATCCAACGAGCCCATTGCAATACTTTTTATCATCTCCACCTCACCACCTAATTGCCCACCCAGATATTTCTTAAATGTAATCTGTCCGCCGGACTTCGTTTCTACCTTCTTGGCGTATTCATTGATTCCTTCTTCCCATGGACTATCCGGCGGTATCACACTACCGAAACGAAATTTTTGTGCCGTTTGTGCATCCATATGTACAAACCATATACATTTAAAAGAGAAAAAGCATTTTTTCATGAGTAAATTTTAATAGCTATATAAAATTATTGGGTAATAAAAATGTCCGTATGAATTTGAAAAATTATTGGTCATTATTCTTGAACCATCTATCATTCAAAAAGTTCTTTAGTTTGCGCCAACAAATCCTTGGCCTTGTTCTGCGCTGATTCATTTTCGGGCAGGATATCCGGATATTTAGAGATATCCTCAGCTAAAACCTCTTCCAACAATTTTGTAAATAATTGTTGATCTTTAATCTTAGCATGTGTACAATATGCTTCGGCATAAAGCACCTTGGTTTCGAGATAATAAGGAGCTGAAGCCACACCTTTATCAAACATCTCTTTGGATTTCACCGGATCTTGCTCACCGGTAATACTGGGCACCAAAGCAAAATAACCCCCAAAGAAACGATAGACACCTCCATAATTAAAATCAGGATATATGGCCAAAACATGATCCCACAGATAGCGTACACGGCCTTTCACCGCCAGCTTTTTTCCAAATGGTGCAAATTTCGCGTAACGTGCCAAATTAGCCGCAATCCAATACATAGCTTCTATATCTTCTTTCGCAACCGACTTAATGGCTTCTTCCTCTTTTTTTGTCTTAGCAAAAGCCTCATTATAACTATTGACCGTGCTTAACGCTTTTTCTCCGGCGGCCACGCCTTTAAGATAAATATCTAGCTTTACATTTTTATCAGCCTCTGACTCGCCTTTAAAATAATAAGCGCGCGCAAGATATACAGCCACTTCACGACTCACTTCCTTGTTAAGCTCCTCTTCGCCTATACGAATACATTCATTCAACTTATCAGCCTGACTGCGTTGCGCAAAAAGCGATTTAATCTCATCCAATCTTCCTTGCGAAAAAATATGAAGAGAGGTGAAAAATAGTAAGGTTAGAACAAAATATTTCATATTTATCAGGTATTACATATACAAAAGTAGCATTCCTCGTCAAATATCATAAAGTAAACGATGATTTGTTAGGTTTTGAACCCTTAGAAAAAATGAGAATCAGAAGTGTAATTGGACGATGAATCAATATTCATCCTCGTTAAAAAAGAAATCGTCTTTTGTAGGATAGTCGGGCCAAATATCTTCAATGGACTCAAAAGGCTCACTATCATCCTCCAACTCTTGTAAATTCTCTATCACCTCCATTGGTGCACCGCTACGCATGGCAAAATCAATAAGCTCATCTTTTGTAGCCGGCCAAGGTGCATCTTCCAAATACGAAGCAAGTTCAAGTGTCCAATACATAATATTCGGGTTTTAATATGTCTTTTTTACGTTATGCCTTCATTTAGTGTTTCATCAAACACTTTTTAAGGGCTGCAAAAGTATAGAAATCATTTTCTAAGAACCAAACGCATTGCTTAAAATTTGTTCCTAAGTTTTTAATAATATTGATTAATAGATAGTTATACTGGGATTTTAACAGATTTAGAATAAAAAATGATGATACGGATATCTGATTTTATAGATATCGGCAATACGATCGTACACTTTTTGCCGAAATACATCTATGTTTAATTTCTCCGTAGCGGAGATAAAAATACAATCATCGCCCAGCTTAGACATCCATGTTTTTTCCCAATCATCCAGCGTTGGGGCCGGTTGGGTTTCCAAATCTGTCGGGTCATGCACCGGATGTTTATAAGTATCCACTTTATTAAACACTACAATGGTGGGTTTATCTGCTCCACCAATTTCAGCTAGCGTTTGGTTTACGATGGCATAATGATCGGGAAATTGGGGGTGAGACACATCCACCACATGCAACAATAGATCCGACTCTCGCAGCTCATCAAGTGTTGATTTGAATGATTCAATTAACTGAGTCGGTAATTTTCTGATAAACCCAACCGTATCACTTAATAAGAATGGCAGATTGCCAATCACAACCTTTCGAACAGTTGTATCTAGCGTGGCAAAAAGTTTATTTTCTGCAAACACGTCACTCTTACTAAGCAGATTCATAATGGTACTCTTCCCGGCATTGGTATAACCAACCAAGGCCACTCGTACCATTTCTCCGCGATTTTTTCGCTGAGTGAGCATTTGTTTGTCAATCTCTTTCAGCTTAGCCGTAAGCAAAGCTATGCGTTCACGAATAATTCGGCTATCGGTTTCAATTTCCTTTTCTCCTGATCCGCCACGCGTACCTGTACCGCCACGCTGACGCTCAAGGTGTGTCCACATACCTTTTAAACGTGGCAACATATACTGATAATAGGCCAAATCAACCTGTGTTCTGGCATGAGCTGTACGAGCACGCTGCGCAAAAATATCGAGAATCAGATTGGTGCGATCTAAAATTCTAACCTTCTTATCGTATTCTTTAGGATTAAAAATCTTATCAATATTGCGAAGCTGAGCCGGTGATAATTCATCATCAAAAATGACGGATTCGATTTGATGTGCTTCTACAAATTGTCTTATTTCTTCTATTTTCCCTGTTCCGATAAACGTACCGGGAATGGGCTTATCAAGACGCTGAACAAATCTCTTTTCTGCTTGTATGCCGGCTGTTTCAGCCAGAAAAGACAACTCATCCAAGTACTCATTGAGCTTCTCTTCCGACTGATAGGTATTAGCAATACCTATCAACACACAACGCAAGGGCTGCTCTGCTATCTTCTTTATTTCAATCATGCTTTTTAATACATTCCTTCAATCAAGATGCGAATATACACATTGCTACATTCACTCATTTCGCTGTCTTGTGAGAAAAACCATGAATTGTGTAATATTGTACTATGCCGATAAGAAAAATAACAGGAATAGTTGGATTCTATCTTCTTTCCTTATCCCTTAGTGCCCAAGGTGCCTGGTGGGTTTTTTTCCATGATAAAGGCGATACATCACAGATAAATCTTCATTCTTTTTTTACGAAGGCCTCTCTGCAACGAAGAGCAAAACAACAGATCTCTTTTGATATATTTGATTATCCCGTCAGTCAGGCATATTTACAACAAGTTATTCCTTACGTTGATTCGATAGGCTATACAAGTCGATGGCTCAATGCTGTAAAAGTGTATGCATCACATGAGCAGATTCAAGCGGTTTCATCCCTACCTTTTGTTGATTATGTTGAATATATAGACGAAACATGCGTTGCAAGGCTTTCAACATATAATTCAACTCAAAGAAAAAACCCTTTAGTCAAAGCTTTATCTGAATTCCAGCTGGAGCGATTGGGTCTTACAGGGCTTAAGCAAATGGGGTTAACAGGAAATGGTATTCGTATTTGTATCATTGATGCCGGATTTATTGGCGCACCCAAATCATCCGGTTTCATCCATATATTTTCTTCAAATAGAATTGAAAAAACCTGGGATTTTATAAAGAAAGATGAGAATGTGTACCGGGGTTCCACACACGGCACCATGGTTCTCTCTTGTTTGGCCGGGATGAATGATAGTCTGCAAACAGGTCTAGCTACAGGCGCCACATTTTTACTGGCACGTACCGAGTCAGAATTTTCTGAAAATAAAAGAGAGGAAGACCGATGGATTGCAGCCCTCGAATGGGCTGATCAACAAGGCGCCCAGATTGTAAACAGTTCGCTGGGTTATGCTCAACCGCGTTATAACAAATCTGAGTTGAATGGGCAGTCACGCATGAGCCAAGCCGCATCTAAAGCAGCGGATAAAGGTATGCTATTGGTAAACGCTGCCGGAAATGAATATAATTCAACATGGAAAACACTGATTATCCCTGCAGATGCCGATCATATTCTTACAGTGGGTGCTGTTAATCCGGAAACAGATTATCAAACATCATACAGTTCTGTCGGGCCGACAGCGGATGGTCGTCTTAAACCCAATGTCTCTGCACCGGGCTGGGTAGCTGTTTTTGACGATGCCTCCATACATACAGTGGAAGGTACATCATTTGCCTCTCCACTTATTGCCGGGTTAGCAGCATGCATTTGGGAAGTTTGGGGCGATACAACCAAACCACTCACCCTATTAGAGCATATCGAGCAAGCCGGCCATTTGTATCCCTATTTTGACTACGCACACGGATACGGTATCCCGCACGCTGAACGCTTCTTTTCGTATCGCCGTCCGTTTGCTTGTTTTAAAACAGAACTTGTGTCCGACTATTTAATCATCACACCTGATAGCCTGCTTATGCAAAGCATAAGTACTCCGCCTTTGTTTTATTTTCATGTACAGAACAAGGGTGGGGTATTACGTACATACGGTCTTATTGCACCCGACTCTGCTTCACCTATCATCTTTACACTTAAGCATGATGCGCATAAACAAAAGAAACCTGATAAATATGAGTTATTTATCCAACCGGGTGATATTATCAGATTGCACATGAACGGATATACCGAAGAAATAGCTGTACCATGAAAGAAAATTCTTTATTCATAAGCCTTTGTCTGTTTCTATCTTTTACTCTGCCTGCACAGCGCATGATTTTTAAAAGAGATTCTGTTTCATTTACACCACAAGAAAAGCAATGGGGAAGGAATGCGCCCAATATACTGATTCCATATGTACAATTTAATTGGGCATTAGGCCCAAAGCAGGATGGCGCTAAATTACATTTAGGTCATAGTTTTAATTTTCGTTTGGGTTTAGATTACAAAAGAAAGATTACATCATGGCTGAACCTTGGACTTAAGGTGCAATATGCAACGGAGACATTTAGATTAGTACAAGACTCTGCAAAAATATTACCTGATACCATTCTGCATGAATCAGAATGGTTTAACTTACAATGTCTGACTATAGGTGGTTTTTTTCGCTTCAATTTGGGTTTACAACGCGAAGGCAGTTATGGTATTTACCTTGAAACAGGCGTAAACTATGTATGGGCGATTCGTTTTTTTCATATCTATAATGAAGAGCTGACAGGTGGTGAATCAGAACAGGTGCGCATACATAACCTCACATATACACAGCCCGGTTATGGCGAAGCCTATCTTAAACTGGGTTGGCGTCATTTTGCGACCATTTCAACTTTTCGATTTACGCCGCTTTTCAAATCCCAATCGGGCTATCCGGATTTACCTTGGGCTAAGCTTGGTTTTGAGCTCGCTTTCTGAACACTATAAAGCCAGTGCGAAATCATGACTACCTCGCGTAAGGTTGGGGCTGTAACAAGGGTCATCATCGATTATATGCTGCCAATGTTTTTTAAACAGATTCAGTTCTCGTACATGTCTTTCATAAGAAGCTTTACTTAAATGCGGATGGCCGCGCGTTAATGATTCATAATGGAAAAGTTCGACTTGCGGAAGATACACATTATGATAGCCGACTTCACGCAGTCGCAAACAAAAATCCACATCATTAAACTCTATTTCAAATCTCTCATCAAAACCTTGTATAGCCAAATATTTTTTCTTATCCACCATCAGACAGGCAGCCGTAACGGCAGAAAAATTATTTACACATTGCAGGTAATTAAAATACCCTGGATCGTCACGATGAAGCCCTACAAACGCATGTCCTGCCACACCACCTAACCCAACCACAACACCACCATGTTGCACAGTGCCGTTATAATAAAGTAATTTTGCACCTACTGCTCCCACCGATTTTCTTTGCGCCTGCTCAATCATTGCTTCTATCCAATCAGGTGTAATAATCTCTATATCATTATTCAGTAATAAAAGGAAATCGCCATTTGCATGTTTGACTCCTTCATTCATCAGCAATGAGAAATTAAACAGCACATCACATGCTATCCATTTAAACTGTGCTGGATGCAATCGAGTATATTGATTAAACAATTGATAAAGTGATTTCTCGGAACTGTTATTAGACACCACAATCACTTCAAAGTTTTTCCATGTTGACAACTCAAAGATGGATTTAAGTGCTGTATCCAAGATATGTGCTTGGTCTTTGGTAGGAATGATGATAGATACCTTAGGCGTATTTTGAATCTGATAGCGAGGTGCATAATATCCACGTAATGTGGAAATAAAGTGCACATCAGCCGGTTCGTTGCGTCTTGCGCAAGCTTCCGTTATCGCTTTTCGGGCCGCTTCATAAGCATACGGTTTAGCATCCTCAATACCGGCGGTAGAAGCTGCATGAATACGCCAATGATAAAGAATCTTCGGAATATGCCCAATGTGATCTGTTTGTTCTGTGAAACGAAGCAACATGTCATAATCCTGACTGCCTTCAAAGCCTACTCTAAAACCGCCAATATCTTTTAATATACTTGTACGACAAACCACCACATGCCCAATATAATTTCTAGATAAGAAACTATCCGGACACCATTGTGGTTTGAAATGTGGCATGCTGTGTGTACCGTTCTCGTCTATCTTATCCTCATCCGAATATATCAAATCTAATTCCGGTTGCTTGTTCAAAAGTTGTACTATCTGATAAAGACAATCATGAGAGAGTTCATCATCATGATCTAGCAATAACGTGTATTCACCGCTTGTCATGGCTAATGCCGAATTACTGCTTTGAGAAATATGACCATTCTCCTTACGATACGTTATACGAATACGATAATCGTTTGAAGTATATTCATCAAGTACCTTTTTCACCTCCGGATCAGTGGAGGCATCATCGGCAATACACAATTCCCAGTTTTCATATAACTGACCTGTAACCGAGTTAATACAGGCTTTTAAAAAATGAATAGGCGTATTGTAAACCGGTAATAAAACACTAATAAGTGGTTTATAAGAAAACGAGTCCAAATGCTTTTTATATTGTTTGTATTCAGCCTCTCGCGGAGCATTCAGCAAACGCCATTGACCATACGGATCAGAAGGTACGGCAAGATACGGCAACTGACTGACGGGTACAATTCGTACGGGAAACTCTTCTAACCAAAGATAAATACTTTTAAAAATCTTTTTCAGTAATCGGCGTGTCATGATTCGTCCTTTGCCCAAGGTGAAAAAGAGTATTTTCCTTATCAATCCCCATCCCGGTATGCGCCATTTATTGCGTTTAGGCTGCTTCAGTGTATTACGCAATTTATAGTATGCCATCCGGGCTCGCCATGTGCGCGTACCTTCCATGCTTCGTATGCGCTCCTCAAACTTACGAATAACAATCTGTTGGTTAGACGCTGTTGTTTTCTCAAATGCAAGTTCATGATTCAGGCGTGTCAGTTGTTGAGCCGATTCGTTTTTTATTTTTTCTATTTCCGCATTTCGTTCTTTTATTTTCTCATTTGCAATTGCCCTTTCATTTTCAAGCTCTTGTTGAAAAAGCTTCCGGCTTTGTTCGGTTTTCTCTTCAAAGGCTTTCTCTAATTTTACAATAGCTGATTCATACTGCGCTATAATCTTATTTTTCTCTAAAGAAAATTCATCTTTTATTTTTTCTCTATCCTCTTCCCATTTTAACCGGTTTGGGCCTTCCCACAATGCCACTATACCATGCAAAGAAGCCAGAATTTCCGGAAAATCATCTGCAAACAACGAACGATGTTTATCTACAATATAACCAACTATCCATTTTCGTTTTTCCGGATCAAGGCCGGCATCATTACGTGTCGCTTTCTTTACACGATAATAATAAAGTGGCTTATTGATGTAGTAAAACTTAAACCCATTAGCCGAAGCCTGTAACCAAAATTCCCAGTCTTCATATGTATAACGGTTGAGTTTCTCATCATAACCGCTATTTCTTTCCCAAACCTCCCGACGAAATACAGCGCATGTATCAATATAATTCCCCAGTTTTAACCTGCTGAGATTATAGTCTCCTGTAATACGTTCACCGGATTCTGACCCAAACAAATAAGCATCTGAATAGACTATATCAATATCCGGATTTTCATTTAAGAGACATATTGCCTCATCTATCAATCGTGTTGTAAGCTTATTATCCGTATCTACCGGTAATATATATTGGGCAGACGAAGCGCGGATACCGGTATTACGTGCCGTTGATACGCCTTGATTTGACTGATGGATAACCTGATAGCGGGCAGAAAACTCATCAAGTACTTTTAAAGTATAAGTATCTGTAGAGCCATCATCTACAATCAAAACTTCAATGATTTTACCGGGGATCGAATCGGGGATGCTGCTAATCAATTCAGCCAAATATATACCATCGTTATAACATGGTATCACAATAGATATATCGGGAGAATTATATGATGGCTTATGCTTACTCATATTTGAAATTGGCGGGTATAAATATCACAGGATTCTTTCACATCACCGAAAAAAACAATCTTCCCATCAGCAAGGACACAGGCTTGTTCACACAACTGAAGAACATCCGGTACGCTATGAGAAACAAAAATAACCGTAGCGCCTGCTTGATTTATTTCGCGAATACGGCGATAACATTTTTCCTGAAATCCGGCATCACCAACTGCCAATACTTCATCAATTATCAATATATCCGGCTGAGAAGCCACTGCTATAGAAAACGTAAGGCGCGCCATCATACCGGTTGAATAGCGCTTCACCTGCATTTGTAAGTCAGATGCAGTCAGTTCCGAAAAATCGGCAATAGCAGCTATCAATTGGCCAATCTCCTTTGGATTAAAGCCCATTAGTGTGCAAAGAAGGCGCATGTTATCATATCCCGACAACTCAGGTTCAAGACCTGCACCAAGAGAAAGTACCGGTGCTATACGTCCCTTCACTTCTACTTTTCCGCTATCTGCTTCAATAATACCGGAAATAATACGAAGCAATGTGCTCTTTCCTGAACCATTTCTTCCTAAAATGGCAAAGCAGATTCCTTTTTCAATTTGTAAATGGATATGATGCAGAACCGGTTTCTTGGGGAAGAATTCTTTTCCACCGCGTAATAACCATTCTCTAAGCGAATTGGCACCTGTGGCATTCACTCTGAAGCTAAACGATACATCGGTCAATTCTATGGCATAATTACTCATTAATAATGCGAAATAAAATGTTTTTGTAATGCTTTGAAAACAAGTAAACCTATAATAAACCAAAGCAGGCCAGTGGCTGATAGCAACCACCAACTCTGCATGTTTGGCCATTGTTGCTCATATATTAATTGACGAAAAGGCGCAATAAAATGAAACACAGGGTTAAGTTGTATCGCCCATCTCATATGTTCAGGGATTAATGTTGTTGGATAGGCGATCGGCGTAAAATAAAAGACAGCCGGCATCAGTGTATTCCAAAGTAATCCCACGTCTCTGAAAAAAACGTGTACGGAACAAAGCAACAATGAAAGTCCGGCGATAAACAGAAAGAAAAAGAACATAACAGGTATTGTAGCCCAAATATGTATGCTTGGTTCATAGCCAAAACTCAGCATAATAAATGAAAAAGGAATGAGTGTAAATAAAAACTGAAAAATAGATGAGAGTAAGGAGGACAGCGGAAAAACAATAGGCGGAACAGCCAATGATTTTAAAATAGGTCCTCCTTCCAATAACGACTGTGCACTCTGCGATGTGGACACAGGAAATAAAGACCAAATAACTAAACCCGTTAATGCAAATAAAGTATAATTCTCAATATCGGGAAATGCGTGACCAAAAACATAAGAAAAGATAAGTAAAAAGAGTAAAGGGTTGACCAACGACCATAACAATCCTAAAATTGAATTTTTATACTTCACCCGGATATTTTTCCAGGCTAAAGTCCAAACCATATATAAATAGGTTTGCCATTTAGCTGATTGCGTGGATGAAAGTAGATACATAGTATGACAAAGGTAAGCGAATCATGCATCTTGTCAAGCCATTCCTGCTAAGAGGTATAGAATATTAGGCATTTAGTGTATAAAAATTGTGTTTTTAAATAAAAGATATGGAAA
>JAIXKU010000139.1 GCA_026936045.1 Flavobacteriales bacterium
GAAGAAACCGCAAAAACCATCAATGGTTATGGTATGCTGATTGTAAGTTTACTCTTGCTTGGCAGCTCAATATTTTTCTATGCAAATCCTGGTATAGAATGGCTGGGCGGGATATTGACTTTTTTCATGATCATTTGTTGGGCTGGTCTAATTGTTGTTCAACCTAACAATGCACGTATTCTCATTCTTTTTGGTAAGTATAACGGAACGGTCAAAAAGAATGGTTTTTTCTTTGTAAATCCGTTAATGATAAAAAAGAAGATCTCTTTAAGGGCACACAATTTAGAAACACAACCGATTAAAGTAAATGACAAGATGGGTAATCCGATAATGATAGCTGCTGTTTTGGTATGGAAAGTTGATGACACCTATCGCGCGGCCTTTGAAGTAGAGCAATATGAAGAGTTTGTTAAGACGCAAAGTGAATCGGCCATCAGACAACTGGCAGGCGCTTATTCGTATGATAACATTGAGGATGAAGGCGCCCCTATCACTCTGCGTTCAAGCCACGAAGAAGTGAATCATTTATTGGAAAAGGAGATTGCAGAACGTTTAAGCATAGCCGGAATTATTGTTATAGAAGCGCGCATTTCGCATATAGCTTATGCTTCTGAGATAGCAGGTTCCATGTTGCAGCGTCAACAAGCCATAGCTATAGTAGCCGCCAGACAAAAGATTGTAGAGGGTGCCGTAGGAATGGTAGATATGGCATTGAAAGAATTATCCGCAAAAGAAATAGTTCATCTCGACGATGAAAAGAAAGCGGCAATGGTGAGTAACCTCCTGGTGGTGCTATGCAGTGATAATAATCCAACTCCGGTATTAAACACAGGTACTCTTTATGCATAAAACGCAAAGAAAAAAGAAGGTCGAGGGAAGCTTGTTATTAAAGGAAATACAGCATCTTTTGGATACCTGGATACGCTATCTTGTTTTTATTGATTTTTTGGTTATGTTCATACTAGTTAGCACAATAATGATTAGCGATCCAAAGATAAGCATATCAGAAAAGGTACTGATTCCTTCCATTATCATTATAATAGAGATCCTGACATGGCTATTTCTTAGAAAGTTTGCATTAGACCTTCAAATAACAACAGCAGGCATTTTCATTAAGTATTTACCGTTTGACAGTCGTTATTATTTCATACCGAAAAAAGAAGTTCAATCCTATGAAATAAGAAAAAACAAATCGCTACAATCAGGAAAGTCTATTCGTAAGAATCAGCTTACATTAACAATCCTGAACTCAGAGATTTTTGTGATAAAAACAGAGGACGGAGAATATAGAATAGGATCGAAACGAACCAATGACATAAGATGTGCCATAGAGAAGATGTGTCAGGCAAATCAATACTAGAAAGGGATGAGTACTAAAAAAAGTTTTGTATTAAGGTTAGATGAAGATACATTCAAGGCATTGGAGAAATGGGCAGCTGATGAATTCAGGAGCGTGAATGGTCAGATTGAATGGATTATTCACAGGAGCTTGGAGCAAGCAGGGCGAGGAAAGAGCGGGAAGAAAAAGTCATAAGTTATTAGATGAGGCGATTTAATGATTTCAAGTTCTAAAATCCACATGAATTCAAACAGAAAGAAACGATATTTTATTGAGTGTTCATACGATGGCACACGATATAACGGCTGGCAAACACAACCCAATGGGATAGGTGTGCAACAGGTTATTGAAAGTGCATTAAAAACACTTTTTCGAGAATCTATTGCCATAACCGGTTCAGGGCGGACAGACGCAGGTGTGCATGCCAATCAGCAAATAGCACACGTTGATTTGATGTTAACCAAAGATATGAGTTTAGAGACCTGTCGTTATAAACTAAACAGCATTCTTCCTTCAGATATCGCAATACATAGCATAAACGAAGTAAAACCAAATGCTCATGCACGGTTTGATGCCATTCGGCGAACCTATAAATATTATATCCTTTTCAAAAAGGATCCATTTTTAAGACGTTATCATTATTATTTCAAAGGGCAGCTATACATCCAATCTATGCAAGCTGCAGCAGAAATTATTACAGCATACCAAGACTTTAGCTCATTCTGCAAATCGCATGCAGCCTCTCAAACGCCATTCTGTCGTGTTGAGAAAAGCGAAATAGTAACATCTGATGACGGGATTGTTTATACCGTAACATCTGATCGTTTCTTGCGCAATATGGTGCGTGCCATAGTCGGCACATTGATCGAAATAGGCAAAGGAGATTTAAGCGTGGAGGATATGCATCGCATTATTAAAGAGAAAGATAGGAAAGCAGCCGGTTTTAGTGCGCCCGCTCATGGCCTTTTTCTGTATAAGGTGGATTATCCCGATGGTATATATGATTTACACTCACCGGATGACATCTCGGATTAAAATATAAATGGTATTATTACCTTTACATCCAAATTCCAACCTCTTTGATTCGTAATATCTAAAAAAACTGTAATACAAGGGGTCTTTATGAACACACAGATTATACATATCCGCAAATGGGTACCGGTTGCTATAATCAATTTTATGATTGTGGCTGTTTATGGCTGGGTCATGCGATATAAAATCAGCTATTCTTTACCATTCCTGTTTCAGAAATATCTTTTGCACGCCCACTCTCATTTTGCCTTTTCAGGATGGGTGACTCAACTACTCATGATTTTTCTGATTGGATTGCTGCCTACCACATTATCAAATGGTAGAAGAACACTCTATCGCACCCTTTTATATGCCAATCTCATAAATGCCTATGGCGTGCTCATTTCATTCACCATACAAGGGTATGCCCTTTTCTCGATTACTTTCTCTACGCTTGGATTAATTGTATCATTTCTTTTTGCCGGATTCTATATATACGATAGTCTGAAAATGAACTTTTCCAAAGCAAAACTATGGTTTATTGCTGCACTCGTTTTCCAAACACTGTCTGCAGCCGGAACTCTCTCTTTGGGTTATATGATGGGCAGTAAATCAATTGATATCAATACATATCATGCTTCTATATACTGGTACTTACATTTTCAATACAACGGATGGTTTATGTTTGCTTTGATTGGATTGTTTATTGATTTTCTCTATAAGAAAATGCCCGAATTTCGCATGCCTTCCTCTTTCTTTGTGATACTCTTATTGAGCTGTGCGCCAACGTATGGATTATCTATACCATGGATGCTCCCTACTTGGGCTGATATTGTAACCGGTATTGGCACCATTGCACAAGCCGTAGCTTGGTTTATTTTTTTCTATCAAATCATACGCCTAAAAGCAATAAGACACATATCAGATTCATTTGGCAGAATGCTTGTCATACTGATTGGCCTTGCTGTATTTGTAAAGATTACACTTCAGCTCATATCGTTATTCCCCCTCATCAGCCAAATGGCTTTTGGGCACAGACCTATTGTCATAGCC
>JAIXKU010000006.1 GCA_026936045.1 Flavobacteriales bacterium
TATTTTTGATAATCTCGTGCTTCCTAGAAATAGGACGTTTGCTGTGTCTGAACTTGTGCCTCAGTTGCTTGCACAAATCACCGCCTTTAGCTTTGTCTTACCTTATATACTGATAGATTCTTTCAAAAGAAACCATTTCAATTTCATTGCCTTTACAGTAGCCTTTAATTTGTTCAGGAGACCACTGTTCTTCTTTTATCCACTTATCTATTTTCTTTTGCATACAAGTATCAAACTTGTGATTAGTGGTAAAACGCTCTTTTTTTCTTTCGCCAATTCTTGGGCAAAATCTGGGGTGTAGCTACCTCTTTTTGTGCGATTTCTCTTTAATTCACGATGTATGGTACTTCTATCAATACCTAATTTTCGCTATCTCGGTTCTTGCTATATCACATTCAAGATAGGCTTTTAATACGTACCTTTGTTCTAATGTTAAATGCTTCATCTGTATTTTTTAGACGAAAACAAAGAATGAACTTGTAATCTAAAGAGAGAAAAATCATTATGTGTTGCATTTACTAATTGCACTTACTAAATAATCTATTGATTCATAACTATCTCACTATTAAATCACTTTAATAATTCGAACCGGGCAACAGGCGACCAACTCCTTAAAGACATCAGCTTCAGCCATCGGATAATCCAAAATATAGGTTTGCTTTTTCTCTATAGCTCGAACCAATGTTGCTTTACCGTCTTTTTTAGACATTCGCCATAGGTCAGGGTGAAGATCGTGACAGGCGCCACATCCAATACATTTATTACGATAATGTATAATCTTACACATCAGGACTGTAGCAGCTTATAGAGTTTATCCTTACCCGATATCTTATATTTAATAGGTAATGTAATTCTATCGCCACGCGAGGCAGACGTGTCAGGTTCTCCATTCACAACTAACGTCGTCAGTTTTTCACTATGCATACCAAAATTCGGACTGGTAATCATAATCATATCCCCTGATTTGAGAGTGCCGGTTTCAATTAAAAATTCACCTACCTCTATCTTGGAGTAATACCTCACTCCTTTACCTAAATATACCTTACGTTGCGTCGCTGCTGATCCGGGATTAGATGTCCATTCGCCCAATTTCCGACCTAGATAATATCCCTCCCAAAATTCTCTGTTATAAACAGATTCGAGGCGCTTAACCCATTCCTTTACACGTTCTTCCGTATAAGTTCCATCTTCTATGGCTTGCAATGCTTCTCTATAACAAGATGTAACCGTATGTACATAATCCGGACCCTTGCTTCGTCCCTCAATCTTAAGCACATCAACTCCAATATCCACAATCTGATCAAGAATATGAATAGTACATAGATCCTTGGGAGACATAATATATTCATTATCTACCAACAACTCTTCTCCTGTTTCAGTATCTATAACACGATATGGATGACGACAATTCTGAATACAAGCGCCTCGGTTAGCAGAAGCATTTTGGCTATGTAAACTTAAATAGCATTTCCCTGAAACAGCCATACAAAGCGCACCATGCACGAAGATCTCTATTTTCATTCTTTCACCCGATACACCTCGAATATCTTTTCGTTCTATCTCGCGGATAATATCATGCGTTTGTTTAAGTGTTAACTCACGTGCCAATACAATCAGATCGGCGTAAGGCGAGAAGAACCGCACCGATTCTATATTGCTCACATTGGCCTGAGTGGAAATGTGGAGGGGGATTCCCATTTGCTTGCACAACTCCAATACGGCAAAATCTGCACCTATCACAGCATCTATTCCCTGCGCCTTCACCTCTGAGAGTACAGATTTTAACAGTTGCATATCATGTTCATACATCACAGTATTAAGTGTTATATAAGTACGAATCCCATGCGTCATACAGATAGATTTAATCTTCGATAAATCTTCAATGACAAAGGGATCAGCTGAACGCGCACGCATATTAAGCTGTTCAATACCAAAATAAACAGCATCAGCACCTGCCTGAATAGCAGCATGCAGACTATCAAAAGAACCGGCCGGAGCCAATAATTCTATTTTTCTTTTAGCCATAAATTATTTACGCGCTGACGATTTTCTATTCTTCCTTTCCAAAGCCTGCTCATAAAGCATTATTTCTTCAGATGTTTGTGGCGTAACTGCCGGTACCAGAATAGGTTTTGCCTGATCGTCAATCGCTACAAATAAGAGAAACGCTTCTCCCACCTTTTTGTTCGTTGAGTCTTTAACTTTTCTACCGAATGCCCTAGCAAGAATTTCCATTGAACTGTTAAAAGCTCTCGTTATAGTTGCTTCAATTGTAATAATATCGCCAACTGTAGCCGGATGAAAGAATTCTACTTCATAAATAGATGCTGTAACAGAGATATTCCCTGCATGTATCTGTGCACATACAGCAGCAGCTACATCCATCCATTCAATAAGACGACCTCCCTGCAACATGCCCATAGGATTAGCATCGTTGGGGAATACAATTTCTGTTTTTTTAACTGCTGATTCTGAGGGGTATTTTGATTGAATATCCATAAACTCATAATAAAAATACGTTCAAGATGCTTTAGTCATACGGACTTTAAGATGCAAATTCAAACTTTGGCAAATATAATAAATAAGGATAACTTTGCCCTCCGTATAGCATACACATGCCTGACAAAAAGATAATAACTATTTTTATAACATTGGTAATCGCTTTTTTAGGATATACGGCCTATTTATATCTATATCCACCTTTTCAAACAAATGAAACGGATACATTAGTCAATACGGGAAAGATGGTTTGGCAAAATAATAACTGTCAGGCCTGCCATCAGATATACGGACTAGGAGGACATCTAGGTCCTGATCTCACCAATAGCTATTCAAAGCGAGGCCCTGAATTTATAAAGGCTTTTGTTATGGCAGGTACTCCAATTATGCCTTCATTTAAGTTGAACGACAATGAGATGGATGCACTTTTGCACTATCTTCAACATATCGACAGTTCAGGCAGTTCCGATCCACGAAAATTTACGATTCATTTCAATGGCACCATCGAATAACTCCTCCAAACCGGTTTCTCATTATTTCATATTAGTAGGGCTGGTATTATTAGCTTGTGGTGTAACCTATGGCGCTATTGGCGGGCTGCAATATCTTATTCCGGGTTATCTGAAAGACATACTTTCGTTTGAGAAGGTACGTCCACTTCATGTATCCTCTGTCGTTTTTTGGATTATCATTGCTGCAGTAGGCTCTATCTTAACCTATCTTCCCGAACATACCGGAAAGAAAATTCATTCTCCCCTACTCGCACGTATTCAACTCATACTGATGATAGGGGCTGCACTAGCTATTACAATCGGCTATTACACGGGGCAGTTTGGCGGACGTGAATACTGGGAATTTCCTCCCATCCTTTCCATCCCCATTATTA
>JAIXKU010000264.1:0-19973 GCA_026936045.1 Flavobacteriales bacterium
CTTCTAATCTTTCAATTTGAGATTTGAGTGTCTTTATTTCTTCTTCGGTATGACGGATATGCTCGCCAACGTACGAAGAGTCTGTAGTTTCAATGATAATCCGACGAATATCATTTCTGATTTTTAATGGAATGAATTTGTATATCCACATAGCAGGTTATATAGATTTATAATTGTTATTTTTTTTTGGAGGAAACATAATAAAGAACAGTCGGTACCCAAACGGTTAACCCTAAAAATAAGAAAATACTATATCCCGCATAATGACGATATGCAAACCAATGTACACCACCTACCCATTTATTTAAAACAAACCACATACACGCTATGAGCAGAAGCACAACTCCGATTTTTAGAAAGAGAGAACGGAACGGACGAAAGAAAGTGGTCATGATGGCGCTAAGTAGTAAGAAGAACCAAACCCATACCCCCGGTGTTTGGATGGAAGAAAACAGATGAGATACTTGAAACATATTATCTGTTAGAAGCGCTATAAAGAAATTAAATTTAAATAAACCTGCCGGCAGTGTTTCCAGAAAGGTATCCGAAACCGGATTATTGAAATCACTAAAGAAAATAAGTCGCAGAAACCAAAACAAGAATGGAGAAAAGATAAGTAAGCCGTATAACAGCATCTTCCGACTGAAAATGGCTTGTGTAAATAGGCTATACACCATCCAAATAATTACTAAAAACGCTAATGGGAAATTGGATTGTTTTGAAAGCGTCAATAACATGAGTATGATCAGAGCGAATATGGCATGAAGATTCGTAGGTTTATTTTTAAATCGCCATGCCGCCGCCAATGCCATATTGGCCAAAAGTAATGAAAGCCAATCATTAGACAGACCGTATCGGTTGAAAGAGCCTGTCAGCAATCCAAATAAAACATATAAAGCGGACATAAACCAATAATCGCGGTAAAAATAGGTACACATTATTCTATGAATAAGTATTGCTCCTATGGCGAGACCGAATAGAAATATACTCCACGATATATATCGCAAAACAAGCACACGTTTTATGAGTGACACTTGAGTCATTATCATCAGCCGGTTAGGTACGGCCATGATGAGGTAATAGAGTGGCGGTTGTTGCAGCTCATAAGAATAAGCCAATAAACCAATAGCAGTATCGTTTGGTTCAGATTGATTCCAGTTGGTTTGTGCATAGCTTTGAAGAATTGTTTGCTCAACTGGACTATCAGTTGCAGCCGGCCATTTCAGATATGATAGTTTCTCAATATAGTCCATGTGAGCCGGTTCGTCAACCGGGCTCCAAATAGGCTGCTTGTTCATGTATATAAACAGATGAACACCGGCAAAGCAAACTACTACCCAACAAAAAAGATTAAAAAAAATACAAAATAGCCTTTTACGCATGTGTTATCTCGTTATGTAAAATATGAATCAATCCCTACAGATACGATTTATCGTACATTCTCATTTGTTCTTTATGGCAACCTGAAATCAATAGGATTCTTTTCCAGAATTCGATCTAAACGATATTCCACTATCTCCATTATGACAATATCCGGTTTTTCTTTTTCTGTTACTTCTAATGAATGTTCGTAAGTCCATATAAATACAGAACGTGAGAAATGATGTATAAGGAATGGTAAAATCAGATTAGCAAATGAATCACGATATATGACTAAACGAGGTAAAGAGGTGTTCGCCTTATTGCGGAAAAATTTGGTTTCAGAGAAAGGGAATACGGATGTGTACGAAACAGGTGTATCAGGCCTTACAGGTGGCTCCTCTTTAAAATCAAAAGTCCATTCATCATTTAATAGAATAGATTGAAGAGCCAGCATCCTCGATAAATCAGCATTTGGTGTATGTATCAAACGGCGTGTAAAGTAATCAGGTGAGATAATAGAGAGTTGTGGGAAATCCGCTTGCAGTGTTTTCATTAGTTGCTGATAACCCATGTAACCGCCTTCAAAGTTCCAGTGTGTATCATGAGCATAAAATACTTGTGTGTCTTTCTTAGCTTTTATCAATTCATTATGTACTGTTACAATGGGTACTTTAGAGTTTGTCTGCATGTAGGCTAATAATTGATCAAGCTTATTTTCGCCCGGTTTGATACGAATACGATCAGGAAGATATTCAGGATATATTCTAAACTTAGATGGGGTAATCATAAGGTAGAACTTGATATTTCTAGCTGCATACCATGCATGCAGCTCCTCTAAATTTTGACGAATGGTGGATAGTTGTGTTTCCGTATATAATGACTGATTTCTATAATCACCACTAATCTCCGGATCAGAGGAATATAGCCACGAATCTTTGCCTACAATTACTTTTCCCGGATACGCCGAACTATGAAAAAGTTTAAATTGAAAATAGCTGAATGTTGTTGTTAACGCTGTTCTAAAGCCCATATTATCGGAAAAATAGCGTGTAAGCTTTTTAGGATATTCAAACAGTCGGCCTATACTGAATACGGGTTTCTCTGTCAGCTTTCTGTTTTCACTGTATGATGCTTCCGGACTAACAAGCATCTTTATGCCGGGTGCTAATAGAAATAAAAAGAAGATAATGACATAAGCTAAATGGAGGTGATTATATTTTAACGGATTTAGCCGTAACAGAACATAGGCAAAGATAATTGTTGCGAAAAGGCCAATGATACAAGCAAAGAAGAGAATGTCAGGTTGAAATGTTTGATGCCTGTACAACTCATCGCGAATGGATGAAAGAGAAAAATTGCTTTCAAGAAATGCATCCGGTCCGCCGGCTACCAGCCTAACGTCTGTGCCATTTGCAACATAGAGTGAATCTATATGTCGTGTAGGGTTAAAGTCTTTTATTAACGCTTCGCCTTTCCATGTCCGATTAAAGTGCCCGCCTTTCAGCCGAATGTAATGAATCAAGAAATTACCACGCGACATACCGAAATCTATACGAAGCTTACCGGCATTGTCTAATGGGGGTAACTCAAATGTTATTTTGAGACTGTTAACAGGGTCACTCCATCGTATCTCTCGTAGTTCGTTAGTATTGTACACATCATTTTGCTCTATTATCATTTGTATGATGGACGCTCTGTCGGCATCAATATTTATTTCAACGCGCGGGATGTTTGAAGACAAGTCGGAGTGGCTGAAAGCAACATAAGCAATGAAACTTGTAACAATGCCTGCAAGCAATGCTATAAGAATATAAAAATATCGTCTCTTTTTGTTCATCAGAATCTGAAGTAGATAAAGGGTGAATAAGAAGAACTAGCCATGGCTGCAATCGTAGCAAGAAATAAAATGGAATAGATAAACCAAATTATCAGCTCACGCTTTTGCGATTGTATATATTGATGCGCATCAGCCCAAGATAATATGTGACGTGTTATAGGGTAACAGAAGATTAACCCTGTTAATAAAACCGCCCAAAAATAAGGCTGTAGATGTACCCAGACTTCATGATAGGGATTGATACTATGCCAAGTAAAGAGCTGCTGCATATAGGCTATTGAGAAAGGGAGGTCGGGTGAACGAAAGAAGACCATGCTAAAGGAGAAGATAAGCCATACATAAATATTTTGAATGAATACCGGTATTTTATTTAGCCATTTATCCAATCCTATTCGCTCTGCCACCATGAATATACCATGGTAAGCACCAAAAATCACGAAGGTCCATTCGGAGCCGTGCCACAAACCACTCAGAAAGAAAATCAGCCATAAGTTGAACTGAGTTTTAAACGGGCCTTTTCTGTTTCCGCCCAGCGGAATATATACATAATCTCTGAACCAGTTGGAAAGAGAGATATGCCAATGGTTCCAAAAAGAACGCATATTAGTAACTGAGAGCGGAAAATTAAAGTTCTCAAGAAAACGAAAGCCAAACATGCGTCCCATGCCAATAGCCATATCACTATATCCGGAGAAA
Source organism: Flavobacteriales bacterium (assembly GCA_026936045.1). Lineage (GTDB taxonomy): Bacteria > Bacteroidota > Bacteroidia > CAIKAF01 > CAIKAF01 > BA4. The sequence goes on from JAIXKU010000264.1 coordinate 3,896, forward strand.
TCAAAATATATCCGCATGGCAGCAATCGCCAGAGCCAACCAAGCCATTCCCGTACCCAGGTTATCAATAGGATAAGAAAATATGATATCGTCTGCTTGCGCCAATGCATCGGCAATCAATACTTTTTTGGCCAATCCGGTAATAAAGCGCTTGATGCCGGAAGTAAAAAGCGAAAGATTTTCGCTTCTTACATTTATCTGTAGGCTGATGTCATGATAGCGTACAATCGGCCCGGCTATGAGCTGAGGAAAGAAAGTAATATACAAAGCTAAATTCAATGGATTGGTTTGTACGGGCGTACTTCTTCTGTAAACGTCTATAACGTATGACATGCCTTGAAACGTAAAGAAGGAAATTCCCAAAGGCAAAACTATACGTTCTATGGCCCATGTATGCCAGCCTATAGACTGGGCTATTACATTGTAGTTACTTATGGCAAAGAAGGTATATTTATAATAAATCAACATGCCCAAATTGGCAATCATACCCATAACCAACCATGCTTTTCGGCTTGTTTGGCCGGTTATTTTATCAATTAAGATAGCGGCAACATAATTTAATGAAATGGAAAGAAGCATCACCGCTAAGCGCTCACTTTCGCCCCAGGCATAGAACAATAAGCTGAAAACAAGAAGTATCACATTTCGAAAAGGGCGCGCAGAAAGGTAATATACAATCAATACCAATGGTAAAAAAGCAAATACAAATATGGGGGAACTGAATACCATAGTATGGTTATAATCAGTACAAAATAAATCTTTTATTATGGATTTTATATTTTTAACATCTGATACAGAATTTTCCATACTTTCAAACTCTACTTTTGAGCGTATTTTATAAGTCAGAATGAAATCAAAGACCGTTGTCGTATTAATATTATTATCCAGGCTTCTGTTTCCTGCTCATCTGTTTGCGCAAGCATCAGATATTTGGAGCTTAGAGCGCTGCTTGGATCATGCACGAGAAAACAATATTGCAATAAAGAAAGGTGAGTTGGCCGTTCAAAGTGCCAAGGCAAATGTAATACAGGCTTGGGCCGGGTTATTCCCGTCGGTAAACGGATCACTGTCAGAGAGCTTTAATTTCGGTCTTCGCTTCGATCCCACAACCATGCTTTTAAATGACCAGCGTTACTCAACATCTGCTATTTCAGCCAGCTCACAGTTTATTATATTTAATGGGTTGGCTAATTACTACTCAATCTTACAGGCCAAGCATAATTATAAGGCGTCGCAATATGATATTCAACAGGTAATTGAAGATGTCAGCCTTAATATTGTCAATCTGTATATGCAGGTGCTTTTTGCCCAAGACCGTTTGGATATTGTTACGCAACAGGTTGGCCTTTTGCAGCAACAGGTTGAACGCACTCATCTGATGTATGAGGCAGGCAGTGTAAATAAATCAACATTACTGAGTATAGAAGCGCAATTGGCTACGCAGGAACTTACCAAAGTGAATGGAGAAAATGCGTTGGCAAAAGCGAAGCTGGCTTTGATTCAGTTATTGAATCTTGATGGGTTTGATATACAAATAGAGAAGCCGGACTTTTCATCTGTGCGCATGGATGAGTTTAATGAGTCGGAAACAGCGCAAAGTATTTATCTGACAGCATTAACGATTCGTCCGAATATCTTGGGCAAAGAGTACAGAGCCAAAGCTGCTCGCAAAGCATTGACCGTAGCCAGAGGGTCATATTATCCGCAATTGACTTTCAATGCATCGATTAGTACCATTTATTCCGGTTTGCTCAAACAAAATCCATTAGACCCCAATAGTCCTGTCGTGTCGTTCTTTGATCAGTTGCAGCGTAATAATGCCCAACAGCTCTCTTTTGGCCTTAATATTCCGCTTTTCAACGGCCTGCAAGTACGAACAGCCGTTAAGCAGTCTAAATTATCTTACCAAAATGCATTACTTGATTTGCAGAATGAACAACAAACATTACGCAATACCATTCAACAGGTTTGGGCTGATGCCAGAGCCGCATTTAAAACTTACGAGGCCAATTTGAAGAACCTTTCTGCGCTTGAAGAAAACTATCAATATGCACAGCAGCGTTTTGAGGCTAATATGATTAACTCTGTTGATTTTAATGATGCATCCATCCGGTTTTTCAATGCACGCACCGAGTTACTGATTTCTCAATACGATTATATTTTTAAACAAGGTATTGGACTTCTATAAAGGTAAAAAAATTCAATTCTAAAGGCATGAAAGCAAAAAATGTATTCAATATCTTATCGGCAACTATTTTAATATCCTCTGCTTTTTGGGGAATGGGATGCGGAGAGAATGGCGGGCGCAAGATTTCCGTGACGGTTGATACAACGAAGGTGCGTAATATCATTGAAACTGTATCGGCTTCAGGTAAGATACAACCGGAAGTAGAATTAAAGATTAGCTCGGATGTTTCAGGGCAGATAGTAGAATTATATGTGCAGGAAGGTGATTCTGTCAAACAAGGTCAGCTTTTATTAATTATTAATCCAGATTTGTATGAGTCGGAGTTTGAACGGGTTTCGGCCGTGGTAAATCAAACAAAAGCCAATGTGGCTTCGGCTAAATCACAGATGGAACAAGCCAAAGCTCAGTTTATTCAGGCAGAAGCCAACTGGAAACGCAACAAGGACTTGTATGAACGTAAGGTTTTATCAAAAAGCGAATGGGAGCAAATAGATACACAGTTTGAAGTGGCAAAGTCACAATATGAAGCATCTAAGCAGTCTGTAACTGCAGCAGAATATACATTTATGAGTGCACAAGCCTCTCAAAAATCAGCCAAAGATAATTTATCCCGTACAAAAATCTATGCACCCATGAGCGGCACGGTCTCCAAATTGTCCGTAGAAAAAGGTGAACGGGTTGTGGGCACAGCACAGATGCAAGGTACAGAGATGCTGCGTATAGCCAACCTGCGCGAAATGGAAGTAGTAGTTGATATCAATGAAAATGATATCGTAAAGGTAGATTTGGGCGATACGGCTTATGTTGAGGTTGATGCGTATTTGAATCGAAAATTTGTAGGTGTGGTAAGACAGATAGCCAATTCGCCTAAGACCGCGCAGAATGCGCTGGCAACAGATGAGGTAACCAATTTTGAAGTAAAGATTTCTATACTTCGTACCTCTTACGACGATTTGATTACACAACATAAATCATCCCCTTTCAGACCAGGTATGTCGGCAACGGTAGAGGTGGTTACCGATCGTAAAAATCAGGTGCTTTCGGCTCCTATTCAGTCGGTGACAACGCGCAAAGATACCCTTAGTAAAGAAAGTGAAGCGATGAAACAGTTTAAAGAATTTGTTTTTGTTGTTGATGGTAAAAAAGCCGTTCAGAAGGAAGTTAAGACAGGTATTCAGGATAACCATTTTATCGAAATTGTTTCCGGTATTGAATCCGGCACTATTCTCGTGGAGGGGCCGTATCAGGCTATTTCAAAAACTCTGTCAGACGGCGCTAATATTCGCATCACAGATAAGCAAAATCTCTATAAGGACAAATAACCATGATCCTTTATATAGAAACCAGTTCAGCCATTTGTTCTGTCGCATTAAGCCATCGTAAAGAATGTTTGGGTTTGGTAGAAACAAATGAGCCTAATATCCACTCTTCTCATCTCTCCATATTCATTCAGGAATTGATGGATAAAACGGGTTATTCGCTTTCAGATATGGAAGCTGTAGCAGTGAGTCTCGGACCGGGTTCTTATACAGGATTGCGTATCGGGCTGGCCACGGCAAAAGGTATTTGCTATGCTACGGATGCACATCTGTTGCCTATCCCTACGTTGCAGGCTATGGCGTTTGGATTTTCGCAAAAACAGATATTACCGCCTTCTTCGTTTATAATACCTGTGTTAGATGCTCGTAGAAATGATGTTTATGCTGCGGTGTTTTTTGAAAAGAATCAACCTGTTAAAGAAGCATTTGCCATGACGTTATCGCCGGATTCATTTGATGAATACATACGACAAGCGGATTGCTATTTTATTGGAGATGGAACAAGCAAAGTAGAACAAATGATATCGCCAGATACCCATATACATTGCGTGCATCAGATTATGCCATCGGCTAAAGACATGATAGGTATAGCTGAAGCTATGCTTACTAATCAACAGTTTGCTGATTTAGCCTATGTAGAACCTTTTTATCGTTAGACTAATCATTTTTATACTCAATTTTATGATTGCAATGAGAATTCTCATAAGAATTGCTTAAATACTAATTTCCTTGTTTATCCCCATAGGGGATAACTATTTTTGAGCTACAAAGATTATATGCCGTTTCGCTATTCATATATCATTTTCTTTTTTTTCCTTTTTGGAATGAGCCATTACGCTTATTCCCAGTTAAGTTATGACGAAACGCGCTATTCGGAAATATCGGCTTTGCATGCCTCTGCTTATGCTGATGAGCATAATCGAACATTTTTTAGAGGCAATATCGGCGAGTATTATAGCATAACCCTTGAATTATCCATTGCAATGAATTGGATACCAGGTAAATCGGTTATGTTACGAGGTCATTATACTTATGACCAATATCCGATGAAGATTATGCTTGATGGCTGGCAACATCCTGATGGCACAGTTAGCCTTAATGAAATAACCAACGGTCAGATAACAGGCATGTTCCAGGGTGTCCTTTCAGCCGGAGGGTTTGAAGGAACATGGATAGGAAAGAAAACAAAGGCAACGTATTCTGTTTCATTAACCGAGTATATACCTGGCGGTGTAGCCCTTATCCAAACTAAACATATTTCGGCTAATAACAAGCAATTACAAACACAAATCGAAAAATCATCCACCTTTAATATTGTGTATCCGGTTATTAATAATGTGGACGGTGCAGAGATAATTAATCGTCAGATTGAAGAGAATATTCTTACCTATGTACAGAGCCATGCTAAGCATCTTACCATTGATAATTTGAAATCGGATTTTCAAAACAGTATTGCTACAGTTGAAGGTGTTTGCTCGGAACTAGTGGCTGCGGTTGAGCTTAATACCAATGGTATTCTATCGGTATTGTTTTATCATGTGGAAGCAGAGTATGATTCACCCGGTTCTGTACTTACGCTGACTTATCATCATTTTCGTACAGATAACGGTCAGGTAATTGTATTAACGGATATTATCCAATCTGACCGTATAGATGATTTGGCTGTAATTGTTCAACAGGCTTTAGAAAAAAAATATGCCGATAATCAGCTTGAATATGTTAAGGGTGTTTTTTCGCTTTCTGATAATTTTTCGATGATGCCAAACGGTCTCTTGTTTCAATATAATGCACATGAAATCTCGATTTCTTTACCCGAGTTGCCCAGTGTGTTTCTTTCATATTGCGATATGGAAGACATGCTAAATACAGAAAGCATCGCATATCCGATGATTCAGAACGGCCTTTTCTAAATCCATCCTGGCTCGGTTTGATAATTCCTTATTTTGTTTTTTCTTTACACTTCAATCATTAGGTGTGATAAACATTGCGATAGACGGCTATTCATCATGTGGCAAAAGTACATTGGCAAAGCAACTGGCTAAATCTTTACACTATATCTATATTGATACAGGTGCGATGTATCGGGCTGTGGCATTGTATGCATTGCAAAATGGCTTTATAGACAATGGAGAGCCAAATATGCAAAGAATTGAGTTGGCTTTGCCAGAGTTGATGGTTGAGTTTAAAATAAACCCGGAATCAGGAAATACCGAGGTGCATCTTAACGGCCAACCTGTGGAGGCATTAATCCGCTATACCCACATAGCCTCTTTAGCCAGTCGGATTAGTCAGAATCGTATGGTGCGTGACAAGCTACAATATTGGCAAAAGCAGATGGCACAAAGAAAAGGGGTGATTATGGATGGACGTGATATCGCTACTGTTATTATGCCGGATGCTGAATTGAAGATTTTTATGACAGCCAATCCGCAGATTCGTGCAAAAAGACGTTATGAAGAACTGAAAGCACAAGGAAAACAAGTTAGTATAGAAGAGGTGGAAGCAGAACAAAAATTACGAGATTTTCAAGATACAAATCGCAAAGAGGATCCGTTACGCCAGCATCCGGAAGCGCAGGTACTTGATAACTCAAACCTGACGCCCGAACAACAGTTAGCGCTTGTCCTTCAGTGGATACAAGCGCTAACTAAATTTCAATAACATGATTAGTTATACATGAGCAAAAAGGCTGTACATATTGTTGCTTTTGATATTCCTTTCCCGCCTACCTATGGTGGTGTTATTGATATCTTTCATAAAATCCGGTGTTTGCATAAAATGGGTGCTGAGATTTTTCTACACGCTTTTGAATACAACCGCTCGCAAGCCTCTGAGCTGGCTTTATTATGTAAAGAGATATATTATTATCCACGAACAAGACATCCTATCTTATTGCTAAAGCCCCAACCATTTATTGTGGCGTCACGCATGAATAAGAATCTTGAGAAAAGATTACTGGAAGATAATTATCCCATTTTGTTTGAAGGATTACATACTTGTGCAGCTTTATTAAACCCGGACATACAAAAAAAACACTGTATTGTACGCACCCATAATATTGAACATGAATACTACCGGGCATTAGCAATGCATAATACAGGTGCTTTGAAGCAATGGTATTATTTGTCGGAAGCTAGAAAGTTGAGTGCTTTTGAGCAAATTCTTGCCCGTTCTTCCGGCATTGCAGCTATTTCTAGCAATGATGCCAGCTATTTCAACCGACTATTTGGCTATGCCAGATGGATTCCGCCTTTTCATCCGGAAGATAGTGTTACCGCAGAAATAGGAAAGGGCGATTATGCCCTCTATCATGGCAATTTAAAGGTGGAGGAGAATAACAGATCAGCCTTATTTCTTATTGAACAGATTTTTTCAAAAATACATTACCGGCTTATTATCGCCGGACAAAACCCATCCAAGACTCTTAAAAGCGCTATTTCAAAATATAAACATGTGCAATGGGTAGCGCCGGAATCTCAAGAACAAATGAACGCATTGATATCTGATGCACAAATGCATGTCTTGCCTTCATTCCAATCAACGGGCATTAAATTGAAATTATTACATGCACTTTATAAAGGTCGTCATTGCATTGTTAACGATACTATGTTGGAGGGAACAGGATTAAATAATCTTTGTGTTATTGCCAATAATAGTGATGAATGGATAACTGCAATTGAGAGGTTACAAACCGTTCCTTTTCAAGAAACTGATTTGAGAAAGAGAGAGCAGGGATTACAGACCTATGATAACTACCATGTAGCCGTTATGCTAGGTCAGATGTTGTGGCTAGATCAAGAATAGTACTGTTCTCACATTTTAAAGTGCGATGCGGGAACATATCCGTAATATATTTATCATGTGTAGCCATCAGTATCGTTGTGCCTTGTTGATTGATGGCATAAAGCAGTTGCATGATTTCGATAGATGTTTCGGGGTCGAGATTACCGGTCGGCTCATCAGCCAGGATAAGTTCGGGATGATTAAGCAATGCACGTGCTATAACCACACGCTGTTGCTCTCCGCCGGATAATTCATGCGGGAATTTGAATCCTTTTGTGCCTAATCCAACCATGTTTAAGACCTCTTTTAATCGTTCTTCCATGGCTACCTTATCTGTCCATCCTGTAGCACGTAATACAAATAATAAATTATCAGTAATGCTTCGATCTGTCAGAAGCTGAAAGTCCTGAAAAACAACACCGAGTTTTCTTCTTAAAAAAGGAATTTCTTTTTTCTTGATAGCATCCAAGTCGAAGCCCACAATATCAGCTTGCCCTTCTGCCAAAGGTAATTCCGCATACATGGTCTTTAATAAGCTGCTTTTACCGCTACCTGTTCGTCCAATCAGGTAAACAAACTCGCCTTGACGCACCTCAAAACTAACCTTTCTTAAAACCAGGTTTTTTGATTGCAAAATGGAAACTTCCGAAAAGCGTATGATAATATTGCCAGACATGTTACGCACAAAGTTCTTGTTTTAGGTTATGAATTGCATAATACTGTTAAAATAATTATCAATATTCATCCGTTAATAAATCAATGCTTTGTTAATCTTTATCCGTATCCCATTCATGTATTTTTGCTAAAACATACCATGCTAAACGCATTTTATAAAATAGTCATTTCGTACAAGGGAGCGCTTGCCTTTTCTCTTTTGTTAAGCATGATATGGTTATGCAGTCAGCCCTTATATGCACAGCGTACCCAGTATTATCTTGATTCAGAAAGAGCATACAAAGAGGGCGTTGATTTGTTTCAAAAACAAAAATACGGTGCAGCACAACTACGGTTTGATGAGTTTCTTCGTGCCTCCGATAAAAAGACTGATTACGCTCAGAGTGCAGCTACATACTATTATGCAGCTTGTGCTATAGAGCTTTTTCATGAGAATGCCGAATACCTGATGAAGCATTTTATAGACAATTATCCGCATAGTAATAAAGTCATCCAGGCCTATTTTCAGTTGGCGAAGCTTCAGTTTCGTAAGAAAGATTATAATATGAGCATTGCTTATTTTCTTAAAACAGACGTCAATCAACTAAGCAAGAACGAGGCATTTGAATATTACTATAAGTTGGGCTACAGTCGCTTTCAGATAGAAGATTACGATAAGGCCTTATTAAATTTTGAAGCAATCAAGGATCAAAAGAATATCTATCAGGCAGCCGCTACCTATTATTTTGCACATATTTCTTATCTGAAAAAGAATTACGAAGTGGCTCTACAGCATTTTTTGAGCATTCAGAAAGAAAAAGCATTTTCTCGCCTAATCCCTTTTTATGTAGCGCAGATATATTATTTGCAAGGTAAATATCAGGAGGCTGTTGATTACGCCGAGCCTATTGTTGATACGCTTAAAGGTAAGAATGTACCATTGGTGCGTCGCCTTTTAGCCGAATCCTATTTTGAGTTGAAGAATGATGCCAAGGCTATCTCAAATTATGAAGCCTATTTAGCAACAGGATCGTCGTTAGATAGAGACGGTTATTACCAGATGGGTGTCTCTTGCTATCGGATACAACGCTTTGAAGATGCTTTGACCGCATTAAAAAATTGCACTGCCGAGGATGACCTGATGACGCAAACAGCTTATTACTACATGGCGGATTGTTATATTAAGACCAATCAAAAGCGGGTAGCTCTTGAAATGTTGAAACAGGCTGCTTCCATGAAATATGATAAACGCATTGCGCAAGAGGCCTTATTTAATTTTGCCAAACTTTCCTATGAGTTAGGTTATAATCCCTATAATGATGCCATAGATGCTATCAACTTATACATCAGCACGTATCCTCAGGCGTTAAATATTGAAGAGGCGTATGAGATAATGGTAAATATTTATCTAAATACGCAGAATTATAAAGATGCGTTGCAGTCTTTATCTAAGATAACAAATAAAAATACCAAGCTTAAGATAGCCGAGCAGCGTATTTATTACTTTCGCGCGATAGAGCTGTTTAATAATCTTGAATACGAATCAGCTATTCAGCATTTGCAAGAAGCTATTAAGCTGAACTATGATAACAGAATTACGGCAGAGAGTAAGTTTTGGTTGGCAGAAGCCAAATACCGCATGCTGCATTACGCAGAAGCTGGCGTGGCCTTTGATGATTTTCTTACGTCTGCGGCGGCTAAATCCGTACCTTATTATTATGATGCTTATTACGGACTGGGTTATTCTTATTTGAAAAGAAAAAAATATGCTGATGCCGCGACGGAGTTTAGAAATTATACCGCTTCACCTGCTAAAGATACACGTAAGATTCACGATGCTTACCTGCGTATCGGCGATTGCTATTTTATGATGCGCGATTATAATAGATCAATTACCTACTACGACCAGGCCTTACAAACGGGACAGTATGTGAATGATTATGCTCTGTATCAGAAAGCATTGATACAAGGTTTAAATGGCGATCAATCAGGTAAGGCAAAGAGTTTGAAACAAGCGTTGGAGGCGTATCCTAATTCGGCGTTTAAAGAGGAAATGCAATATGAACTTGGCTTGGCAAATATCCGTTTGGGTAAAACAAATGAAGCGGTGGCCAATTTCGAATCTATTGTTAATTCAGATAAGACAACAGCTTATTTAAGCAAAGCCTATCTTCAGCTTGGTCTGATCTATTTTAACGCCGATAATAACCGTGAAGCATTGGGTTGGTATAAGCGTGTAGTAGATGAATATCCCAATTCTTCACAGGCTGCAGAAGCACTGAAGTATATTCGAAATATCTATATTGAATTAGGGGATATTGATGCTTATACCCAATATATTAAAGGTATTCAGCATGTGGAGCTTTCTGCCGGTTCTCTTGATTCGGCCAGCTATGCGGCAGCCGAAACAGCCCTTAATCAGAATAACTGTGCAAAAGCTATAGAATCATTTGATAAGTATATTCGTAATTTCCCTAAGGGTATCTTCTTACTTGAAGCCCATCACTATAAAGCAGAATGTCATGTTAAGCAGGAAGAACCGTTAAAAGCGCTGGAAGATTACCAATACGTATTCAGACAACGTAAAAATATGTATAGTGAGAATGCGTTAAATCGGGCGGCGTCCATTCTTGAGAAAACACAAGACTCTCTCGGCCTTATAGAGGTATATAAAGTTATGGAAGAACAGTCTGAGACACCTGATCTGATGAAGAAGGCCCGTATCGGCCTAATGATAAATTATTTTAAAACCCAACGATGCGATTTGGCTATTGATTATGCTAAGACAGTTCTGACATTTGAGAAACTTAATGAATATACGGAAGAGCAAGCTCATTATATTCAAGCAAGTTGTTATTATAAGTCTGAACAATGGGAAGAGGCGTTATCGGAATATAAAAAAGTAGCTACCCGCATTCCGTCAGAATTTGATATTGAGGCAAACTATAGGATAGGAGAGATTTTCTATAAACAGAATAAATATACAGATGCCGAAAAGCATCTTCGCTCAGCCATTAAGAATATGGGTTCCGACAAACATATGTTGGCGCTAAGCTTTATCCTCCTTTCGGATATCTATGTGGAGATGAACGATAATCCACAAGCTAAGAGTATGCTCAATACCGTTATAGCCAAACATGATGAACAGGATCTGATAGATTTGGCCCAATCAAAGTTGGAAACAATCTTAGAGCGGGAGAGACAAGATACACAACCACGTTTGAAGCAGGATAATGAATTTGAATTTGATGACAACCAAAAACCTCAATCTCGCCCATGATGTTTAAATTGGTTTTTAGATATATCATTGTTTTGTTCGTATTCATATTCGGACAGGCTGCTGCACAAACGCAGGTGCCAACGGATGAGGTAAATGTGTTTACTGGTTTTGAACCTCGTTTGGCTGAAGTAGAGAAACTCAGTTTTCAACCTTCCATTCAAGATACATTTCGTGTAGTAGCCGAAATGGCATATTCTATTCACTCAACCAATGCCGAAACGTCTTATACGCCAGATACCATCTCCGCAGCCAGGATGAAAACAGAGCCACTTGCCAAACTTCACCGTTTATATATCAAAGCCGGTTTTGGTAATTATCTTACACCGTTTGTAGATGCTTATATATCCAATCTGCGTTCGAAAAATAATTATTACACGTTTAGATATAAGCACCTTTCGTCTCAGGGAAATATCAGTCATCGCGGTAACCCTGCAATGAGCGATAATGAAGGCTATGCCGCTTATTCTCATTGTTTCAAAACGCATACACTTCAACTTAATGCAGATTATATCCGAAATGTGGTAAGATATTACAACTATTTCCCGGCTATTGATTCGCTGATTAACGAAGATACTGCCCGTCAGAGGTATTCTAAATTTGGTTTTCATGGCGCCTTGTTTAGTACATATCGGAATGATTCCATACGCTTGAATCATCATGTTGATATTGATTTTTACAATATAACCGATAAGTGGGGGGCGATGGAAAACAGCATCGTTGTGTCTGCCGACCTGAATAAGTTTACCGATAAATTTGCCCGTGAATTCTTTGGCGGAAAAACAAGATTGGAATATATTCAATACCAAAATGATTCGGTACCTTCTTCGCATGGATTCTTCGCCGACTTTACACCTTATATGCGTTTAGGCGGAAAATGGTGGAACATACATCTTGGCGTTGACTTGGCATTGGGAGTGGACGATTCAACACGATTTAATGTTTATCCCGACGTACAAGTGCAGTTTAATGTATATCGGAATTATATTATGCTTTATGCTAATCTTTCCGGTCAGTACAGGCGTAATAGCTTTTATACGCTAAGTCGCCAGAATCTGTTTATCATGAGCAATTCCAAGCTGTCTGATTTTAATGAGTGGATTCATGTAGATGGTGGCGTGAAAGGATCATTTACAAAAAATCTTTCTTACAATTTAGCGGCCTCTTACTCTTTAATTGATAACTATGCCTATTTTTTGAATGATACCATCTCCTTTCATCAACGTGGCTTTCGCCCAGTTTATGACAAAACAGGTTTAGTACGCATACAAGGAGAGCTGGCTTATAATCTGAGCGAGAAACTTTGGGTAGCGGCTAAGGCAAACTATTATTTTTATTTTACTGATAAGTTGCGCACACCATGGCATAGACCATCTGTAGATGTAACACTAAGCGGCTATTATAATTTACGTGATAAGATTATTATTCGTGCCGACCTTTATTTTATCGGCCCTCAAAAAGCGCAACGCTTCTTATATGATCCAGCAAACCCCAATAATAAGTATGAGTTTGTTCAGGATATTCCTTCTCTTTTTGATATCTCAATCGGAGGCGAATATCGCCTTACCAAGATGCTATCATTCTGGGTTAACTTAAATAATATGGCTGCATTCCGTTACCAACGCTGGTATGGTTATCCTACGCAACAGTTTAATGTAATGGGCGGATTGACCTTTGGTTTATGAGAATACAATTTTAAATACCACTATGAATAACAAGTCGTTTTATATCTCTCCTACTCCGTTTTTTCTATTGATATTTTTTCTTTCAGCCTGCGTATCTAAAAAGAAATTTATAGCGAAGGAAGGCGAATTAGCCCTATGTCGTGACCAGGTTGCAGCCCTTACAATAGAAAAAAATAATGCGAACGATAAAATTGCGACTCTTGAATCTATTCAGATAGACTTAACGAAAGAAATTGAAACCCTTCGTAACGACATGGGTGAGGCATTACGAAAAAAAGAAGAAGAGTTAAAAGCAAAAGAAACAAAGCTGAAGGAGTTGGAACAGTTGATTCAGGCACTTAATCAGAAAGTTGAGAAACTCCGTTCTGCCATAACCAAAGCGATGGAAAGCTTCAAATCAGAAGATATCTCTGTAATGATTAAAGAGGGCAAGGTGTATGTTTCACTTTCCGAAAAGTTACTTTTCAAATCGGGAAGTTATAAGGTTGATCCATTGGGGGTAGATGCCCTAAAAAAATTGGCTGTAGTACTTAACCAGCAACCGGAGATTAATATCACCATTGAAGGTCATACCGATAATGTCGGTACCGATTTCTCAAATTGGGATTTGAGTGTCATGCGTGCTACATCTATTATTCGTATTCTCACAGAAAAAGGTGTAACCTCATCGCGAATCACGGCATCAGGTCGCGGCCCGTTTGTGCCGGTTGCTGATAATGAAACCGAAGAAGGCCGTGCCAAAAATAGACGTACGGAAATCATCTTAGCACCTAATATGCAGGAGTTTTTTGATATTCTCAACGGCACAACAGAATGATAAATCTTCCCGAACTTAACCTACCCAAACAAGAGCTAAGAATTCAGGAGAGCAATTCACAATACCTGATATGGGATGTATTTCGGCAAAAAATGATTAGCCTGACACCCGAAGAATGGGTGAGGCAGCATGTTCTTTTATATCTTGTGAACCAAATGGCCTATCCACAGGCACGCATCCACGTCGAGGCGGCTATTCGTATCCATAAACTTAAGCGGCGCTGCGATGCTATTGTCTATGCGCCTGACCTCCATCCACAGATGATTATTGAATGTAAAGCCCCGCATGTAAAGATTACGGATGATACACTCATGCAAATAGCCCATTACAATCGAACTGTTCAGGTAAAAGGCCTTTTCATATCCAATGGAATGACACATTACTGCCTTCATCGGCCAAATCTTACCTCTTCTTTTGAAGCTTTGTCTTTCATACCTGACTATGCTTGGCTCTTATCAAATGCCTGAGTTTTATACCTATCTTTGCAATTAATAAGCGTGTTCGCATTTCGCGAATCTGTGAAACATTAATATTCTGGCAGCTTGAAAGTAGCTTTAATACATTTTCGTTTAATACAGTTTGGCGGCTTAGAAACCCGACTCTTAAACTATATCCGATATTTTCATGAGCGAGGCGATGAAGTGGATGTACTTTGTGCGTTATATAATCCTCAAATCAAATTACCAGCACATGTTAAAGTACATCAAATTGGTGCAGGACTCCTGCCCAAGCCATTTAGACAAGGTCGGTTTGATGTTCGATTAGGCCGATTTATGAAACGACATAGCTATGACTTTTCTTTATCACTCGGACGAACGACCCATCAGCAATTTATTCTTTGTCCGGGCAATCATTTGGGATATCTCCAAAAAATGAATAAAAGACCATCGTCTATCAGCGACTTGGAACAGATACGCTTGGACAGAAGAGGGTTTCATCGTTCTCAACTTATCTTTGCCGCTTCCGATATGGTACGAAATGAACTTGTTACGCTATATCATGTTCATCCTGATAAGATTAAAGTTTTATATCCCCCTCTTAATACGGCATATTTTACACCGCTACAGCCTAATGAAAAGGTTCATGCAAGACAAAAACTAAACTGGGATCTTAATAAAAAATATTTTCTTTTTGTCTCTACCGGACATGAGCGCAAAGGCTTATCATTGTTGCTTGATGTTTTTGAAAAACTGCAAGGTAGCCCTAATCAATTAATTATCATAGGTTCTCCCAAAGTTCATACGAACCTACAGAATGTGCAATATATTGGTTACGAACAAGATACACGCCCATATTATTTGGCAGCAGATGCACTGTTGCATCCATCTGTTTATGAGCCGTATGGACAAATTGTTGCTGAATCGTTGGCTTCAGGCACACCCGTTATAATCTCAGAACAAGTGGGCGCATCAGAGTTGATAAATGAAATGGAAGGTATAATCCTTCCACCCGATGGCATTGAAATATGGGTGGAAGCAATTTCAGAGTTCAATCTCCTAAATTTCTCTATTTCTCCTAATTTTGCCGAAGAAAAGAAAATCACATTGTCTCACCACATGCAAAACATGCTCGAATGGGCCAATATAAAATAAAGTGCTGCTATTGACGTTATGTTGCCCATGAAAATATCCATTTGCTCTTGTATCCTTTCACTCTTTACGTTGCTAAACCTCACGGCACAAGATAAGTTTGTGACGATTGAAGGCATTGTCAAACCGGATGATGTGGCACCGGTCGTTGTCAAAATTAATGTGTCTAAAGCCGGGAAAAACAAGAAGACATACACCTCTAAGGCGGATGGCAAGTATAAGCTGGAACTGGATTATCAGTCTGTGTTTGATGTGGAATTTGAGTTGGAAGGCTATATTATTAAAAAATACAGTATTGATACCAAGGTGCCTAAGGAAATTCTCGAAGAAGGTGTGATGCCATTCTTTTTGGATGTATTGATGTATAAATCTTTTGATCAAATGCCCAATGAAACGGGTAAGATTAAGTTTGATGAGCGGGAATATTCTTTTGTATTGGAACAGGAATATTTACGCACCCTAAAAGCACAGCAAAAAAAGGTAGAGATTATAAAATCCGGAAATGATGAGAAACTGGCCTTATTGGAACAAGAAAGGATGCGAAAGGCGGAAGAAGCGCGATTGAATAAAGAGGCTGAGGATAAACGTCTTCGTGAGGCAGAAGAAGCGCGATTACAGAAAGAGGCTGAGGATAAACGCCTTCGTGAGGCAGAAGAAGCGCGATTACAGAAAGAGGCTGAAGATAAACGTCTTCGCGAGGCAGAAGAAGCGCGATTACAGAAAGAGGCTGAGGATAAACGCCTTCGTGAGGCAGAAGAAGCGCGATT
>JAIXKU010000264.1:20458-25774 GCA_026936045.1 Flavobacteriales bacterium
TTCGTGAGGCGGAAGAAGCGCGATTGAATAAAGAGGCTGAGGATAAACGTCTTCGCGAGGCGGAAGAAGCGCGATTACAGAAAGAGGCCGAGGAAAGGCGTATTAAGGACGAAGAAGATGAGCGGCTACGCAAAGAGGCTGAGGAGAGAAGGAAATGGGAAGAATTGGATCGCCTGCGTAAGTTAAATAATATCCTGCCGGTTGCTTCAGAAGAAGCACGATTAAATATTCTAAAAAATGGAGAGAAAGCGGCTTTGGTCTCTAAAACCTATATCATCCTTAAAGCTTATGATACCATTGAGCTGTTAGGCAGCGCATATTATGGCTTTATTAATTTTGGTGCAGGTGGCGGGAACATAGAAATTACTAAAGAGGAATTTGATCGTTATCGCGTGATGTTTAATAAATAATCTGCACGTACCCTGCTGTAAGTTTGTAAGTTTGAGCTTTACAATTTAAGATTAGTATGGCAATTATAAGAAGTATTCATGGTGTTTTCCCTCGGTTTGGATCTCAGTGCTGGTTGTCCGAGACGTCTGTTGTAATCGGTGATGTAGTTTGTGGTGATGAGTGTTCGTTTTGGTATAACGCCGTAGTGAGAGGTGATGTACATTTCATACGTATGGGTAATAGGGTGAATGTACAGGATAATGCAACCGTTCACTGTACATACGAACAAGCGCCCACAACAATTGGGAATAATGTTTCTATCGGACATAATGCCATTGTACATGGTTGTACTATCCATGATAATGTGTTGATAGGTATGGGTGCCATTGTCATGGATCATGCGGTAATACACGCAGGATCTATCATAGCGGCAGGGGCTGTGGTCTTGGAAAATACCGTTGTAGAATCAGGTACCATTTATGCCGGTACACCCGCCAAAAAAGTTAAAGAAGTGGACGAAAAGCATGTGCGGGAGTTGATTAGCCGGATAGCTCAGAACTATGTGAAATACATGGATTGGTACAAATAGACGCTTTTATTTGTATGACTTTTTTCTTTAGGCTCATTTAACCTTCCTTATATAGTTTTTATTTCTGTTTTCAAACACCTATCTTAGCCTTTCATTTTTAAATTAAAGCTGAGTTATGAGATACGTTCCGGTACCCAATGATTTATATATAGATAATCGAAAAAAACTGATTGAGAAATTATTACCCAACAGTATTGTCATCGTTGAGAGTAATGATGTAATGCCTACTAATGCAGACGGCTCAATGGGTTTTAGGCAGAATTCCGATTTATTCTATCTTTCGGGTATTGATCAGGAAGAAACTATTTTAATTGTATATCCCGAAGCAAAGGATCCGGCTATGCGTGCAATCCTTTTCGTACGTGAGACGAGTGAGAAGATTGCTATATGGGAAGGAGCAAAGCTTACCCGTGAGCAGGCTACAGAGCGAAGTGGCATTAAAACCGTGTATTGGACACATGAATTCAATAGCATACTGAAAGGTTTGATGGCCGATGCTGATTATGTTTATGTCTCAACCAATGAACATACTCGCCGTGTCAATGAGGTGGAAACGCGTAACTATCGCCTGATACAAGCACTCAAACACGACTATCCGGTACATCAGTACCGGCGTTTGGCGCCCATTATTTCACGTTTGCGAAGCATGAAGCATCCGTTGGAGATAGAAATGATAAAAACAGCTTGTGATATCACTGAGAAAGGCTTCAGACGGCTTTTGTCTTTTGTGAAGCCTGGTATTACAGAGTATGAAATTGAAGCAGAACTGATGCATGAGTTTTTATGCAATCGTTCACGCGGATTTGCCTATGGACCGATTATTGCTTCCGGTGCAGGCTCTTGTGTACTGCATTATGTGGAGAATGACAAAACGTGTCAGGATGGCGACATCCTTTTACTTGATGTTGCTGCTGAATACGCCAACTATGCAAGTGATTTGACACGTTGCTTACCTGTAAACGGCCAATTCACACCAAGGCAAAAAGCGGTTTATAATGCAGTGCTAAGAGTGCATAAACAGGCCGTACAGATGCTGAAACCCGGCAATACCATCAAAAAAGTTAATGAGGATGTGGGATTATTGGTAGAAAAAGAGCTTGTGGAGTTGGGATTAATAACAATCGATGATATTCGGAATCAGAATCCGGCATGGCCGGCTTATAAAAAATACTTTATGCATGGTACGTCCCATTTCATGGGACTGGATGTGCATGATGTAGGTTATTTTAATGAACCGATACAGCCGGGCATGGTATTTACCTGCGAACCGGGTATTTATATTCGCGAAGAGAATCTTGGCATACGAATAGAGAACGATATTCTTATTTCGGAAAATGGCCCTGTGGATTTGATGCGTACCATCCCGATTGAAGCGGATGAGATTGAAGCATTGATGAATACATAGTCATTATCGCTCCTTTTTCTAGCGATAATGGCTATTCTTTACATTTCTCTGTATATTTGAGTTATAGATTTTTTTGATGCCATACAAAGAAAAAGAAGATTTGAAGTTGTATTACACCATTGGCGAAGTGGCTGAGAAGTTTGGTGTAAACACCTCCCTTATTCGTTTTTGGGAGAAAGAATTTGATATTATCAAACCCAAAAAGAATAAGAAAGGTAATCGCCTGTTTACGAAAGAAGATTTGGATAATTTCTATATTATTTATCATTTGGTAAAAGAGCGTGGATATACGCTGGATGGCGCTAAGAAGAAACTAAAAGAGAATAAACCTGATACACTTAATCAAGTAGAGATTGTGCGCTCACTTACCCATATTCGTACTTTTTTGTTAGAGATTAAAGCTCATCTCTGATTTTTATTTATGTATCTCATGTTGCGGTATTTTTTATTACATCTATTTCTCTTTATGCCCCTATTCTTTTACGCGCAACAACCAGGTTATACGACAGGGTCTGACGGCAGATATATTTTCAACCGCCGGTTTTCTACGTTAAAAGATTTGCCCAGGTTCAGTGCATGGGATAGTCTGCCTAATGGCAGATGGATTCAACTATACAAAGAAGGAGGTGTAGCCATTGAATATACGTTGAGAAATTATTTGATGAATGGGTCGGCTAAAGGCTATTATCCTGATGGGAAGTTGAGATATGAGTTTACCTTTTATGATAATTTTATTGATGGTAAGTTTAAAGAATATTATCCCACCGGTGAGCTTTATAAGTTGTATAATTATAATCAAGGCTATCTGAATGGCGAATGGTTTATCTATTACAAAGACGGCCAAATGTCGGCAAAAGGATTATGCAAGGATGATGCACAGGAAGATAAGTTATATCACTGGTGGCCAAATGGCAATTTAAAAGAAGAACGTACTTATAAAAATAACAAGCTGGATGGTATAACCATCTATTGGTATGAGCATGGTGTGAAAATGATGGAAGGGCCGCAGAATGGTATTGATAATAAAGTTGGAAGCTGGACTTATTGGTACGAAGACGGGAAAAGGCATAAAGAAGTGATATACGATGGGAAATTTGAAAAGATGTTGAATAGTTGGGATAGAAAAGGACGACAGATGGTAACGGAAGGTAATGGGAAATATACTTATACAACCATCACCGGAAAAAAACTTATGGAAGGGAATTATAAAGACACGCTTATGGATGGGAAATGGCTAATATGGGATGAGAAAACAGATGAGCCACCGCGTGAAGTATTCTACATTGCCGGCATAAAGCAATAAAACATTATCATAATTAACGGCTTCAATCCCAATGATAAATATCCTCTCTTTGCATCGGCCTTCGGGCTACCTGCCATGTGAAGCCGGTAAGTCGGAAATCTCCGGGATTAATTTTATCTATCGGATGTAATGTGCCAACCGGTGATATCTTGAAAACGATCCGTGCTACTTCACGTTCTTCCACATAGATAACCATATCTTGGCATACCACTTCATTTAAGCCGATAATACTGCCTTTATCATCTTTAGGATAGTAATACGAATGGCTGTTCTCAAACACATCAATTTGGTTTAGTTCATTATTCTTAAAATGGGCCGTCATGTTCACCCCGCCCAACTGATTATACATCAGGCTGTCTTCTTCCGAAACAATTAATGCATTGGAATGAATATACATTTTATAAATCTCTTTTTGGCCAATACAGATATCTATATGCTTGGCGGTAATTTGATTTTGTTCATTCCATAAAATCGGATTTCGATACATCTGCATGGTGCTGTCACGCTCACGATATGAAAGAGAGTCACATAGGCCTTGCATGTCCGGTTTGAAAAATTTCACATGATAATATGCATTTATGACACGTTTATTCAGGCTGTCCTGTATAGCAATTAAAGTATCGGCATGCAAAAATAAACTGTCATGCTCAAAAGCTTTTATCATCGTTGCACTGTCTGTTATCATATAGCGTTCAATATGCTTATATGTTTCTGCAAAATGACCGGTAACGGTCAGCTTTTCAGTAGTATCTTGAATTGATACATGTCCGATACCTTTACCGTATCCTCTTTCACGCTCGTAATAAAGGCTATCACCTTTTAAGATATGAGAGTCTGAGATTACATAGCTATTCTGATTAAACTGACAGATATCGTTACGTTTGTCGTACCAACCATTTTCGCAGTAGATATAACTCTCTTTACTGACAATGGTAGAAGGTCCTTTAAAATAAGAGATATCGGTAACGGTATTTTGTATCAGCGTATCGGAGTATAACGTATAATCGGGATGTTTAATAACAACATTGCCTTTGAAGGCAAATTCCTTGGTTTTAACATAATAATAGCCTTTTCGGCTGTTTAATTCTTCAGTTTTAGAGAGGGTAGAGGCCTGCTCATCATAAAAAGCCATCTCTTTATTACGGTCATACGTGAGTTTGGTTGTGTTCAGTGTGACTTGATTATCTATAAGTCGTACTTGCCCACTGATAGTGGCAATACGGGTGTTCCCGTCATATAATAAGACATTACCATAAAGTGAGAGGGTGTCACCTTGTTTGATATGAATATGACCGAAAGCCTCTACCCGGTTTTGGGCATCGTATAAATAAGCGCTATCACAGTACATCAGAGCACCATCATGGTGAAGTGCGACACGCCCGATAAGCTTCTGTACCTTCATTTTATTAATGGTAATGCCCATGAGTTTATCGGCATTGTATATATCAATGATGCGTGTTTGAGTTAACCCGTTAAATGAAGAAATGCTTAGTACCAAGGAAAGCAGAAATACAGAAACTGATTTATACATGTTTGACTTCGAATAGTACAAAAATAAAAATGGCTGCCAAAAGGCAGCCATCTCTGATGACTAAATCTTAATAATTATTGAATAGTATTAACCTTACG
>JAIXKU010000277.1 GCA_026936045.1 Flavobacteriales bacterium
TCCGGAAAGGGTATGATCAGCAATACGAAGCAACTATAAGTAAGATCATACTGAATGGGGAAGAAGTTACTTTTGATAGATTTGCCAAAATTGTGCAGATAAATGATTACGAACTGAAGCATGTCATCGCAGATGGCCTCTGGATCCACAACAGAATCCATGAGCGCTACGTCCAGGAATCTCTTGTGGTGGATACTGAAAAGATCCATTTAGAAGATGTTGAAGTCTGGTATGAGCTGCATCTGAAGGGATTCAAAGCAAAAGGAAAAAAGGCAGACGTATTTACCTTTGAACTGGATACAAAGGAAAAAATCTGGATACCCAAGCCCAGGATGTGGGTCGAAAATCTTGACTACTTCACCCAGCCGTTGAAGCACAGAATAGTAAAAAAAGACGGCAGGATTTTCTATGTCAAGTACTTTGATGACAAGGCCAAAAATTGGGCATGGATGGTCCAAAAATATGGCCTTCTCGGGCCTGGCAATGAAAAACTGAAAGGCAAAAAAACAATATATATCGATTCTACAACTTATTATTCCACTTCCTCCGATGGTGACATAAAAGGAACATATAGCACGTCTTGGAGCACAGCACGCACAACTGGCGCCACAGTTTATGACACCGCCACAGCCATAGTTGTTAGCACGAGCAAATCCTTTGATAAGCAGCTTCTAGGCTACGCATACACAATAAGAAGGGGATTTCTATACTTTGACACTTCGGATATCCCAGACGGTGCAACAATCGATACTGCCGCTCTTTCCGTTTATGTCTATTCAACTAGTAACGGTGCCACTCTTTATGCACTGAAAGGAACACAGGCAAGCGCACTTTCAACAAGTGATTTCACAGCGTATAGTGGGAGCTCTTATGGCACAATAGCTACAAGCACCAACGGCTACAAAACAATCGACCTTGACGCAACTGGCAAATCAGACGTTTCAACGACAGGCACAACAAAATACTGCTTGATGGAATACACCTATGATTATGCAGATAGCCCACCTAGCCTGACTACTGCCTATACCGGGTATATCTATTCATCTGAGTATTCCGGGACAAGTTATGACCCAAAGCTCGTAATAGATTATACCGAGGCTTCTGGGGAAGAATATGAAGAAAATGTTGGCTACACAGCTTATGCGGCAGTTGCGGTGACTGCAGCTGGTGTAACTCGTGTGGCAACAATAACGTATACTGCAAACGGGGCAGTTTCTTGTAGTTATGGCTTGATATATTCTGAAACTATAGCCCTCACAGGATATGGATCAATAGTTATCCAGGCCATTGACACCGATATCGAAATAATACTTATCGCTGGTGCAGGCAGTGTTTCTTGTGAAGAACAAGCGGGGTATCATTTCCTAGTTGAACTTACAGGGGCAGGTGCCTCAACTATTGCAGCATCAGCAGCATACAGCCAAGCGATCACTTACCAAAGCTATGCGACAGTTGAAGTTGCAACAGTCACGGATTATATTTGTAATGTCAACTATACCAGCTTGGGCGCTGTCGTTTCCCAGGACAAAGACTCTGATATTGAACTTATCACATTTTCAGGTTATGGATCATTTGCCGTTTCTGGGATTTCCAGCTTGGCCTTATCTGTAACTTTTGATGGAGCCGGGACAACTGAAGCTTTGGGGCATAGGCAATTGGTCAGTATTTCAAATATCACCGGCACAGCAACTTTTGAGATAGACGCAATCCTAGGGAAAGTAGTTGAAGTCGCATTTGGTGGTGCCGGATCAGTCACGATACAAGACATTGACATTGATCTTGAAATAATATCATTTGGGGCCCAAAGTGAAACACAAATCGCAGCAGCCACAAATTACTCATCTTCCATAAACTACACAAGCATTGCTTCAATAGTCGCTTATGACTTAGGCACCGATATTGAACTGATCACTTTCCCTAGTGCAGGGACATTTGGAGTATGGGATTATTCGGGTTCCACGGCAGTTGTAGAATACCAAAGCAATGCAGCAATTGAAATTACGACAGTCACGGCTTATATTTATGGCATCAATTACACAAGCACCGCTTCAATAGTTACAAGTGATATAGATGCTGATATTGAACTTATCACTTTTATCGGTGCCGGGGCAGTTGAGATAAGCCGGGTAACAAATTATACGTGTAGCGCCGTTTTGAATGCGGCCTCTTCAGTTGAACTATCTGCAATCGGGAATTATTTTTCCAATATAATCACGACAGGATTGTCTTTTGTCACTTTCACAGGGCATATGGATAAGCATGACCTTCTTGAAGTTTCTTCCCATGCTTCAATAGAGATAATCACAACAACAGATTATACTTATAGTGCCGTTTTGAATGCGGCTTCATCCGTTACAATTCAGGATATTGATTATGATATCGAACTAATCCTTTTCTCTGGCCATGGATTAATCCAGATCCAGGATCTTGAGTTAATAGATTATGTTTCAAAAGCTATAATAATTGTTTATACCGTATGGACCCCTCTCGATATTATAGCACTTGGTGCCGGTTCCCTGGAGTTAGTTTCAAACACGGATTATGTAATAAGCGCTACATATGCTGCAAATGGATCACTTTTTCTCCAGGACATCGATTCAGGCACTGACCTGATAGAGCTTACTGGCATGGGATCAATCACAGCAGAAATAAAAACAGATTTCAAAAAAACATTGAACATCATCGGGATAGGGGATCTTGCATTCAACGGCATCACCGCATATATTATCAGTGAAGCAATAGCTTGCGATTCACAAATAGGCATTCAAGTGAACACTTCATTTGTGGGGGAAAACGAAGCTGCTTGTGCCAGCTCAATGGAAGTTGCAACTGCATGCGTCTATCACTCATTAATAGAAGTAAATTCTTATAGCTGCATAATCATCCAGGACGTTGACGCAGATATCGAGATACTCACTTTTGGATCCAAAGGGGCGTTTCAGTTCACTGAAGTTGAATCAATAAATTATGCTTCTTATGGTGCATTATCAATAAAATCTGAAACATCCGGGGCGACATCGCTTTTTTGGGCCATAATTGTGGGGCAGGCTGGTGATGTTGAAATAGATCTTACAGCCTTGAACATAATTGAATATGCAAGATTCACTGACGAGAAAGGAAAAAGATCGGATTACTTTGAAATCAGCTTATACAATGACGACGGAGCGTTATCCGAAACATTTGAGGTGGGGAATGAAGTATTCTTCTATGTCGATGAAAATGATCCGCCGGTCACAAAAATCTTTCATGGCATTATCACCTCAGTTGAGTTTGAGCTGGACGAGTACAGGAGCAATCGCATAATAGTTTCTGGCGAAGATTATGGGTCAATTAGGGC
>JAIXKU010000043.1 GCA_026936045.1 Flavobacteriales bacterium
TTAAGTTTAGTCACCGAAAAATCGCCGTTCGTCACCGAAAAATCGCCGTTCGTCAAATCTTTTGAAAATAATTGGCAAAATACTTGTTTGGTGTAATAATATAATATATCTTTACACTGTTATAATAAACCAAACGAGATGAAAACAATAAACAACGAATTCCGCAGCAAGGTGATGAAAGCAGCATGGAAGATTTTTCGTAAGAGAAACTGGAACTTCGGCACTTGCCTTCGCAGGGCTTGGGAATTTTGCAAGGCCAACATCCTGGAGAGTGATCATAAAATTTACGAAATAGTAAAAGAAACCGAAAGGGCTATCTTAGCAGTTATTGACAGCCGTTACGATCACGTAAGAGAGGAAGATGTTGACATTACAATGTGGGTTCCGAAGTCGGTTATTGTAAATAATATGATCCCTGACTGGTTTTACAGAAAAAATCGCTAAACATAAAAAACTGAGAAATCATGAAAACTTACAATGTAACATTAACAAGTCAGATTACCGGCAAGGTAACGAAGTTCTACGAAGACGTGTCGTTAAACACCGTCCAGCTTATAATAGAGGCAAACGACTCTATGATGATGGCAGATGAGATCTGTGACGGTGAATCGCACGAGCTGAATTGTGATCTCTATATAAAAGTCGAAAGATCATGAGCCAGGGGAAAACGTTTATCAAGGTTTCGGGCAACGGAGTGGAGAAGAAATTCTCCACCTTCACTAAAGCCTGCCGTCGGATGGGGTGGCCGTACAACTACCTGAAGAGATGCCCGATGCCGAAGAAATACCGGGGCTATCTGATTGAACGAATAAGGATAGATGACATTGAATAAAGTTGACGAACACGCCTAAATTGTTGACCAAAGGAAGCACAATTATCAATATTCAGCGTTATAAAACCAACACAAAGAAATCATGAAAAAAGATCGTTTCACCGCCGCAGTCCTTGTGATAGGTACGGCGTATTTTTTAGTAATAACCTTAATCGCAATGTTATGAGAAAGACACTTGAAGAAATCCTGAGTGAACCGGCCAATGTGGAAGAAATCATCCGCACGGCAACGGCAATCAATAATCTGATTGAAGACAGCAAAAAGGCCGGAGTAGAGTGGCCGGAATTGGAAGTATCAACCTTTAATGACACTGAAGATGATGCCAATAGATAACCACTGGAACTACGGTCAGGAGTACCGCAACCAGATGATGGCTCCGGAGTACGAGCCCGAGATGCCGAAATGGGATGAACTCGACTGGGAGAAAGGCGATTTGATTGACTTTGACGCTGAAGAAAGAGAGAGCTACTATGTAATGACCGCCGAACTTAACGGCGTGAAATACGAAGGAACCGGGATCTATTCATGCGGCGAATTAATTAAGGTCGAGGGCATTGAAATCTCAAAATAATCACTATCTTTAAACTATGGAAAGCGAATTTATTACAGGGTTTACGCCCATAAAACCGGAAGGTGATTATTACGATCTGAAAGATTTTATTTCTTACTCAGGGTTAAAGAATCTCAAAACATCTCCGGCACACTACAAGCAATACAAAGATGAACCGGCGGAAGTCGAGACTGATGCGATGGCATTTGGTTCGGCTTATCATATCTATATCCTGGAGCCTGAAAAGTTTGAATCAGAGTATTATGTTTTTGATGATGATGCAATTTATCAGGTGCTTATTGGCGAAGGGTTTAAATCACCCCGGAATACTAAGCAATACAAAGAGTGGCAGGAATCCGAAATGAGGCTGATTGGTGACAGGAAAACCATTGATAAGGCCGACTTTCAGAAGATAAAGGATATGAAAGAAAAGTTGATGCAGCACTACTATTGCAGGGCTTTACTTTCAAAAGGAGAACCGGAGAAATCAATAACCGGAATCCTGCATACAACCGAAGGAGACATTAATCTGAAGGGAAGACCGGATTACATTAGACCGGATAAGCATTTTATCATTGATTTAAAGACAACCTTTGATGCTTCGGTTGACGGGTTCACCCGTGCTGCTGCTGACGGCGGTTATCATATTCAGGCTGCACTTTATTCTGACCTTATGGAGATGATCACAGGTGACGGCCGGGGATGGTCATTTTATTTCATTGCTCAGGAAAAACGCAAACCTTATGCATTTAACATCTTTGAGGCTTCACCACAGTTTATCGGACAGGGACGTTATGAGTATGAACAACTCCTAAAACTTTATCAGATGTGTCTGAAAGAAAATCGCTGGCCGGGATACCGGGTATTTTGCCAGTGGAAGTCCGGCAATGTAGAGCTTAACCTTCCGAACTGGGCAGTAAAGAAAATTGAATTTTATAACCATAAAATCTGACACATGGAAAACCGAACACCGGCAGTGAGACATCTGCCAAAGTATGAAGACCTGATTAAAGGGGATATTGAGTTAAAGCAAACTCAGAATGATCTGAATATTCTACTGAATCGCCCCCCTGCTCCCGAATGGGTGAAACAACATCCAATGTTTAAAAAGGTGAGATATATTCCGATTGAGCGAATTGAATCACTTTTGACTGTTTTGTTCATCCGCTGGCACGTGGAGATTAGGCAGGTGCAGACCATTGCAAACTCTGTTGTAGTAACGGTACGACTTTACTACCTGGATATTACTTCGGACAAAGAAATAGAATTATGGCAGGACGGAGTAGGAGCCGCACCGATTCAGACCGATTCCGGGGCTGGGGCGATGGAGTGGGACAAAACCAAGAACGATGCAGTTATGAAAGCAGTCCCCGCCGCTGAAAGCTATGCCGTGAAAGATGCTGCCGAAAAGATCGGTAAAATATTCGGCAAGGACTTAAACAGCGCTGATCAGATAATGTATGACACCCTCACCCCTATTCCGAAGAAGGATAAACTTGAAGATTTGGATAACGAAACTAATAACGACTAATTATGAAACTGAACATTAAATTGAATTTAAGCAACCTCATCTCCGCAGTGAGATTTGAGAACGGTGAAAGTGGCCCTGTAGAATGCTTGATCATTCCGATTGAAGCTAACCATTTATTCAAAGGCAAGTCCGGCATTTACCTTGACATGACAGCCTTTGAACTGAAAGAAATCAAAGACAATCAAACTCATTTGATTAAGCAGTCGCTGCCGAAGGAAGTTTATAAGGCACAGACTGAGGAAGAAAAACGGGCCATGCCTATTTTGGGTAATGTATCAACCTTTGAGGCTTCGACAAGTGAATCAGTGAGTAGCATCGAACCATTGCCTGCCGGAACGAAACTGCCGTTTTAAGTCATGAAAAACCTCGACGATGAAGCCCAGATGACCGACAGGGAGAGGGCTTTTACAG
>JAIXKU010000313.1 GCA_026936045.1 Flavobacteriales bacterium
ATTCGGAATTATAACAGGCGCCTTAGATGAAAACTCTATCGCCTGGAAAGTTGCGGAAGAATGTCATGCGCAAGGGGCTAAGTTTATTCTCTCTAATGCACCTGTGGCAATGCGCATGGGTAAGATTAATGAGTTGGCAGAAAAATGCAATACGGAAATAGTGGCAGCAGATGCTTCTTTGGTTGAGGATTGGGAGAATCTGTTTAATAAAGCTATGGAGAAGAATGGAGGCAAGATAGATTTTGTACTACATAGTATCGGTATGTCGCCCAATGTGCGTAAAGGAAAGCATTATACAGACCTTAATTATGATTGGTATATGAAATCCTTGGATATTTCGGCCATGTCCTTTCACAAAATGTTACAAACAGCACAAAAATTAGATGCCATCAATGAATGGGGCAGTGTGTTGGCCTTATCATATATTGCAGCACAACGCATGTTTTCCGATTATAATGATATGGCTGATGCCAAAGCGCTATTGGAATCCATAGCACGTAGCTACGGTTATCATTACGGTATAGCTAAAAAGGTGAGAATTAATACGATTTCTCAGTCACCTACCAAAACAACAGCCGGAACCGGTGTAGCCAGATTTGATATATTCTATCAATATGCAGAACAAATGTCTCCTCTAGGAAATGCATCGGGCGAAGATTGTGCTAAATTTTGTGTAGCGATGTTCTCAGATTTTACTCGCATGGTGACCATGCAGAATCTTTACCACGACGGTGGATTTAGTAGTATGGGAATGAGTGAGGCATTAATTGAGGATTTTAGAAAGTATCATTAATAATTTCTACCTGTAGATTATTATAATCTGCTTTCAGCAATATACTTTAAATAAGGATTTGATTATCTATTGAGATAATACCTTTAGTGTTTGCAATACCTTCTTTGCTTTATTCTTCGCTTCGTCAATAGTAGGGGCAAGGAGTGTCACATGCCCCATTTTTCGAAATGGTTTGGTTTGCTGCTTACCGTACAAATGCACAAAAGCACCTTCCATTATAAGTACATCTTCCATACCTTGATAATAAGGTACGCCTTGATGATCTTTTTCTCCGGTAATATTCACCATGGCGGCAGGCATCAGCGCATTGGTATTAGCTAACGGCAAGTTGCAGATTGCACGCAGATGTTGCTCGTATTGACTGCAGATATTGGCTTCTATCGTGTGATGGCCGCTGTTATGCGGTCTGGGTGCAATTTCATTTACCCAAATTTCTCCTTCTTTGGTATAAAAAAGTTCAACGGCCAAAATACCAACCATTTGCAAACCTTCTATGATGTCTCTAGCGATATTTTCTGCTTTCTGCTCAATATCTTTAGGTATGCCAGCCGGAGAAAACAGAAATTGAACCATATTGCTCTCCGGATTGAATGCCATATTTACCACCGGAAATGTTCTTATTTCTCCATGATTGTTTCTCGCTACAATGACCGATAATTCCGTAACAAGGTTAGCCATTTGTTCAATCACGGATGGCGCGTCAAATTGCTCTGAAATAGATTCAATACCTTTTATTTTCTTAACGCCGTATCCATCATATCCTCCTTTACGAAGCTTTTGGAAAAATGGATAAGGGATGCCGCAAGATGCAATTTCAGAGGCGTTCTCAACAAGGGCATAAGGTGCTGTAGGAATAGCGTTTTTTCTGTAAAATTCCTTTTGTGCGCCTTTGTCTTTAATTATGTTTAGGATGGCCGGTTGCGGAAAGACGGATACACCCTCTTGTTCTAACTTGAATAAGGCATCTATATTAACATCTTCAAATTCGATGGTGATAAGGTCTCTATTTTTTCCAAAAGAATAAACCGTGTCATAATCTCTAAAATCGCCATGCACAAATTCATATGTAAGATTGGCGCAAGGTGCATCTGCCGAAGGATCAAGAACAGCAATACGCAAATCCCAATTGGCAGCTTCTTGCAGCAGCATACGACCTAATTGACCTCCACCAAGCAAACCTATATTCAACTGTTGTATGTTTTTTTTATAAAAATGCATAAAGACTATTCACTTTCAGGAAGAGCTTCGTCATCTTGCCCTTCGGTGAGTTCGGTACTAAGATTCTTAAGCTTATTCTTTGATAAGTTGCGATTGAGGTATCTTGTTCTGCAAATATCTATGGCCATATAAACGGCGTTTCTGAACGAGTCTTCAGAGGCTTTACCCTGCCCGGCAATATCAAACGCCGGCCCGTGATCGGGTGATGTGCGAATAATATTAAGACCGGCAGTGTAATTTATACCTGCCATGCCTGTGATAGTTTTGAAAGGAATAAGACCTTGATCATGATACATGGCAAGGATGGCATCATAATGTACATAGTTGCCGGAGGCGAAAAATCCGTCAGCAGAGAAAGGACCTACCGCAATAATACCGGCATTGAAAGCTTTTTGAATGGCAGGTTGAATAATCTTGGCCTCTTCATTACCAAATTTTCCTTGATCGCTGGCATGTGGGTTAACAGCCAGTACAGCTATTTTGGGACGGTCAATGGAGAAATCCAATTTTAATGATTGATCTAAAATCGTTATTTTATCAAATAAATTTTGGATTGTTAATTGTGAGCTGACATCCTTCAATCCCATATGGCCTGTCGCCAATGCCACACGTATATCTTCACCTACCATCAGCATCAGTGGCACACCTTTAGCTTTTGCTGCCATATATTCTGTATGGCCGGGGAAATCAAAACCTACAGAAGACATGTGTGATTTGTCAATAGGAGATGTAACCAATGCATGTATGTTATTTGAAGTCAGATCAGATGTTGCTTTTTCTAAAGAACGTACCGCATAATTAGCACCTGTGGCATTCGATACACCTGGCTCGATCTTAGCTTCTTCTTCCCAACAGTTGATGATGTTAAGTCGTTTGGGTAGTGCTTGCGATGCTGAGGCTATATTCTGATAGTTCAGATGTTCTGCGTTAAAAGATTTCTTGTAATAAGAAATGATGCGAGATGAGCCATATACGATAGGAATACAGGTTTCCATCATTAACGGCTCCATAAACGTCTTAACAATTAACTCAGGACCAACCCCATTGATATCACCTATGGTTATGCCGATTCTCAGAAGATCGGCTTCTGCTTCATGCTTCATTTTTTAGCTATAGATTTTTGTTTGATAAATGAGGCTAATAAACGAGTACCGGCACCTGTGCCCACAGATGTGCGGTAATATTGATTGCGATCGGCCAGTGCATTAGATAGGTCGAGATGTATCCATGGATAGTTTACAAAATGCTCGAGGAATTTACCGGCAGTGATAGCGCCAGCTAATGGTCCTCCGATATTTTTTATATCCGCAATCTGTGACTTTATCAAGTCACCATACTCTTCCCAAAGTGGGAAACGAACAATTCGTTCATATACTTGCCAACCGGATTTTTCAAGTAAATCAAAATCATTGTCGGCGTCCTTTCCCATGCCTACAATACCCATTTCACCGATAGCAGCAACAGCCGCGCCCGTAAGGGTAGCCAAATCAATAACTAAAGACGGTTTATAGCGTGTGGCATAATGTAATGCATCAGCCAATATCAAACGCCCTTCTGCATCCGTGTTAAGTACCTCTACTGTTTTCCCGCTACTCATGGTTAACACGTCACCCGGCACTATAGATTTATTGCCAATGCGGTTATCCGTAGCCGGAATAAGACCAACAACATGATAAGGGATTCTACTTTTGGCAATAGCATATATACTACCGATCACAGCTGCCGCACCGGCCATGTCACCTTTCATCTTTTCCATACCCTGGCTGGTTTTCAAACTGCTTCCACCGGTATCATATACAACGCCTTTACCTATCAATACCAACGGATTTTTATTCTTGGCATTTTGGGGCTTCCACTCCAA
Organism: Flavobacteriales bacterium; assembly: GCA_026936045.1. Lineage (GTDB taxonomy): Bacteria > Bacteroidota > Bacteroidia > CAIKAF01 > CAIKAF01 > BA4. The sequence goes on from JAIXKU010000313.1 coordinate 3,873, forward strand.
AATATTGAATGTGGGTGGATCTTCACTGCCTTTGTTTACACCCAGCAAACCACCCATTTTCAAACTTTCAATTTTCTTCTTAGTCAGAAATTCAAAACGGAAACCGGCTTCTTTTGAAAAACGCTGAATCTCTTTGCTGAGCTGTGTGGCAGAGAGATATTGAACAGGCTCATTGACTAAATCGCGGGAAATGAAAGTGCCTTGTACGACATGAAGCAATTCAGTTATCTCGTTTTGGTCGTATTGGCCTTTAATGTGGCAAGTGAAAGATTGTTGATTTTTATTTTTAGTAGAAAGGTATTTGTCAAAACTATAACTGCTAAGCCCAATACCTTCTGCTATTGCTGTCAATACATTCGTGTTTCGACAATGATTATGTATTAAAACCGTATTTTCTTTGTTGGCCTTGAGATATCCCATTATCTGACTACCCGCTATACGTATTTTCTCGATGACAATAGGATCTGTTTTTTCAGGCAGTCCAAGAATCCAGATATATTTTTCATATCGGTTAATAAGTACCGGTGTAATCTCTTGCTTGGTATCTTTCGTTTTCTTTTTGGCAAATAGAGCTTCGTCCTTATTAAGACCAAACGTCATTAAACGCTCTGTTGTCATTTGAGGAACAAGCCATACTTCCGTTATATTGGCCGATGCTTGTTTATAGATAAATTGAAACCGCATAAGATGGAATAAAAATTAAAGCAAAAGTAGGAATAATACATCTAATATGTTGCCCCTTATTCAGAAATAGAGGCTTCACTAGTCCCGCTTATTTTATCTGATACAAGTAATCATGCAGGATAATTTACTTATTTAGAGTATTTAACAGGCACTCAATAGCGTGTCATGCGAATTGCAAATGTACTCACGTTTGTACGTTGGCTTTCTTCGTTTCTCTTATGTACAATGCCTTATGATATACAATCGGGAAAACTAACAGTGTAAACAGTGTAGCCGTAACCAAACCGCCAATGATGACGATTGCCAACGGCTTTTGACTTTCCGAACCGATACCTGTGCTAAGGGCAGCAGGCATTAAACCGATGGCTGCCATTAATGCTGTCATTACTACGGGGCGTGTACGCGCTTTTATGGCCTTGATAATGGCTTGGTTGAGGTCAGATAGTTCTTTTGCTTGCTTGTGAAATTCGGAAATAAGGATGACACCATTCTGTACGCAAATTCCGAACAAAGCAATGAAACCAACACCTGCCGAAATACCGAAATTTATTCTTGTAATATGCAAAGCCAAGATACCTCCAATCAAGGCAAAGAGAACGTTTATTAATACATAACCCGCATCTTTGGCATTACCAAATATGATGAACAGCAACACAAAAATCAATATCAAACTGATTGGCACAACTTGCGTGAGCCGCTGACTTGCCCGCACTTGATTTTCAAATTCGCCAGTCCACCCCATTTTGTAACCGACAGGCAGTTTAATGTTGGCGTTCACTTTTTTCTGAGCTTCGGCAATGGTACTACCTAAATCCCGTTCCCGCATATAGAAAGGCTTTGTCAGATAATCGTCCGCACCACATTCAAACCCCTACACTTTGTCGTCCAATTCGGAAAAAGCCGTCAACATGATGACAGGCGTTTGGATATTGTATTGGCGAAACTCCTTGCACAAATCAAAACCATCTTTCCCCGGTAGGTTGATGTCCATGATTACGCAGTCGTAATTGCCTTTTTTGAGCATACGTTCCGCCAACAAACCATCATACAACGCAGTAACATTGAACGATTCTGCCCTCAAAGCCTCGCTGATGTTTGTATTCAGCGTTTGGTCGTCTTCAATCAAAAGGATATTCATTTTGCAAAGTTCCAAATTCATTCTATGCTTGCTCTGTCGTGTGTTGGCTTGGTGCGGTTTGCAGTTTACAAATGAGTCAATGCGTGTCGGTCAAGTCAATTTTGGTTTTGTCGCTTTTTTCTACAAAGCATATTCCAGTCTATCCATTTTTTATTTTATCAACTGGCTATTTTGTTTTTACCAGCGTTATGAATTTACAGTCCTGTCCCGATACAATTTGCATATCGGTTTGGAAAGGCTTGGACAATAGTGTTAAAAAATAAAGACAAAAATGGAAGTTTAATATTGCTCACTATCGTTGGGAAAATCACCGGACTTAATATCAGAGATATATTGCTGAACCGCCTGCGTGATGGCAGTATTCAAATCAAGATATCTACGCAAAAATCGGGGTTTGAACTCGACGGTAATACCAAGCATATCATGAGTTACAAGCACTTGGCCGTCCACTTGATTGCCGGCGCCAATACCAATAACAGGAATATGTAAACTTTTAGCTACATCAGCGGCTAGTTTAGCAGGTACTTTTTCAAGCACTAAAGCGAAACAGCCGGCCTCCTGAAGAAGCAAGGCATCTTGCTTTAGCTTTGCCGCTTCGGCTTCTTCTTTAGCTCTTACTTCATACGTGCCGAATTTATAGATGGATTGCGGTGTCAGACCGAGATGCCCCATAACCGGTATGCCGGCTAACAAAATTCTTTTAACAGACTCAACCACCTCAGCTCCACCTTCCAACTTTACCGCATGCGCTTCCGCCTGTTTCATAATTCGAATTGCAGAACTTAAAGCTTCTTTTGTATTGCCTTGATAGGATCCGAAAGGTAAATCAACCACCACCAAAGCTCTTTTCACCGCACGAATAACAGAGGAGGCATGATAAATCATCTGATCCAAGGTGATTGGCAGCGTGGTTTCATGCCCGGCCATGACATTACTGGCCGAATCACCAACCAATAATACTTCTATGCCAGCCGCATCCAAAATACGTGCCATCGAATAATCGTAAGCCGTGAGCATGGATATTTTTTGTCCGCTGAGCTTCATTTCCTGTAAAGTATGAGTTGTTACCTTCCGTATTTCTTTATGGACTGACATAATCAATTGCGTTTATGACAAAGTAAAGAGTAAAAAATGAGCAGAGCAAGCCTAACGGATTTTATCTCTCAAAAAAATATACTTGCTTTGGCTTCTATTAATGACAGCTAAGACATGGGTTTATCTGTCTTTGGGTATATATTGGGGAGAAAAAATTTCTATTCCATTTTGGAGACACTTATAGGAACTATCGGTAAGCGGTGTCAGCTATAATAATGGGGTTCTTTTTATGTAAATCGGGGCGGGTTTAATTTAAGATAAGGAGTTATGAATGCGGCTTTTGAGGTTTGATGAAAATATATTACTTTCGTTTAAATTTTGATAGAATGAAAGATTGGGTATTGGGTTTTTGCATCGTCTTGATAGCCTCCACATATGCATGTACGACAGATATTGACATGACCGCTCCTTATAAGGATATCACCATCATTTACGGCTTACTGGATTCTAAAAAAGACACCCAATGGGTGCGCGTAAACAAAGCCTATTTAGGTGACGGGGATGCTCTGATGTATGCAAAAATATCTGATTCATTATACTACGACTCAGCCTTTGTATATTTGCTTTCCTATCTAAATGGCAATAAGGTTGACAGTATTGTTTTAGATAAAATTACAGACCCATTTCCTAAAGACTCAGGCTTTTTTGCCAACGATAAGAATATTCTCTACTATACCACCAAGCCGCTGACCACAAATAAAATTTATAAGCTGTTTGTAAAAATCCCATCCAAAGACAAAACGGTGAGCGCCTGGACAAGTTTGGTAAAGAATCTGCTGATGAGTTACCCTACCTCACCGTCAACAGTTCTCTCTTTTGAAGATATTACGGGTGTGAATCCGGATCCTACAACAACCATCAGATGGCTGAAAGATGACAGCACCTATGCGTATCAATTAGCTTTTCGCTTCAACTATTACGAATGGTTAGGAACAGATACAGTCGCAAAGACGTTAAAGCATTTTGTGAAAACATTTCCCTTGTTCAAACCGGATGCTACCAATATCATAGGTAATGAGATTTATCATGGTATTCAGAAAAGTCAATTCTATGGTGCTATTGCTACATACATTAAACCCAATCTGCCCGGCACACCAAATAATTTGCTCAAAGCACGCAAGTTTCAATCGCTCGACTTTATCGTTTATCAGGCCGGTCGCGAATTGTATAATTATATGACCATCAACGCCCCTTCTTTGAGTATTGTACAAAAAGTAACGGATTATACTAATATTGAGAATGGGTTAGGTCTGTTTTCATCTAGGAGTAAAGGTGGATTAGAAGGTATTCAGGTCAACAACCGTACTCGCGATTCCATTAAATGGGGGCAGTATACCGGTAATTTAAACTTCAAGTAGCCTGCAAAATTGTCACATTAGTCTGTCATAATAGACAGAATGTGGCCTATCATCTGCCAGATATGCTGAAAAATCGGTGATTTTATTGGATGGCATTTTAATTGATTCATTGGGCTTGTACAATTTAAATGAATTTTAATATGTCAAAAATTATTGGAATCGACTTAGGTACTACAAACTCATGTGTATCCGTAATGGAAGGAAACCAACCGGTTGTAATACCAAATAGTGAAGGAAAGCGCACCACACCGTCCATTGTTGCTTTTTTAGAAAACGGAGAACGTAAGGTGGGTGATCCGGCCAAGCGACAAGCTATTACCAATCCCATGAAGACTATTTTCTCCATTAAGCGTTTTATGGGTACAAGATTTAATGAAATTGAGTCTGAGATATCTCGTGTTCCATATACCGTTGTTAAAGGCGACAACGATACACCACGTGTACAGATAGATGACCGTAAATATACACCTCAGGAAATCTCGGCTATGGTATTGCAGAAAATGAAGCAAACTGCAGAAGATTATTTAGGTCAGGAGGTTAAAGAGGCTGTGATTACGGTACCGGCTTACTTTAATGACGCCCAGCGTCAGGCAACAAAAGAGGCAGGCGAGATTGCTGGTCTTACTGTTAAACGGATTATCAACGAACCAACAGCAGCGGCATTGGCATACGGTTTGGATAAGAAAGTATCTGACCTGAAGATTGTTGTGTTTGACTGTGGTGGCGGTACACATGACGTCTCTATACTGGAACTTGGTGATGGTGTGTTTGAGGTGAAATCAACAGAAGGTGATACGCATTTGGGCGGTGATGACTTTGATCAGGTTATTATTGATTGGCTTGCCGAGGAGTTTAATAAAGAAGAGGGCTTGGATTTACGTAAGGATGCAATTGCTTTACAGCGCTTGAAAGAAGCAGCTGAAAAAGCCAAGATAGAACTCTCAAGTGCGATGGAAACAGAAATTAATCTGCCATATATTACCGTTACACCGGCTGGTCCGCGTCACTTGCTTAAGAAAATCTCACGTGCCAAATTTGAACAGCTTGCAGAAAGTTTAATTAAGCGTACAATAGAACCTTGTAAAACTGCTTTGCAGAAATCCGGATTTAAGGCATCTGAAATAGACGAGGTGATATTAGTAGGTGGTTCAACACGTGTTCCTGCCATTCAGGAAGCAGTAGAGAAATTCTTCGGCAAAACACCTTCTAAAGGAGTAAATCCGGACGAGGTGGTGGCCATTGGAGCAGCTATCCAGGGGGGCGTATTATCCGGTGATGTAAAAGATATATTGTTACTTGACGTAACACCTCTTTCACTCGGTATTGAGACGATGGGGGCTGTGTTTACCAAATTAATTGAAGCCAATACAACAATTCCTACCAAGAAGTCGGAAGTGTTCTCAACCGCTTCAGATAATCAGACATCGGTTGAGATTCATGTCTTGCAAGGGGAACGTTCAATGGCTCGCGATAATAGAACAATTGGTCGTTTCCATTTGGATGGCATTCCTGCAGCACCACGCGGCGTACCCCAGATTGAAGTATCGTTTGATATTGACGCCAATGGTATTCTGAATGTAACAGCCAAAGATAAAGCAACCGGCAAGGAACAAAAAATCAGAATTGAAGCGTCAAGCGGTCTAAGCAAAGATGAGATTGAGAAAATGAAACGTGATGCCGAAATGAATGCTGAGGAGGATCGCCAACAAAAAGGGCGTATCGAAAAACTGAATCAGGCCGATTCAATGATTTTCCAAACAGAAAAACAACTAAAAGAGTTTGGTGATAAATTGCCTGCGGATAAGAAATCAGAAATTGAATCAGCGATACAGGAACTTCGTACAGCACATCAGGCTCAGGATATCGAAGCCGTAGATAAAGCAATGGAGAAGCTTAATACTATATTCCAGCAAGCTACCTCTGAGATGTATCAGCAAGCCGGCCAGGGGACTCAGTCACAACCTCAACAGGATGGTAACGCCGGACCTGAGGTGACGGATGTTGATTATGAAGAAGTGAAATAGTATATAAATCCTTGATACAGATGGCCGGAAAAACCGGCCATTTTTTTTTCTTTTTTTATATATACAGAGTAAATGAAATTAAACGAACTGAAATAGAAGAAAGAATTTTTGTAGGTTTGGTATATCAATCAATATTCATATGCAAAAAATATCGACCCCTATTCGCATCTTAGGTCAAATAGGATCTTTAGTTTCTATTGCAGCTATGATTATTCCTTGGCGCAATGCCCCTTTACATCAGACCATGGAAATGGTATATCTGAATGGTCTGAATGAACTCTATGGTATCATCTGCTTTATGCTGATTATTTTATATTACCTCTTACTTAACAGCCGAATAAAATGGGCTGTTATCCCTGCATCACTATGTCTTTTAATAGCGATTGTGCGCTTAATACAAATAATGACCAGTACAAATCGGATTAATGAATCTCTACCTTTAGACACCGTAAATATAACGCTGGCAGGTATTGGTTGGGGTATATATTTGCTTATTATCGGTTCTGTTACTATGCTTGTAGCTTCTGCTTTTCTCTTTAGAAAAAATCAGAGCATATCCTAATGTATTAGTGGCTATGGCTAAGGAGATAGAAAGGAGATTCGTGGCGAAAGAAGCAAAATGGTCTCTTCTTGCAAAAGGATAAGGGACTTTATTTCGCCAAGGGTATTTACACTCAGATGAACATACAACCATTCGTTCTGGCTAATCATCAAGGTTTTATCACCATTAAGGGAGAAACGATTGGCCATACCCGAGATGAGTCTGAATACGCCATTCCTTTTACGGATGCAGAAGTATTATTAAATCAATTTTGCCAACCGATTATCAGTAAAATACGTTATCGTTTGCCATATAATGGAAAGACATGGGATGTAGATGCATTTCTCGGTGATAACGAAGGTTTGATTTTAGCCGAATAGAATTGGAGGCAGAAGATAACCGTTTGATATATCTGATTGGATAGACTGCGAAGTAACTGAACTACATAAATACTATAATGCTAAATTGACACATTATCCATATAAAGACTGGACGGCTACGGAAAAAGAGGATTCGTAATTTTTATTTGAATTCCGGATCTTGTCAATAGCGTATGACAGGAATTTTAATTATAAATGTACTGCCAATATTTGATTGGGTTTCATAACTTATTTCCCCATCTATGTTCTCAATAATGGTATGCGTCATCGCCAATCCTAATCCCATGCCGGAGCCTTTGGTCGTAAAATTCGGAATGAAGATTTTATCTCTTAATTCTTCAGCTATGCCGCTGCCGTTGTCTGTGATACGTACAAAATAAAAACCACCCTCTTTGCTTAGCTGTACTTCGATAACTCCTTGTCGGCCTTCGGGTATAGCCTGAATGGCATTTCTTATCAGGTTATTCAATGCGCGTAGCATTTGTTCTCTATCAGCCAGTATTATAGCTTTACCTGTGTTTGTATGTACAAAAGAGATACGTACACTTCTTTCATTATTACGATGAAACTCAAGACAACTTTCAATAAGTTGACTCAAATCAATTTCAACTTTAACGGCCGTCGGCATTTTAGCAAAGTAAGAAAATTCCGACGCGATGCTTGATAGCGTTTCAATCTGTTCAACCATGGCATCTTTGAACTTGCGAATGCGCACATCAAAGTCAGGTTGTTTGTCATCCCAAGCTTTTATCAGATATTGCACACTCAACTTCATAGGCGTAAGCGGATTCTTTACCTCGTGTGCCACCTGCTTAGCCATCTCACGCCACGCTGTTTCACGCTCAGAGCGTGCCAATAGTTCAGCGCTCTTTTCTAATTCCTTAATCATGCGATTGTATTCACTCACTAAGCTGCCAATTTCATCCTCAGCCTTATAATCAATCATTTCGTTTTTACGACCCAAACGAATTTGCCCAATCTTTTCTTGTAATACCGTGAGCGGCTCTGTGAGCCGGTTAGAAATAAGAAAAGTAATAATCATAGAAATGGCTATCAATAGGCTGTATATATTGATGAGAGCTAATAATGAAGAAGCCAGCTCGGCACGCAGTTCCTTTTGACGTAAGAAATAAGGTAGATTCAGGAAGCCGATAATTTCATTATTGGCATTGCGAAATGTGGCATAAGCGCTATAATATTTAAAATCCCCAATCTTTTCCTGATGCGTGTATTTCGGTTGCATCTGAACAGAAAGAACATAAAAGGCTTTCGGATCCATCTGCCGGGATAATAATCCTTCGTTATACACAGACTCTCTGGAACTGGCTACCAAAGTGCCTTGAGGGTTAAAGAGATTAATATCTGTAAAAAATACATTAGAGAAACTGCGAAGTAAATAGCCGATATAAGCATCGTCTTGTTCATCGTTATCCTGTTCTTCAAGACGTGCTTTTAATTCCGTGATGATAGAATTAAGTTTCTCATTTATATTCAACTTGTTTTTACGATTAAACTGCGTAATGACATAATTATTTATACCGAATCCAACTACAATGAGGGATGTCAATAATATCATCAGTATAGAGAACTGGATACGCGTCTTAAAATTAAATCGAAGGTTTTTCTTCTCGTTAAAGAAGATATATCTGAATACGAAGTATAAGAATAAGATGATCCCCAAATAAATGAGCAGATAAGCAAACGGACTAAGGAAATCTTGCCATTTTGGAGCATTTCGACTAACGATGACAATTTTCCCTCCGGGTGTTTTGTATATCAGATGATGATAACCACGAATAAGCTTTTCGGAAATCTCTGTTTTGGTAGGCAAGAACTCATCCGCTTTTAAAGGATATAGGTATTCTCCTCCCGATACATTTAATATGCCCTCTTTGTATATTGCATAAGAATAGGCGCCAACATCAACCGGTCGCGTTACGGATTTATCCAATAATAATTCAGGGAATCCGGTTACTTGTGTAACCATCTTAGAAATAAATTCAATAAAAATGACCTTTCTTTCAAAGCCGATTGGTAACTGGCGCGTTACTTCAATCTTAGCCAAATAGTTTATCTTCCCGTAATTATTATCAATGAAGAATAGATTAGGACTTGCAGTGAGCTTGCCAAAAGATTTAATTGAGTTCTCATAGTCCAGAAGTAAAGGGTCTGCACGGGACGAATCGGATAATAGCCGATAATCAGCAGCTCCAAACGGTGTAATATGTAAAATATATTTTGACCAATATCCGCTGAAATAATTCTGTGCTATGCGTTCAAAGAACTCGCGGGGATAAAAAATATCATTTTCAAAAAGCATGCGCTTTAATAAAAGATCTCGCTTCATTTTGTCTTGCGCCTCAATAAATAAATATTCAGCGACGTGGTCTTGCTCTTCCGATATCTTAAATGCTAGCATCTGTCGTTTTTCAAGTTCTTTCTCTGTGTTAAACTGAAAGAGCAGATATGTGGCATATACTGTGAAAAGGAGTGTGACAGGTGAGAGAGAATAAAAATTCAGGGATTTTATTTTCCGGGTATGTACGACTAATAACGATACAAAAATCAGATACGGAAAGAGCAGCATGATGGGATCTATCTTTGTGAACATAAACTGACAGAGGCCTACTGCAGCAAAGGCTAAGAAAGCATAAAAAGCAATTTGTACCAGTCGTTTTTTTCGCAACAAAATAAGGGTGCGGGTAAAAAAGAAAATGACGGAGAGATAGATGATAAGTAATATGGTAATAATTCCAAATCCGAGAAAGCTATATACATCTAGAACAAGCAGGTTGGACAGATCGAAAGCGATATTGGAGTCAAAAATCAGCTTACGAATTTGCTCAAGAATAATCCAGGCGGTACCGGCAGAGATAATACTAAATCCATATATTAGTCCATACACCTGTAAAGAGGAGATATTCTGAATACGAATGGTTTTTAGATATTTGAAAAGTAAAATGAGAGAGAACAGAATTAACAAAGCATTAAGTATAAAATCACCCAACGAAGGTAGCCACCATGAAGATGCATAATGAGAGGGGTTAAACAACGGAAGATCATACAATACAGCAGGCCATTTATAGATGAGATTGATATATCTGACAATGGCTAAGGAACCCGAAAAAATGATAAGATGCAACCATGTATATTTACGAAAGATCTGTAGATATCGCAAGGAATAAATGGCAAATAGAAAGAATAAAAATGAGGCGAAATACAAAGCGCCGGATAGAAGCGGGTATTGTAACTTTTTCAAATGGGACTCCGGAAAGGATAAGCCGAAAATGAAGCGTTTGTCAGAGCTGAAAATCAGGTAATCCGCCTCTTGCTTTTCAAATGTTAAATGACAAGGATCGTTGATATGAAATTCATCTTGAAACTTATCAACCAAAAACTCATTATTAATAAAAAAATCACTCTTAATCAGAATCAAACCAAGTAATAACAAATCGCCTTCCTTGTATTTGATAAGCCGATACCAGCCATTTTTAAGCTTTACGACATCGAATAGAAAATCTTCATCAAAAGAATAGGTTGGAACGGGAATATGGTTTGTTGACCAAAAAATAAGAGAATCGTTTTGGTAGGCAAACAGGTTGATCCCTTTTTTCTCAGTAACAGATGTCAGTTTCTGATCGTTATACTCAAATAAATCATTAGATGGGTTATTTCTAAGCTCAGAATGAATCTCTTGTAATAGTTTTAAAGTGAGATTCTCCTTCTCCGATAAGATTTTTTGTATAGATTCGACCTTAAGCTTGTAATAATCAGGTGATTTCGACAGTATAGAAAACCATTTCCCTAATGCTAGAAGTACAATAAAAAGAGAAAAAGAAATAAGTACCTGTCTCACCTTTTGGTAAAATTATAATTATCAAACCTACATAAAATTTCCTCTAGTTGATAAAGTAGCTTAAGGAAAGGCTACCGATATAACTTGCTTTCTGTCTATGTATTATCTTGAAATAAAGAAACGTTAGGTTGATACTATTGTTAAAAATACCATTCGTTCATGCAACCTTTTATTGATTATTAGTATCATAAAGAAATGTAAATTCTTGCGAGATTAAGAACAAAAAGATTATTTTTGTAGCTTAAATAGACCCAAAATTCAAAGGACAGATACTGTTTTATGAGAAGATTCATACTTCCTAGCGTTATTTTGCTTATTGCCGTACAAATGTCGTGGGCGCAGCCTATTGATGCCGGACCGAATTTGAATGTTTGTCCTGGCACACCGATTTCATTATCGGCTGTTATAAATCCGGGTATGCCTGCTGCCGGGCCGGAGACGCAATTGCCCAATATCATGTCTTGTGATGATTGTAGTTCGCCGGTTGTGAATATTGGCTTCCCTTTTACATTCTATGGCAATAGCTATACCCAATGTGTGGTAACCTCTAACGGTTATATTACTTTTAATTTGGCTAGCGCAAACGGCTATTCTCCTTGGTCTATATCCAGTGGTATTCCTAATGGCTCGCTTCCTACCAATGCTATTATGGCGCCTTGGCATGATATTAATCCAGCTCTTACCGGTGCCAATGATATTATTCGCTATCAAACCTTTGGTACTGCACCCAATCGTGTCTTTATTGTCGAATATTTGGATGTGGGTATGTTTAGTTGTGGCGTAAGCTTCTGTTATGGCGCCCAAATAAAATTGTTTGAAGGAACGAATGTGATAGAAACTCATATTGCCAATAAACCCCTTTGTGCCAGTTGGAATAGTGGCTATGCCATACATGGTTTGCAAAATGCCAGTGGTACTTTGGCAGCGGTTGTGCCCGGTCGGAATTTTCCTAATCAATGGGTCGCTACCAATGATGGTAAACGGTTTACACCCAGCGGTTCGAACTACACGATTACAAATATTCCTTTTAATCCTACCATCATGGGTACTATTCCTCCGGCTTCATCTTTCCAATGGTATGTGGCAGGAAATCCAACAATAATAGCAACAGGAACAACATTAAATGTTACACCGAATACTACCACAAGTTATGTGATTAAATATACATATTCTTCTTGTGGCGGATTTAGTTTTACCGATACTGTTAAGGTGACAATGTCTAATCTTGTACCGGTTATTACCGGCGCTAATGCATATTGTCCCGGTGGAAATACAACGCTTAGCACCAGTTCATCTTATGCATCGTATCTATGGGCTACCGGTGCTACAAGTTCTTCAATCACAGCTACAGCAGGTAGCTACACCGTGCAGGTAACGGACGCAAATGGATGTACAGGTGTTTCTGCAGCATTTAATGTGGTTGAGAATCCATTGCCACAACCGGTCATAACAGGCACTCCGGCCTATTGTGTGGGAGATAGTGTACAATTACAGACGACGACAGCTTATGTATCTTACGAATGGAGTCAAGGGGCTACGACATCATCTATTTATGCTCATCAAGGTTCATATACCATTACTGTTACCGATGCTAATGGCTGCATAAACAGTTCTCCCGTATTTAATGTGATTGAAAACCCGTTACCGATACCAATAATACAAGGACAGAATATTTATTGTGAGGGAGGCCCTAATGTATTAACTGTAAATAATTTATATAATCAGTATTTATGGTCAAACGGCAGTAATAACGCCAGTATAACACTTAATGGTGGTAGTGGAACATATACCGTTACTGTCACCGATGCGAATGGATGTACTGGCACATCGTCTCCGTTTATAACTACTGAAGTCATTCTTCAGCCGACCATAAATGGTATTCAGGCTTTTTGCGAGGGTGCTTCTATTTCTGTTGGTGTTGATAATGGCCCTTATGCCCAATACCTGTGGAGCAATGGTGACCATGCTGAGATTAGTTTAGCAACCGGTGGTAATCTTACAGTAACTGTAACCGATACGAATGGTTGTTCTAAATCAGCTACAGCATTTATACCTGCCACACCCAACCCCATAGCTTCTTTCTACGCTACACCGCAACCGGCTTTTATATCAGCGCCTATCATTAATTTTTTAAATACATCATCTGTTGATGCCGTTACATATCAATGGGATTTTTCTGGCTTAGGCTCCTCAAATGAATACAGCACATACTTTGAATTTGATGAGGCCGGATTCTATGATGTAACACTTCAGGTATGGAATTATTTGGGCTGTACCTCAACTACGACACAGACTATAGAGATTAAGCCTCAGAGTTTGATCTTTATTCCCAATGCTTTCACACCCAATGGCGATGAACTAAACAATACATTCTTTCCTAAGGGAAATAACTTGATAGGAAAACATATTGAGGTGCATGTTTTCAATCGCTGGGGGCAGAGGATGTATTACGGAACATCCGTTGATGCACCCTGGGATGGTACTTATAATGGCGAAATGTGCCCACCCGGTGTTTATGCATATCGTATCTATTATAAAGATGACGAAGGTAAAATTTACCGCTTCATGGGTAACGTGAACCTGATTCGTTAGTATCTCTTTCCATTAATTGTTACTATTGTCACTTTGCAAATAGGCAAATAAGTAGATATTTGCAAAAAAATACGTTAATCATATGGGAAAGCAATCATCTGTTAAGTGTTTAATACTTGGTTCGGGTCCTGCCGGTTATACAGCGGCTATTTATGCTGCCCGCGCTGGTTTGAAACCTGTTTTATATACCGGTGCACAACCTGGAGGTCAACTGACAATTACAACAGAAGTTGAAAATTTTCCTGGTTATCCGGAGGGGGTGCTAGGCCCTCAAATGATGGAAGATTTAAGAACACAAGCCGAGCGTTTCAATACCGAGATAAATTATGGATTAGCGACGGCAGTAGATTTTTCCAAACGCCCATTTAAAGTGACCATTGATGAACAAACAGAAATATTGGCAGAAACGGTGATTGTGGCAACCGGCGCTTCAGCTAAATGGTTGGGCTTAGATTCAGAAAAACGTCTGAACGGACATGGTGTTTCTGCCTGTGCGGTATGTGACGGGTTTTTCTTTAAAGGACAGGATGTGGTTATTGTAGGAGGCGGAGATACTGCATGTGAAGAAGCATCCTATTTATCTAAGATATGTAATAAGGTTTACATGCTGGTAAGAAGAGATGAGTTGCGTGCTTCACGAATTATGCAGAAGAGAGTTCTTTCTACACCCAATATAGACGTCTTGTTTAATCATTCCACAGTTGAGATTCTTGGCGATAAAGGTGTTACGGGTGTACTTGTAAAGAACCATCACACAGGTGAAAAAAGAGAACTAAATGCCACCGGCTTTTTTGTTGCGATAGGTCATCAACCCAATACAGATATTTTTAAAGGATGGTTAGATATGGATGAAAGTGGATATCTGATTACTAAACCGGGGACGACACAAACAAACATTCCGGGGGTATTTGCAGCAGGTGATGTACAAGATAAAGTGTATAGACAAGCGGTTACAGCTGCAGGTACGGGATGTATGGCTGCTTTAGAAGCAGAACGGTTTTTGGTGGCAGAAGAATCTGCCGAGTAAATCTAAATTCTAATACGCAGCCCATCATGAGCCAATCGGATATGTGACGGCAGCCCTTTTTCAACTTCATTATGCAGGCCCATCATGTGGCTTATATGCGTTAAATAACCTTGCTCCGGACTGATATACTTCATAATATCCAACGCTTGTTCCAGATTGAAATGCGAGATATGACTTTGCTTTCGCAATGCATTGAGAACAAGTATGCGGGCGTCTTTTAATTTTAGCATTTCATTATTGTCTATGTAGTTGGCATCAGTGATATAGACAAAGTCATATATACGAAAGCCTAGAACGGGTAGATGGTGATGCAATACTTTTATTGGATGGAAAGGAATATCTCCTATTTGAAAGGAGGTGTTTTCATCTATGGGTATGATTTCCATTTCGGGCACACCGGGATATTTTGTTTCGGCAAATGCATAAAAAAAATCACGACGGATTGCTTTCTCAACCCATTGTGTGCAATAAACAGGCATATTCTTTCTCTGCACATAATTATAGGCACGAATGTCATCTAATCCGGCAATATGGTCTTTGTGCTCATGCGTAAAAACAACGGCATCTAATGTTTTTACATGATATGTTAGCATTTGCTGACGGAAATCCGGCCCTGTATCTATAATCACGGTTGTGCTATCAGATCGAACAAGGATTGAGCTTCTGAGGCGTTTATCAAACTTGTTCTCAGATTTACATACAGAACAGTCGCAGGCTATAACAGGTACGCCTTGTGAAGTACCTGTACCTAGAAAAAGAATCTCTATGCCATGACAGCTCATAAAATAGTTGCTTTTATATAAGCTCTTTGATTTGATTAATAATGTATAGAGCTAACTGATTAGCCTGTGCTTCGGATTGTGATTCTGCATAAATACGTATAATTGGCTCTGTGTTTGACTTACGAAGATGTACCCAGTCATGCTTAAATTCAATGCGCAACCCGTCTTCTGTATTGATTGGATGATTTCTATATAGCGAAGCCATTTCTTCGAAAATGCGGTCAAGTGGGGTGTTAGGATTCAGTTCAATTTTGTTTTTGGATATCACATAAGCGGGATAGGAATCACGTAAGGCACTTGCCGGTATTTTTTTATTTGCCAAATGAGTGAGAAATAGGGCAATACCTACCATCGCATCTCTTCCATAATGTAATGCCGGATATATGACGCCGCCATTTCCCTCTCCCCCTATGACCGCACCTATCTCTTTCATCTTCTTTACCACATTTACTTCTCCCACAGCTGCCGGCTCATACTTAACACCTCTTTCTTCGGATATATCACGTAAGGCTCGAGTGGAAGAAAGATTAGATACCGTATTTCCCGGATTGTGATTTAATACAAAATCAGCCACAGCAACCAAGGTGTATTCTTCTCCAAATATGCTGCCATCTTCACAAACCATGGCTAAGCGATCTACGTCAGGATCAACGGCAATGCCTAAATCACAGTTATTTTTTACAACCATTTCTGAGAGGTCGGTAAGATGTGCAGGCAATGGCTCCGGGTTATGTGGAAACTGACCGTTAGGTTCACAATAGAGTTTATGCACATGCTTGACACCCAGCTTGTCAAGAAGCAGCGGGATGGCAATGCCGCCGGTTGAATTCACGGCATCAACAGCAATCGTAAAATGGGCTTCTTGAATGCGTTTTGTATTTACCAATGGTAAAGCAAGGATTTTATCTATATGTTCCTCAATATAGCCGTTCCTAACTGATTTTACAGTTCCCAAGCTATCAATATCGGCATATTCCATGTCCCTTTTTTGGGCAATATCTAGGATCATCTCGCCATCTATTGCAGAAATAAACTCACCATGCTGATTCAGAAGTTTTAAGGCATTCCATTCTTTGGGATTATGGCTTGCTGTAATGATTATACCACCATGGGCTTTAAAATCTGTAACGGCAATTTCTACAGTTGGTGTTGTACTCAGACCTAAGTCTATAACATCAATACCGGAAGCAATTAATGTTTGAATAACCAGCTGGCTTATCATTGGGCCGGAGATACGTGCATCTCTGCCTATTACAACAACATGTTTAGTGTCTTTATGAGTGGATTTTAGCCAGGTTGCATAAGCAGCCGTAAACAATACTGAATCTTCGGGAGTGAGATTGTCTCCGGACTTTCCGCCAACTGTTCCTCGAATTCCTGAAATAGATTTTATGAGTGCCATAGATGAAACATATAACACGAAAATAAATAAATGCAAAGCATGTTGAGGTTGCGTGTAGATTAATTTATTAACCTACATACCCACAGAAAAATAATTACTGACAGTGTGTTTTAATGATTTCCTTTACACGCGTATGCTCAAGCATTTTATCCATGTAGTCAGTAATACCTGGTGTGACGAAACTACAGGGTAATCCTTTGTTGAGAGCTTCTTGTATGTTTTCGCAAAAACCGACCTCGTTATTTTGGGCTACGTCAATGAAAGCAAGGTAATAGAATTGAAGGTATGGGTAATTGGGATATTGTGTCCCCAGCGCATTTGCTATATGTACGGCTTCCAAGTATTCACCATTAGCTATTTTGGCATAGATTATATATGGCGCACATTGATGTCCTTCTAAACCCACATCTATAGCGTGTTGCATGATACGGGCTGCCTCATTGTAATCTTTTGATTGATGAAAGGCAATTTTCCAAAGGCCGAGATATCCATTAAATGCGAGCGTATCTATTTCGATTAAGCGATAATAATAAACTATTGAAGAATCCCATTCATCCATTGCATAATAAGATCCCGCAATATTATCAATGTAGTCAGGATTAGATGGTGTTATAGTATGTGCTAAAGAGAACATTTTAACGGCATCTGATAACTTATCTTCTTCGAAATAGATATGCCCATACAAGAATAAAGAATAGTCATCATTAGGATTACGTTGCAAAATAAGATTAAGTATTGTCTTAGCAGAGTCGTAATAATTTAATTTATAATAGGTATAAGCTAATGAATGTGGTACATATTCTGAATCAAAAGACAGAGGCTTCTTGAAGTAAGGAATAGCTTTCTCATATCTTTCAATAGTAACATATAAGAGTCCAATTTTATTATAAGCAGGTGTATAATGATCATCCAGCTGGATAGCTTTTAGGTAGAAATTGATAGCTTTTGAATAATCTTTCATTAAATCTTTCATATAGCCTTTATTTGTCATGACCTCCGCGTTATCTGGATAGAGTTTTGAGCAATAGTCATACCACTCAAATGCATCCTGATAGTTCTCTGTTTGATAATAATAATCACCTAAATACATGAGTGTTCGAAAATGCGTTGTGTCAGAATTGTAGGCTTTTAATAAAAGTTCAATCATCTTGTTCTCATCGTTATCCTTTTTATAAATCCAGTAAAGGCCAAGCAAAGAATAGGTGTATGAGGAATCAATGGATAATACCTTATTGAAATAATACATTGCACTATCTTTCTTGTCCATACTACCGTATGCAACACCGATATTATGAAGAGAGATGAGCCCTTTTCCTATATCGTACGCCTTTTTGCCATATTGAATTGATTTCTCATTCTTTCCCAAGTCCAAGTAGAGCAGAGCTAAATCGTCGTACGGAACATGCCATTTTGGTGCCATGCGAATGGTGTTTAAATAATAGTATTCCGCCTTATCGTAGGTACGAAAACTATAATATAAATCGGCAAGTCCTTTATGAATGTATGCTTGAGAAGAATCCATTTTTAGCGCCTGCATCATGAGATAGAAGGCCTTTTCTCTGTATTGGTTCTCTCCGGTGTAAGATTTCGCCTCAAGGAAAAGTTGTCTGGATTTGAAGATAGAATAATATTCATCAGACGTGTCAATGAGGGAGAGTGCGTGTCTGAAGTTGAGAGATGCGTCGGAGAAATAAGATGGTGTAAATAGCGAGTCACTGCCTTTGAGATATATTTCAATGGCTTTTTGACCTTTGTCTGATAGCAAAGCAATCAAATCAATTTTTAAATCTTCAAGATATGGAGAAGCCGCCGGATTTTCCGCTATCTGATGATAAAAATAAAGAGCATTATTTTTTTCCGGCTTGAATAAGTTTCCATGATCTATGGCATCGCGAAATCGGTTGTATAAGCGGATTAGCGAGGAGTCATTGGATTGGGTAATAGACAAGATACCCTTTGCCTGTGCAAGAGGAAGGGTTGAACGCCCTTTTTGTGCTTTGCTAGCTAAGAGTTTATCCTTGGTATCTGAGTCAACAAGTGCCAGTACATTTTCTTCTTTCTCTGTGCAGCAGAAGGCAGGTCGTTGGAGAGGCTTTCCTGTTATACGATCTTTTCTATCGGCGCGTACATGCTCATCTGTATATTTAAACAATTCATAAACGGTTACCTGATTGTCGCCATCCGTATCAGCTAGACCCATTAATCCTTCGATAAGATGATATGAGAAAACACCACGCCCATTACCCCAACAGGTATCTTCATAAGAGCTCTCGTTGACGGAGCACGATATAAATTGAATTTCTCCGGCATTTTCTTCCATAATTCGGCGAGAGTAATAGTTGGGCACATCTGAAATGGGATTTGTCTCGTTTGTTCGACAGGCATCAGTAATTAAGATGACCTGAACGCCTCTTGCAGAAAGCTCTCGGATACGTTGTTTTAGGTTAAAGACTTGCAATGCACCATGTGCCGAATAATTATAGGCATCACCGGCAATCACATCATGGGCAAGTAAAAACATCTCAGCTTCACTAGCGGCATCGCCATGCCCGGAAAAGTAAATATAGACTCTGTCTCCCGGATTTTTAGCTCTGTTCATCAACCAGCGATAACCCTTTTGGGTAATATTGATAGCTGTTGCCTCTTGATTATAAAATGTACGGATATTGGAGTCTCTTACTTCACCTCCGGCTTTACTCTTTAAAAATTCCTCAAATGTTTTAGCATCTCTATCAGCATATTTTAGCTGCGTAATTTGTTTGTCAGCATATTTAGAGATACCTATAATGAGTGCATAGGTATTTCCGGAAGCAGGAATTATAGCGGTTCCTCCAATAACATCAGCCCCTTTCTTTCCATCCTGTTGAGCAAATAATAGACCAGTAGTACAGACTAAGAAAAGCGTATGTATGACTCTTTTCATTTTATCATCATTGAACGTTCATCATTGACGAACAAGATTGGGATCTACACGTATAGTAATCTGCTTGACCGTACCGGAGGCCTGTGTGCTGACACCCAATTCGCCGTCTGCACTTCGAGTGCCTGTACGGTAGTCAGAAATCAACCCGTTTAACACATCCATACTGCCGCGTGAAGCAATGATTTCATCTTGCTTCATAAATAATGGCGTAAGATCAATGGGGATATCCGATACGAAAATTTTGAATATTTCAATACCAAACGGTGCGGAGAAACTTTTTATCAAATAACTAAACTCACGTTCTTGCCCCACTTCTACAGAGAATTCGCGGGCTTCTTGTTTTGTTCTAGGAAACACAGGATACATTTTACCATCAGGTTGAATACCGATAATGCTAACAAAAGCGGTGCGAGAACCGGTATTTTTTGCCTTGAAGATAAACTGGTCGGATGGTGCTACTCTGCCGGTCTTTTGATCCTTAAAGAAATCTTCAGGATTGAGCTTCTCTACTATCTCAAATCCACCTCTCGGCATTATATTAGCTTTTACCGGCATTAATGTAATATCTACATTGGTTTGGCTATCTTCAAACTCCAACTCTTTGATAAATTGCACCTGCGAAACAGCATTGAGCATATTTACTAATCGGTTGATGCCTTCTTCTTTCAGATAAGAGAAACTGCCATTTGGATCTAAATATACAGAGCTGTCAGCCGGAAATAGTAATACGGCTGTTCCTTTGGATTTATTACTGCCATTATAGTTCGTAATTCTAATATCACCACCCTTCTCTACCAACTCGATATTAGGCATTTTACGAATGGTGTCAAGCATATTTTTTAATCCGGTTTTATCTGTAACATCATATTCGACTTTAATCTTCTTATCCACATTTTTAGATAATACAAAAACCCAGTATTCAGATTTGTTTTTGATCTCTACAGACGCATCAAGCAGGATAGTAGATGAGAAATTATCGGTAAAGGATACAGTGCCGGTAAAGATCGGCTTCTGACCTTTTATGCTTTGTGTGCCGGATTTAAAGAAACCGACTTTATCACCTCTGTTAAGGCCGGTTAATGCGCCTCCTCTTACGCTTACCTTGCTGTTATCATAAACATTAGACTCTTCGATTTCGTAATACGCCTCCTGAGGAATAAGCTTCCCATCAAAAACCATATAGTCAATATCACCTTCAATCACCGGCGTTTGTCTGGGAGCTTTAACACTCATGATATCCATAACACGTGCAAAGACCTGACGATAAGTCGCACTTGGTTTTAGTTCTGAGAAAGCTTTACTAATAGAATATGTTAAAGAACCCACAGCATTGCCATTATCATCTTTACATTCCCAGTTTACTTCAAAGGCACTTGAACCGGAAATCAATACAAATTTTGCCAGACCCGTTGATTGTCCTCTGCTGTTTCCCCCCATTTCTTTCATAAGATCTAAGTCATTTTTTTCAGCAGTAGGTTTATATCCTTTTCTTTCACATTTAACATCCGTTCCTCTAGCTAACCCTTCGCCACGGGTAGCAGTACCTGAATGACAGGCGTCTAGAATAACCAATACATGGCCATCCCGACCGGCTCTTTGTCTGATGGCATATATTCTTTCGCCCAGTTTATCATCAGAGTAATGGCGTGAGAAATCGTAATCATCCGGCGCATATAATGGTGCATCATAGGGTACAAGTGCCTCGTCATATCAGTCGTTTT
>JAIXKU010000240.1 GCA_026936045.1 Flavobacteriales bacterium
AACCTGTACATTTTTCGGATAATACTTTTAAAAAAATCTAAAATAAGTAAAAATTATATGTATTATCTGAACTTTGTGTTTCTTTATATGTAAGACTATGTGAAAATATGAAAAACCGACTGAGCCTTATTCTTTTTTTTCTATTTGCGGAGGCGTTTGTCTTTTCTCAACAGCCTTATGTACTGCTAGATACAAAGACGGATCATAGCTCTTCGGTTGAGATAATTGTTATTTCTCCCGATGGGAAATACATGCTTAGTGGCGATGCGGCCGGCTTTGTTTTTATATGGGATCTTTCATCCATGCAGGTTATTCAGAAAATTAGAGCGCATCAACGCTCGGTCAATTCAATATTGTTTAATACCAAAGGTGATAAGTTTGTCACTTCCGGTGATGATGGAAAGGTGAAAGTGTTTGCATTGTCTTCGCTTAACTTGTTATATACCATTTCGGCACCCTATGATCGTATCAACTTTGCCGTATTGACACCAGATGACAAGGATGTCTATTTTGGCGGTTATGCTATTCAATCAAGCGGGCTGTTTACAGGTTTGCTAAAAGCTTCGCTTTCCAATACGGCTAATGTAAAGACCATATATTCCCCTAATACACTGACAACAAACTATGGTATTACAGATGGCGTTTTAGATTTTAGCAATCAATACATCATGTTTAGTATGGGTTATGGGGTTATGATTTGGGATTATAGAATGGATAATCTAGTTGACGCCCTTTGGACAGGATTTTATGTTAATAACATTACCTCTATTAAAGATTGGATTTATGGCTGGTGTGATGGGAGAGTTATACGCTGGAAATGGAATGGTTCTCAGTATAAGTTTAATAAATCCATATCAGTAGCCAATACCGATGGAAGAGGATACAGTCGTATCGTTTTTAATTCTGACAAATCCCTTTTTCTTTCGGGAGACGAGAGTGAGAGGGTGAGTATATACAATGCTGAATCAATGACCTTGCAACAGGTCTTACTTGGCCATAAAGACATTGTGCGGTCTTTTCAGTTTTGGAATAATGATTCAATCATTTTTACAGCAGGGTATGATCATGCCATTAAGATTTGGTCTATACCAAAATCTGAAAAAGACAGCTTGCAAAGAGATGTCAATACTAATATAGATACGATAGTTGAATCCCCTATTATTATAGATACGTTGACACAAGTAAAAGATAACCGCCCCAATGTCGTGTTTTCGGATAACAATATACCTACTGATGTAGGTGGCAGAACAGTACAGAAAGTGGGTGATTTTACTGTTTCGCAAGAAGAATTTGAAATTGAGATATGGGATAATTCTGTTTACGATGGGGATACCATTTCTCTCAATATTAATGGTGAATGGGTACTCGAAAATTATGAAGTAACCAAAGAAAAAAAACGCATAAAGATTAAGGTCTTACCCAATACCAATAATTATCTCATATTATATGCCCATAATTTGGGACATATATCGCCTAATACAGCAGCTATTGCAGTTATAGAACCAAATGGCTCCAAACGCAGACTAACCATTGCTTCCGATTTGGGAAAATGCGGTGCATTGAATTTTCAATACAAGCCTGAGAATTGATAAATAAAGCCGTATTCCTTATTCTATCCGACCGAATTTAGTTATGATTCCAAAGCCAATCGTCAGATTAATACAAGGCCCATCATCACTTTTATCGTAAAGTGTCTCGTCGCTAATCAGGCCGGTGTCTTTTTTCTTAAACTCATGAGAGAAATATGTAGCACCTAGTACAACACCTACACCAACCCGTTTATTAGGTTTCACATAATAATAAAATCCATTATTAATGTTTACAATTGCACCCCAGTCTGATAATGTCTTTGGAGGTGTATGAAACTCGCCTTTTTTAGGTAGTAACAGATTGTTATAGTATATAAAGCCTACACCGGCATTGATAGACGGCACATAGGCAAAACGATCACCCATTTTTACTTCGTATCGAATATCAATTGTACCCATAAAGGTTAACGCAAGCGGATTTGATTGATTATATCGGGGATTCCAAATATTAAAGCCGGAAAAATGAAGCATAGGTCCAATAGATAGATTTTTCCATACACGCACATGAAAACTGCCGCTCACATTTCCAATAGCTTTAAACGCGCTGGCATTAGCCGGATTATAAACGTAGTTTGGAATACCCATATCTAACATGGCATCAAAGCGATAGCCACTACGTGGCGCCGGTGATAAATCCTCAGTATCAACATCTTGTGCCAAACTAATCAGAGGGAAAATAATGAAAAATATAAGAGAAATATATCGAATCATTGTATGTCTCATCTCCATGTTTTGCTTATAAACGATTTTGAATGCTAAATGGTTGCTTGGGCATGTTTTTAAAGTATGGTAATAAGGAAAGAACTATAAATAACACGATACCAATGATAGCTTCTAATATCATATGATCTGTTTGGGGAGGAGGCGTAAGAAATAATGCCGGTGTGTTCAAAGAACTACCGGGAAATGTTTTGATAAGTGCCACATAAAGATTGTTTATAAGATGAAAGCCTAAAGCGAGTTCCAAACCTTGTGAGAGAATAGTAACGATCCCCAGTCCTAGACCAAGTAGGATATACACAGATAACATTTTTAGAAAGCCGAATTCTGATATTTCTAAATTAAAACTATGAGCCAATCCGAATAATACAGAGGTTGTAATCCAACCAACCATTATACTACGGGTACCTCTGCTTATGCCTTGTAATAAATAACCGCGAAAAAAGAATTCTTCAAAGCCTACTTGTATAGGGAAGATCAGTAATGCAATAATCAAAAACGGCCAAAACCGTTCAGGGCTATATTGCCAAGTAAACGATGAGGGATTTGTGAGATAATACATCAAATCCGTCAATGCAATAATTAAGAAAGCCGAGAAAAGCCCCCAGCCAAACATGCCCCAACGTATTCGCTTCTCATAGCTGAGAAACGTAGTAGGTTTTTGTCGGTGAAAAAGATAGCTAAAGAAAAGTAATGCAAAAAGTCCGGCGATGAAAGGTAAATTAATCAGAAGAAAGAATAGGGAATAGCTCATCATAGCCCGGATGGCCGGAGAATATAATACGTTTTGTTGGCCGGCCTTTGTTACAACCATTGACAGAGGAATCTGGGCCATAAAAAAGATGCCTATCGTAATGCAAATTACGGAAATATATGTTTTCCAGTTATATATACCGCCTTTAGACTCTTGAAAGTAAAGATTCATTCTCTTTATTATACGACAATGATAGATATTTTTATTAAGGCAAAAAATTTTGAACAAAGCTAGAA
>JAIXKU010000137.1 GCA_026936045.1 Flavobacteriales bacterium
GGTCTATATAGGACAGCATGGAGCAGAATTTGCACTTTCACAGATGCGGATTGTGGACGAAGTCATATTTTCCGAGGGTGGGTTGAAGCGTCTTTCTGAAGACTCGGCTGCTGGTACTGTAAGAAGTGCACTTGGTGAGGCAGTGGAACGTGTAGTTAGAGAGTCTGAGCTTTATGCAGCAGATCCACGATTGCACCCATCTGGAAAATATAAAGCAGAACCTGGACTTTCTATGGAAAATCTCCGTCATTTTTATTCTGATATTGTGAAGGAAGGTATCTACAGTCCTGTCGATACAGTCATAAAGGCTTCAAAATATATGGCTCGTAGCAACAACGCACTAATGGAATATCTTAAGATGGGTTCTTCTGAACCCGATCTGAGTTTTTTAAGTGGCGAACTCGAAAGATTGAAAAAAGAATCAAAGGTTAGACAGATGGACCAAAAGATAAAGGCTTATTTCCAACAAAAATATGGCGCATTGCCCTTTTTGCACTTTGAGATGACAACGTCAAACACAGGAACATGGTTGATTACAAGACCAAATAAAGAGATTATGGAAAGGTTTAACAAAGATTGTATTAGTGCAATGTGGAAAAACATAGAAGCTGGATACGGTAAGCGCATCGATGATATCAAGAAGCAAGTCGACCACTTAAAAAAGATTGAGGGCAGTGAAACAACTAAAGAACAGGTCAAGCAGTTTGAGGATAGTTTGATAAGAGAGATAAACGACCTTGAAAAGATGGTTAGTTCGGAAATAAACGTATTAAAAGATGCAGGACTGACACATGATGGTGTTTTAAAGCTCCACGATGAGTTTAAAATGTTGGCTTCTGAGTTTAAAGAAGGGAGAGTCAAGGTTACTCCTGATATGATAATGGACAAACAATATCTAGAGGCACAGTTTAAGGCAAAGACAAGGCTTGGCCGCATGCTTGGCATTGCATATCTAATGAATAAGATAGGAAAAGCATTGGATATGGGTGATAAGGGAATAAGCACGATACACTTTTATCTTGATATACTCGACAATAAACTGCTTGGTGAATTAAGAGGCGATAATCCGGACTTTGACAGGTTTGTGACTGAATATAAAGAGGCAAAAACTATTAAGGATTCGCATGCAAAATTGTCTGCACTCAAGGGATTGAAGGGCACAATTGTAAACGGAATACAGCAGGTTAACCGAAAATGCAACGAGGCTATACAATCTACCGCAGCAAGTCGGGGTGCTGTAAAGGGTCTTATTGCAATTGGATTGATCGATGAGGGGGTAGCATATCGTGATGCTTATTTGAAAAGCGGCTGGGGAGGACTTGCCACTGAGTTTTTTCGCAGACGTGTGCCTTTTGGTTCTACTGTGGAACAGGTATTTATGGGTAATTACCTATCAGCGGGTTGGGAGGTTGTTATCACGCTTGTTCCGCCTATTGGTCTTGCGCAGGCTGCGTATGGTATAGGCAGATATGCCCTTATTGATATGCCTGTGTCTTATTATTGGAGTGAACAGATAAGCGCTTTTGTTGATACGCTATATGCTACTTCGAAATTCAAGCTAATCCGTGTGGAGTCTTACGAAACCGCTAAAGTTGGGGTTTGGAGACTTGTTTCTGCGAAATACCAGGGGGGAGTTCTAAATGTAGAGCAGTTCACAGGATATAAACAGGAACATATCGAGGCAATGAGACAACAGTTAAATAAGCCTTCTTCACAGAGAGATTTGTCTATGAAAGCATATTATGGATTAACTGACAGGGTTTTTATTGACAAAATGTTGCAACGTAATATTGCTGCAACCGATCCGGCCCTCAATCTCATACAACAGATGATGAGCAATGAGTATGTTGGAACAAAGCTTATGCAGCATTATGGGGATATCTATAAGTTAAGATGGGAAGAAGCAAAACTGAATTTTGTCTTGAACATGATTCACCAACTTGAGTCGAGAAAGGCCATTGATGATGCCCTTGCTAGAGGGATGTTACCGGAATTGTTCGCTGAATTGAATAAGATTGCAAAGGCGCTGAAGATTGAGGTGTTGCTCGAGAAGGAAATGGATAAAGAACTTGACACGAACAATTTAAAGGCTATCTTTAAATGGCTCTGGAACGTGAAGCGCGATCTGTTCAGCGAGGGACAGATGCAGAGCGATTATGAAAAGGCAGGAGAGATTGTTAAAAAATATCTCGATGCATACAAGATTGTATATGAGGCAAGACAAGAATCTGAAAAGATCTTTTCCTCAGGCAATCCAAGTGAACATGGAGTAAGGATATTGACAGGGACAGACTTTCTGATAGCAAAACCCGAAGAGGATAAGAGGACTGCGGTTCAGTATTACCAGTTTGTAACAAATATAAGAAATACCGTTGAGAAACAGCTTCTTGAAATAAAGGCTATTTGTATGCCAAACGCTAAGCTTGATAGCGAATATGATAAAAAGACCCTTGATTATGTTATTCGCAATAATGTATGGCAGGGACTCTGGAGTTTGCTGTTCAAAAAGGATAATACCCTTTATGCTTCGGCTCCGGGTTGGGCAAAGGAGCACTATACACAGAGTATAGCTGCTGTTACAGCATTCAGGGAATATTATTCTAAAAATTGTGTATTGATTAATATTGAAGGTGAGCCCGCACCCCCTTATTCGATTGGACAGGATTTAAAGCTTAGGGGAGTGGCAAAATTTAACACACCTTTCAAGGAACAGCCTGTATTGCGTTATGTATGGAGCGATTTACAGGGTTCTCTTCGCTATTCAGAACAGTCAGACACATTGAAGATTGACACCTCTGCTGCCGGAACATTTGGTGTTAAATTAGAAGTATTAAGATTTGAAAAAGACAAGTGGGAAAGGCTTGGCGAAGCATCATATAGATTTACCATCCAAAAAGCCAACTTGAAGATATCTGCACCTGATAAGGCTTTTGTGGGTCAGAAGGTTACATATAGGGCTGTTGTCGATGTGAATCCAACATTAAAATCTGCATTGAAATACTCATGGTCATACGAAGGGCAGACAAAGGCATTTAGTTATGCAGAGTCGTTTGATTTGCAGTTAGATAAACCCGAAACAATAACGGTAAACCTTGTCGTATATCAGGCCATCAAAGGAAAATCCATACTGGTAGGTGATGCTAAACATCGAATGATAGTAGAATACCCCACTTCATCGGTTTACATCGATGGCCCCAAACGCACAATGATAGGACAGGATGTAACACTTAGGGCAGCAGTAAGGCCACTCGATGAAAAGGCCCAGATAACATTCTTATGGTATCAGGA
>JAIXKU010000270.1 GCA_026936045.1 Flavobacteriales bacterium
GGTGTTAGGAATACATGTATCGGCCGTAGCTCAGAGCACAATGGGAGAATTGAAGGGCGAATTGAAAGATGATAAAGGCGAGCCCGTGCCCTTTGCAGCCGTTGTGGTTGAAAAAGATGGGATACAAGTGCGCGGCGATGCTACGGATATTGATGGGAAATACTGGATAAAGGGTATTCCTGCCGGTGTTTATTCTGTTATTTATTCATCAGTCGGTTATCAAACGGTGAAGAAAACCAATGTGCGTATTGAAGGCGGTGGCAATATCACATTCTTAAACGCGGTGATGGGTACTTCTGCTATTGATTTAAAAGTGATAAAAATTGAAGCAGAAACCGTTCCGCTTATTGTAAAAGACGAAACGACACAACGTAAAACAATTACCAGAGATGATATCCTAAAATTACCTACACGTGATATTTATTCATCGGCCACAACAGTAGGTGGTGTGTTTTCACGTGATGGAGAAGTAGGTAGTATTCGTGGTTCACGCTCGGCGGCTACAGTATTTGTAGATGGGGTGAAGATTCGTGGAGCCGCAGCCAATCTGCCGCAACAGGCTGTGGAAGAAACGCAGATAGTACTTGGTGGTGTGCCGGCAAGCTTTGGCGACGTAACAGGCGGTTTGATTTTAGTTACAACACGTTCAATTCCTAATAAATATTTTGGAGCCATTGAAGCTAGAACATCTCAGTTCCTTGATAATTGGGGTGATAATTTATTTAGCGCAGCACTTGGCGGGCCGATTGTAAAAAGCAAAAAAAATGCACGCCCTATAGCCGGTTTCCTTGCTACGGTGGAAGGGAATTATGTAAAAGACCCACGTCCGGTAGCTAATGGTGTTTGGAAAGTAAAAGATGATGTAAAAGAGCATTTGCTTGCAGAGCCTATCCGATTGGCGTCCGGTTCGCAGACCGGTACACGTCAGAACTCAGCCTATCTGCGCGAGTCAGATTTTGAAAAAATATCAGCTCGCCAAAACGTAGCTTCTATGTACGTTAACGCACAAGCTAAACTTGATTTTAATATAGCCAAGAATACCATTATTACCGTTGGCGGTTTCTTTAATGCTAACCAAAATAGAGGTGGAGGGTATTATGGAGGGCAGGGCAGTTACAATTTCTCTCTTTTTAACTGGGAAAATAATCCTCAAAATCAGGGGATAAGCTGGAACGTTTGGGGACGTATCGTTCAACGCTTTGAACCTGCTAAAGATTCGACCAATACAAAACGGGCATTTAAAAATGCTATGGTATCATTACAAGTGGATTATCTGCAAGGTAATGGACTCACTCAAAACCCTGACCACAGAGAAAATTTCTTTAATTATGGCTATTATGGGAAGTTTGATATCAATCGTATTCCAACTTATGCTTACGGATTTGATCCCAAAGCCAATAAGTCCGGATATTTATTTACCGGTATGCGAGACTTTGGTGTAACTTACACGCCGATTGATTTTAATTCTACCTCTGCAGCTATGAATACGCAATACTTTAATTTCTATGCTTCAGACCCCTTCTTTACGATTGATTTACCCACTATTCAGAATTATGGCGGATTGTTAAACGGTTATGCTCCTACTACTGTTTACGATTTGTGGACTCATGTTGGTACGCAATATAATGGTTATGCTAGAAGCAACAATAATCAGTTCCGCGTTGTAGCGCAAGGTTCAGTAGCTATTAAAGATCACGATATTCAACTTGGCTTTGAGTTTGAACAGCGTACAGATAATGAATACAGCATTGCCCCAATTGCTTTGTGGCGTTTAGCACGTCAGTATGCTAATTCGCACTTAGGTGAAATAGATACGTCTAACCCTATGGCCGTTTATAATAATTTAGGCGTTTATCAAGATACAATCAACTATAACGCACTTTATATTGCTGACCCCAATCGCCCCGGATTTGGTTTAGGACAATATTATTTTGATTATAACTTGCGTCAGAAATTAGGATTATCTGTCAACGGTACAGACTATATTAATGTAGATGCCTTAGATCCAAACTTCCTTTCTTTGGATATGTTCTCTACAGACGAATTATTGAACCAGGGAGCCAATTTAGTTACCTATTACGGCTATGATGCATATGGTAATAAAGCCGGTTCTTCAAGTTTTGAAGAATTTTTCACGGCGCGAGACCAATTTGGTAATTATACGCGTCCGATATCTTCATATCAGCCTAACTATTTGGCAGCATACATAATGGATAAATTTTCATTTAAAGACATTATCTTCAACTTGGGTCTTCGTCTTGATCGTTTTGATGCTAACCAGAAAGTTCTAAAAGACCGTTATTCATTGTATGAAGCATATTCGGCCGGTGAAGTAACTAATTTGGCAGGTAATCCGGTTAATCATCCTACCAATATTGGCAGTGATTACATGGTATATGTAAATGATTTGACCAATCCTACTGATATCTTAGGATATCGTAATGGAGATACTTGGTATAATGCCAGTGGTCAAGAAATTAATGACCCTTCGCTTATCCGTACATCATCCGGTCGTGTTCAACCTTATGTGATTGATCCGAATGCCAGCGTGGAGAAAGGGTTTAATCCCATTAACGCTTTCACCGACTACGCTCCACAGATTAATGTGATGCCCCGTATAGCTTTTTCATTCCCTATCTCTGATAATACACAATTCACCGCTTATTACGACATCTTAACTCAGCGCCCGGGTGGTGATTTTACTCGTAATAATCCATTAGATTATTTCTTTTGGAATAATTCATCTTATAATTCATCTGGTAGGATATTTAATAACCCCAATTTACGCCCTGAACGTACTACTGACTTTTCTTTGGGATTCCGTCAACGACTGACAGAGTCTTCCGCTTTGAAGATTTCGGCCTTTTATCGCGAACTCAGAGATATGATTGCAGTTGTACGTTTGTTTGAAGCTTACCCACGTACTTATAAAACATACGATAACATTGACTTTGGTACAGTAAAAGGCATCACGTTCGAATATGAATTGCGTAAGTCGTCTAACCTGAAACTATCGGCATCTTATACATTACAGTTTGCTGATGGAACCGGTTCTGATAACTTCTCTCAATTGAACTTGGTAAACTCAGGACAACCCAATCTCCGCGTGATATATCCTACTAATTATGACCGTCGTCACTTGTTTACAGCATTCTTTATTTATCGCTTTGGCGATGGTAAAGATAACGGGGAGTATATTGGACCTAAAGGTGCATTCTTTGAAGCGATATTTAAGAACTTAGGTGCCAGCGTCACCCTACGCGGTGGTTCGGGTGTGCCATTCTCTCGCCAGGTATTTCCCACAGGTGATGCTTTTATTTCTGGTGGCTTAGGCTCAACCAGTATGCAAGGTTCGCTTAATGGAGCGCGTTTACCATGGGAATTTAACCTTGATTTGATGGTAGATAAAGATATTAATATTTATTGGGGTAAGAAGAAGGGAGAAGGCGAAGCAACAAAAGAGAGAAAGAAATCTGTATTAAATATATATATACAGGTGCTGAACTTGTTTGATATGCAAAATACGATATCCGTATATGGCTCTACGGCATCAGCTTTAGATGATGGATTCTTAACTTCACCTTTGTATGAAACTTTTATTAATAGTCAGGTAGATGTGGAATCTTTCAGAAATATGTACACCATGAAAGTAGAGGATTCACGTAATTTCACTATCCCTCGCCGTGTACGCTTGGGGGTAATGATGTCATTTTAATTAAACGAATAGAAAAAAGAAAGAGGTATGCACTATAACCATATAAACAGAATAGGTATGGATAAGATCATGAAAAGTTTAGTTTTCTCGAGTTTGATGATGTTTGTGGGAACTGCATGGGCCTATAAGCACACACCCGATAAGTACGGCGCATCTGATAAATCAAATGGGCCGGATAAGGCCGTATCAGCAGGCTGTTTACCTCCATCTACTTCGGCAGAGTTGAATGTAAACAACGTGCGAGCATTGATACATTCAGGCGGCGATATGTGGTGGGACTTAATTCAGAATGCACGTTATGAAGTGCCTAAAGGCAGCGGACGTCATGCCTTGTTTTTGGGTACATTATGGATTGGCGGACGTGATGCCCAAACTCAGACCTTACGTGTCGCTGCACAACGGTATCGCGCCGGTGGTGTAGATTTCTGGACTGGGCCTTTGGATGTGCTCGGTACAGCTTCCATTGATGCTGAAACATGTGCTTTGTATGATAAAATTTGGTCTGTTTCACGTCAGCAAGTCGAAATGTTCCGCTTGTGTAACTGTATTGACCCCGATGATCCGGCTTGTGATGGCTATACAGTACCTGAGGTTATTAAGAAATGGCCGGGAAACCCCATCATTCAGGCTAATGGGCAGCATTTGAATATGGATCAGATATTAGCCCCTTTTGCCGATGTAAACAATGATGGTGTATATAACTGGCAGGATTGTGACTATCCATTCTATGATTTAGACAATAACATTGATTGCCGTACAGATCGTAGCGCTTATTTGTATGGTGACTTTACATTATGGTGGGTATTTAACGATAAAGGTAACGTACATGGAGAGAGTGGCAGCGCCCCGATTGGTATGGAAATAAGAGCTCAGGCTTTTGGTTTCAATACCAATGATGAGATTAATAACATGACCTTTTATAACTACCAGCTTATTAACCGAGGTACAACAACATTAGCCAGTTGCTACTTTGGTGTAAATACCGATGCTGATTTGGGGTGTCATAGCGACGACTATGTTGGTTGTGATGTGGGCCGTGGTTTTGGATATGTGTATAATGGGGATTGTTATGATGAAAATTGCAGTGGTGTCTTAGGTTACGGTAATAATCCGCCTGCTGTCGGTGTGGACTTCTTTTTAGGCCCTTATTTGGATAGTAATGGTGTAGCAGAGGTTTGGGATCCCGGCAATCCTGATTTTGGAGCTATAACATCATTAACTGATACAACACGTTTTTCTGATGCTTTTGGTATTAATGGCGTTGGATTTGATGATACCATTATTGATAACGAACGTTATGGTATGCGCCGGTTTGTGTATTATAACAATGGAGGCTGTCCTACCAATTGTGACCCATCTACCGGCCCGCAATATTACAACTATGTACGAGCCTTTTGGAAAGATGCATCACGCATGGTGTTTGGAGGTAATGGCGTACCCGGTACGCAAGGAACAACAACCACCGTGGCAGATTTCATGTTCCCGGGCGACTCAGACCCTTTAAATTGGGGCACCAAAGGTATTAACCCCGGTTTTGAATGGACGGAGGTACAGGCAGCTAACCAGCCGGGTGATAGACGTTTCGTGCAGTCTGCCGGCCCGTTTACTCTTAAACCCGGTGCTGTTAATGACCTCGTGTTAGGGGTAGTTTGGGCAAGAGCTTCGACTTGTCCGGCTTTTGAATCCGTACTTAAAGTGCGTAAAGCAGATGATAAAGCACAATCGTTATTTGAAAACTGTTTCCGTGTACTTAATGGCCCCGATGCGCCAGATTTGAATATTCAGGAATTAAATAGAGAGCTTATTCTTTTCCTTACCAATAAATCTACGTCTAATAACTACCTCAATGAGTATGCAGAACTTAATTATTTCATACCGGAATTTGAAGAAAGCACTATTCCTATTACACACGATACAACGATTTATGTTCCGGCTTGGTTGAATGTTGTGGATATGGGTGGAGGTAATTCTATGTGGGTGTATAATACACAGGTTATCAATGGTAACCCGGCCGACTCTATCATTTTCCTTTATGATGCTTCAGCTGTTGTGGTTGACTCTTTATTTGGATTCTTTACGAATCCATCTACACCTATTGTGACGACTATTAATATCGGTCAGCAAAAAGATACCCTATTCTACGATAGAATGATTCGTTTTGAAGGATATATGATATATCAGCTGAAAGATGCTACTGTTACTGCTACAGATATTTTTGGGCAGGATGGAACCAATAAGGCACGTTTAGTTGCACAATGTGATATTCGTAACTTTGATGCTACCGGTAACCCCATTGGAACCATTGTAAATTATGAGTTTGATGAGGAAATGGGATTCTCGGTCCCTAAAGTGAAAGTACAAGGAGCCAATGAAGGCATTATTCACTCATTTAAGGTAACCGATGACTTGTTTGCTATGGGCTCCGATAAACGTTTGGTGAATCATAAAACATATTATTACATGGTGTTAGCTTATGGATATAATAATTTTAAAAACTATGATCCCAACGATCCATCAGCTTTAGATGGTCAGAAAGAGCCTTTCTTCTTAGGTAGAAGAAATATTAAAGTGTATTCGGGTATTCCGCACATCCCGGCGCCTGAATTAGGCGGTACAGCACTTCAATCTCAATATGGCATGAGCCCACGTATTACACGTATTGAAGGTCGTGGTAATGGCGGTAACTATCTTGATTTGACGAAGGAATCTATAGATGCCATTTTAAACTCGTCAGATCAGCGTATTGATAATCCGACCTATGATTATGGTGCCGGTCCAATTAATGTGAAGATTATTGATCCATTAAAGATAAGACCAGGTACTTTTATCTTGAAGATTATAGATAACAATCCGCAATTACCTACAACGAACCCTGTTGTAAATAAAACCGCTACCTGGGTATTACTTGAGCCCGGTAGCCCTTATGGCGATACAGTGGCTGTTTCTGATAAGAATATTTCCGATGCCTATGAGCAAATCATATATGACCGTCGTAATATACCGGGTATCAGCGATAAATTCTTGGGATTCTCTATTAATATTCGCCAAACTCAGAATATTGGCCCATCCTGGAAAAATATAAATGGGAAGTTGGAAACCTATTATGAAACAAATAATGGATTAATATCTGCGAGCATAAATTTTGAGAGACCTGATAATGAATGGTTAGGGTTCTTCCCGGATCAAAATATCAATGTGCCGACGAACTGGGTACGCTCCGGTACAACCATTGGCTCTAAAGATAATAGTGCGCCTAACGCCACGTTCTTAAATTCCTTTAACTCTAATCATTATGTGGTAACAGTAAATATGCAAGCGGTTGAAGTCTTTATTGACCCCGAAAGTGTATTTGAAACGAATATCTCATTTATTGGTGGTGGCGGTATTGTCCCATACTTGCTTACCAATGCATTAAAGTCTTATGGAGATATGAGCGGACCTCTAATGCCCGGGCATGGTCAAGCATCCACGATTACCCATTCGGCTAATGGAAACGGCGTTATCGCTTCATCTATTCAATTGCAGAATTTTGTGAATAGTGTAGATATCGTACTTACACCTGACAAAACGAAATGGACCCGTTGCCCCGTGTTTGAAACACAAGACGGCGATTCGTTGGCATTCAAAGATCCGAGCTATCCAAATGCTACAAAACCGACTAAGCTATCTCTACGTCATAGCCCGTCCGTTGATAAAAATGGCAATTCGGCAGACGTGAATGCAGGCGCCAGCAATAATCCGGCCTCCGCAAACTATATCAATGCTTGGGGTATGGGATGGTTCCCGGGCTATGCCATTGACGTAGAAACAGGAGAAAGACTAAATATTGCGTTTGGTGAAGATTCTTATTTGTCAAGCTACAATGGTAGAGATATGTTGTTTAACCCGGTTGAGGCTGATCCAACAAAAGGCATATCCGGATGGATATCTGACTTTGGCGATTATTTATTTGCCGGTAAGCATTATCTCTATGTATTCGGCTCTAATCCTAAGATAGGCGGTTATGATACATCTTATCATTTTGATAATGGAGAAAAAATCGTACGCTTGCTTACGGATAATAATGGTGTACCAGTGAGCGCGCCAACAGTTTCACAAGCCAGAAATGTTTGGAGAAACTGTATGTGGGTTGGTCTTCCTTTCCATATGAAAGGCAGCGCATGGCTTGGAGGTGAAGCTACTATTAAGTTGAGAGTATTTAAAAACTATCAGGCTGGATTATCTGCAGTACATACCGTTACTACTCCACAAAACAATAACAATCCGATGTATCAATTCTCATTTGATGATTTAAGTACAATTATAGGAGATAATGATGTGGCTAGAGCGGCATTAGACCTAATTCAGGTTGTACCTAATCCCTATTATGCGGCAAGCGACTATGAAACTAATCAGGTGGATAACAGGGTGAAAGTTGTTAACCTGCCTGATGAGTGTACGGTAACGATCTATTCGCTCAATGGTACCTTGGTAAGACGATTGGAGAAGGGGACATCAGATATCACATCAGTGGATTGGGATTTGAAGAACTATAAGAATATTCCGGTGGCAAGCGGTTTATATATATTCCATATCAAGGCGCCGGGAATTGGTGAACGTATAATTAAATGGTATGGTGTATTACGTCCGTTTAGCTTAGATAACTTCTAATTTCAAGGGTAAGAATCAGAAAAGCAAGAAGCATATGAAATTTATGAAATATAAACACTGGATTTT
The DNA here is from genome assembly GCA_026936045.1 of Flavobacteriales bacterium. Taxonomy (GTDB): domain Bacteria; phylum Bacteroidota; class Bacteroidia; order CAIKAF01; family CAIKAF01; genus BA4. The sequence continues at coordinate 8,432 of JAIXKU010000270.1, forward strand.
GGCCGGAACACTTTTAGCTTCGGTATCTATCTTAAATGCCGGTAATGAAGACCGTGCCGGATCAGCCGGTAGTATGGATCTTCTCATAAACCCATGGGCGCGTAGTTCAGGTTGGTTTGGAGCCAATACTGCTATTGCCAGAGGGTTAGAAGCACAGTTTTTGAATGTGGCCGGTATGGCTTTCACCCAACGAACGGAGTTGATTTTCTCTCATACCCGTTGGTTGGCCGGAACAGATATTGGTATTAATAATTTCGGATTTAGCCAAAATTTAGGAAAAAAACGTGGTGTAATCGGCCTAAGTGTAACCTCGTTAGGTTCCGGAGCTATTGAGGAAACAACGGTAAACTCACCTGAAGGCACAGGGAATACCTATTCAGTTAATAATCTGAATATAGCCGTGAGTTATGCGCGAAGCTTCTCTGATAAGATTTATGGTGGTGTTACAGTTCGTATCATGAGCCAATCACTTACTAATATCTCTGCAACAGGCTTTACTATAGATGCAGGTATTATGTACAAAACAACTATTGGAAAGCGTGAACTTAATAAGGATAATCTACACTTCGGTATAACCTTAAAGAATATAGGCCCTCGTATGATGGCTTCCGGTGAGGGATTAACAGTATATAATATTAGTCCTATCAACGGAGCTGTGATGACACAACAACAACGTTCAGCCGATTTTGAGGTGCCGGCTTTAATGAATATTGGCGCAGCTTATGTGCAGCGTTTTACAAAAAAACATGCTATGACTTTTGCATTTAACTTTACCTCTCATTCATTTAGCAGAGACCAGTTTCTTCTTGGTATCGAATACAACTTCAATGATATGTTGATGCTTCGTGGTGGGTATGCCTTTGAAGATGGTATATTCGGTGAGCGTGATGGGATTAATCCCGATTTGCTTAATGCATTTGTCGGCCCAAGTGGTGGTTTAAGCTTTGAAGCACCATTTAAAAAGAACAAGCCTGCTAAGATAGCCATAGACTATTCATTTAGAGCAACTTATAACTTTGCCGGTGTGCATACTTTTGGCGCACGCTTACTTCTGTAATCAAAAAAATATAGTATATTTGCATTATTGCAAGCAGAAAGCTACGGCTTTCTGTTTGTTTTTATTTTTATACCAATACAAACAGTTATGTCTAAAATTACGTATTTAACGGCTGAAGGCTATAAGAAGCTTCAGGAAGAACTGAATCAGCTGGTTAGTGTGGAACGACCAAGAATCTCAGCTCAGATAGCAGAGGCGAGAGATAAAGGCGATTTATCTGAGAATGCCGAATATGATGCAGCTAAAGAGGCACAAGGACTACTTGAGCTGAAAATTAGTAAGTTACAGGAAACTATTAATAATTCACGCATTATAAAAAGTGATAACCTTGACCTTTCAAAAGTATTCCTTTTATCCAAAGTGAAGATTAAAAACTTAAAGAACAACGCAGTGATGGAATATCAGATTGTTTCAGAAAATGAGGCTAATCTGAAAGAGGGAAAGATTTCCTCAGAGTCGCCTATCGGCAGAGCGCTTATAGGTAGGAAGAAGGGAGATAAAGTGGAGGTAAAAGCGCCAAGTGGTATTATAATATTTGAAATACAAAATATTTCTAAGTGATGCGTTCAATATTCACATCTATTATTGAAGGTCAGATACCATCGTATAAGATTAGTGAAGAAGCTTCGGCTATTGCCTTTTTGGATATTTTCCCTTTGAAAGAAGGCCATACTTTAGTAGTGCCCAAGCGAGAAATAGATCATTGGTCAGATTTACCCTCAGAGGAGTTTGCTCAACTGATGCAGTTTGCGCATACCATTGGAAATGCTATCAAGAAAGCCATTCCATGTGAAAGGGTGGGAATGGCGATTGCCGGTTTTGAAATCGCACATTGCCATATTCATCTTATTCCCGTTAATAATATGCATGAGATGGAATTTAGTAACCCTAAACTACAATTTACCGATGAGCAATTTAAGGCTATTGCAGAACGTATTCAACAAAAACTTATTTGATATACCGTGAATTATTGAATGGGTTTTGTAAATTTGATGCAATAACTATTCTTTTAATTATGAAACAAGTTCGTGCTTTTCTAATATTAGGCGCATTATCTTTATTGGCTTGCAACGCTTCCGATCAATATGCTGTAACGGCCCGTATTGATGGTATGGAATGGATGAGCAAAGGTGCCGTGCCTGCTATTCTTACGGTTAATAGCTTGTTGATAAATGCCAGCAATCCTACACAGACGCCGATAGCTATTTCCATTAATAGCTCGATGTATAATGTTATTGCAACACATCCGTTGGATAGTGTTCAAAATGCATTTCTATATGGTTCCTCTTTGAGCACCGGATACTATGCCAAGCCATCTAATCCGGGACAGATAACTATTTTAGAGGTGGATGCCAATGAAAAAAGAGTAAAAGGCAGTTTTGAGCTTATGGCTTATTCGGCTTCCGGTGATTCAGTTCATGTGACAGATGGCACCTTTAATATTGTATATCAGGAATAGAAGGGTGTATATATACTTGAAAACTTAATTATGTCGCGAATATTAACGGGTATTCAAAGTACCGGAGTACCGCATTTAGGTAATATCTTAGGTGCAATTAAACCCATGATCCATTTATCAAATCAGCCCGAGCATGAAGCATTTGCCTTTATTGCAGATCTTCATTCTCTAACCAGTATAAAAAATGCAGAAGAACGTAAACAGTATGTTCGTGCAGTCTCTGCAGCATGGCTGGCCTGTGAATTTGATACGGAAAAGAATACACTGTATCGCCAAAGTGATGTGCCTGAAGTGACAGAACTTGCTTGGTATCTTAGTTGTTTTACACCATTTCCAATGTTGGCCAATGCTCATTCATTTAAAGACAAATCTGAACGATTGAATGAAGTAAATGCAGGCTTATTTACGTATCCGGTACTGATGGCTGCAGATATCATTGGTTATGATGCAGAGATTGTGCCTGTTGGGAAAGATCAGTTACAACATATTGAAATAACACGTGATATCGCCGGATCGTTTAATCATACGTATGGTGATACTTTTGTTATTCCGGCGCCTTCCATTCAATCAGATGTGATGGTACTCCCCGGTATTGATGGACGAAAGATGAGTAAATCATACAATAATACCATTAATATTTTTTTACCGGAGAAGGAGTTGAAGAAAGTTATTATGTCTATTCAAACAGACAGCACACCAATAGAAGAGCCTAAGAATCCGGATAGGTGCAACGTGTATCAAATTTTCAAGCATATTGCACCTGAGGCTTTAAGCAACGAGATGCATACAAAATATTTACAGGGTGGATATGGTTACGGACAAGCCAAAACAGCCTTGTTTGAATATTTAAGAGATAATTTTTCAAATGAGCGTGCGAGATATATCCAACTGATGGAGCATCCTGAGCAATTAGATACTTTGATGTTGAAGGGCGCAGACAAAGCCAGGCATGTCATCAGTAATGTCATACAACGTGTTCGGGAGCGATTGGGATTTAATTGAATGCTATTTACTAAGCTCTATTATGGTGCGCACAATCGTTTCATTATTTACACCCAATCCTTCTTGCTGATGTCGTAATATACCCTGTTCATCAAAAACACTGATGATGTTTGAATGAGAAAAATCAACAGGCGAAATTTGTGCATATTTTACAGATAATACATTGGCAAATTCTCTTACAGATTCATCGCTGCCATGAAGAAATATCCATTGCTCTCCTTCCATTTGGTTTGCTTTGCCAAATCTTTTTAATCGTTCGGGCGTGTCCACCTCAGGGTCTATACTTACCAAAATGTATTTTATATTCTTTCTGGCTAACGGGCTTACTCTTGATTCGATATCTCGCATGTCTGCTACCAAGCGAGGACAAGCGGTTTTGCAACTGGTGTAAAACATGACTACAACTAAAACATTTCCCTTCCAATCACTGAATTCAATCGTATCATTGTTTTGTGTTTGCCAAAATGAGGGTAGAAGATATATGGACATTTCATCTGGCTCCTTATCATCAATTACAGGTTCTTGGTTCTCATCCGTCTTGACGATTGACTCTTGTGTGGAAGAGTTAGGTGTGCCACAGCCAGTCACAAAACACATATATGTTATGGCCATGGCAACACCAAAATGTTTCAATATGTTTAGATCTTTCATTTTCTTATTTGTTATTAACGTCTTTTACGCATCTGAATCCTAAACTGTTAATGGTAAAACTGGCTTTCAAGCTAGAACGAAATGCGTAACGCATAAATGCGGCATAATCCATTAGATCGTTAGCACCAAGAGAACCGGACGCACAGAATAGGCCCTTGTCGGTTTCAGCATTATTTCTTGATTCGCCTGTCATGATAATTGAATTAAAGTCTAATGTCCATTCCCATACTAATCCAAATAAATCTTTTATACCCCAGTAGTTAGGAGGTGATTGCCCCACCTTTGTTTTATGTGTTTTTGGTGTTTCATACCATCTGAGAATCTTTTTTATATAACTACTGTCTTTCCTAGCATCTTTGACTTTCTCTCCTGCCATGGCTGCATATTCCCATTCATGAACAGTTGGAAGTCGTTTCCCATAACATTTACAATAAGCGTTGGCAGCATACCAGGACACAAAGTTTACCGGACTATCTGCTATTTCTGCCGGATAGCTCGTGTCCGAATCCCAGGAAAAAAGGTAATTAGCATCTGCAAAAAGACGTTTAATTTTACTTCTATACCATTGAGGCAATGATTTTACAAAATCTCTATATGCACGATTGGTCACGGGTGTGATATCCATATAGAAATCATTGACATATTCCTTTTTATTCTTATCTGTACCATAAAGGGGGATATAGTCTCCTCCTTTAACTAATACCATTTGTGGCTGTTGCGCATGTACAGACATGTCTGATATGTATACCAAGAATAAATATATACAGAAATATCTCATTATTATTTTTTGCGTTCAGACTTAACCATGTCGGGTGTAACTTCCTTACCACTATTCCCCCAACTGTTGTACACAAATGTGAGCACATTGGCAATTTCCTCATCGGTTAAGTTTTGTGAGGGCATTATACTATTGTATTTGTCACCATTGACTGTAATTTCGCCGGTTAACCCTCCTAATACAATACGTATAGCGCGTTTAATATCGGCATTTAAGTAATCCGATTTAGCCAAAGGAGGGAAGGAGCTGTTTAACCCCTCTCCGTTGTTTTGATGACATGCAAAGCAAGAATTCATGTAAACTTTCTTACCTAAGGCGATACGCTCATTTTTGTTTTTTGCTATAACCTCATTAGACTTTGAATTATCCGGCATTGTTTGAATACTTCCTCCTTCCGGCAGATACACACCTTCTTTGATTTCACCTTTAAATACCATTTCATTTTTCTCTCCACTTACTTTAATCATGCCAAGAGAACCCTTGTTGAATGTACGGAAAATAGAGTGGTCAACTAATATGAGATTGGATGGTACATCAACTTTGAACTCGACAATAGAGGCACCTCCAGCCGGAATAAGCGTCGTTTGGATATTGGTATTAATTAAATCGCCTCCTTCTACATATACCCTATCAAAAATTTCTCCTATCACGTGAAATGAGGAGACTAAGTTAGGTCCGCCATTCCCAACGAATAATCGAATGGTTTCTCCCACCTTTGCTGTTAAGGCGTTATCTCCAAGTAGAGATCCCTTTCGTCCATTAAATACAACATAATCGGGTTTCTCATCATAGGCTTTCTCCATATCAAACGGTTGAAGTCCCGGTTGTCCATGTTTACCTGCAGTATAGAAATCACCTTGCATGATATAAAACTCCTTGTCAACAGGCGGTAAGCCTCCCTCGGGCTCAACCATAATTAATCCATACATGCCATTAGCTATATGCATGCCCACCGGCGCTGTCGCACAGTGATAAACATAAAGCCCCTGATTGATTAGCTTAAATGAAAATACCTTTTCATATCCAGGAGCGACAAATGAGGCCTCAGCCCCTCCACCTTGCCCTGTGACAGCATGCAAGTCAATATTATGCGGTAATTTATTGTCCGGGTGATTTTTTAGGTGAAACTCCATCTCATCACCTACACGTGCTCTGATAAAAGAACCAGGAACGGTACCTCCAAATGTCCAGTAAACATAATTCACACCGTCGTCCATCTCCATTTCCTTCTCAATAATTTCTAAATTAACAATAAGCTTCTTTGCCGGACGGTTGCCAACAGGAGGTGGTACAAATGGTGGAGAGGTTAGTTCCGCTTCCATTTCTCCGGAAATAGGGATAGACACATTATCTATAGGTGTCTTAATTTTTGAATCCTTTGCTTTCCCACAGCCCATAAGGCCAGAAAATCCAGTACAGGTAATTAAACTAAGCAGTAGATTAAATGTCATTTTCATAGAAAGAGTCATTAATAGTTTATAAATAGGCTTTTACAATTTCCCATATCATACTTCGTGGTGAATGTATAGATACTGGACAAAACTATATAGAAGCTTTCTGCTTAAACGTATTCTATATTACATTAAACTATGATTCTAACAACTTAATAATATAAGCAGCCTCACTCGGCATTATGCATTATTGCAGAAATTCAAATTGAGATTCTATTTGAATCATCTAATGCCAGTGATAATCTTTTATTTCTGCTTTTAGCACTTCTATATCAGGAATACCAATTTTTCTTCCTTTGAGAGAAATCAAACCCTTTTGTTTTAGCATGCGAAGTGTGCGGCTAACCTGTTCGGCATTTGTGCCGACAATCTCTGCAAATTCTATTCGTGATAGCGGATGTTGAATAAATTTTTCCTCATTAAGACCGAATGTCTCAGCAGTATAGATGATAGCATAAATGATCTTCTCTGCCGTTTTCATCTGAGCAAATGCTTTGGCACGCAGCTCACTTTTCCTAAGCTCATCAGCATAAAAACGCATCATATGATATGAGACAGCAGCGTTATGCATAAACATCTCGGTTAATGAATTATTATCTATAAAACAAACCTGAGAGTTTACTAATGAAATGGCGCCAATAGGATAGAATTCATCACCATATCCCCTGTGACCTAGTATTTGCCCTTGTTTAGCTAATCGTACAATATGTTGTCGACCATTACGGCTGGTACTTACTATTTTAAACTCGCCTTTGAATATAAGATAAGCGCCTGTTACAGGTTGCCCTTCATAAAACAAGTATTGATTCTTGGAACATGTAAGAAAACTTTTTCGCTCAGAAATTAATGCCAACCATTTGGGAGAACAATACTTTATAAAACAATTTTGATTGAGACATTTTTGACAATTCATACAGATTTATCCTAATTTAGCTTGCAAAGAAAATAAAATTTAGAGCATTCCAATAGGGATTAGCATTCAGGTTGTCAAATTATAAGCATTATCTTATTGTAAAAATAATATTAGCCTGTTAATCTTCTTGTAAATGTAGTTAATTTGCAGATGATGACATGGTATCCGTTACATCTGAGATATGCAGCAGAAATGCTCTCGGCAGTTTTAGAAAATAATCACCAAAGTGAAGATGTGGTTAGGCGGATGGTTCGTCTTCATCCCGAATGGGGCAAACGTGATAGGAAATCTATTCTAGATATGTTTTATGCTGTGCTGAGAAACTTATCGTACTATAGATTTATTGCAGCGCATACAAAAATATATGGGCCAACATATGAAACATTATTAACAGTTCATTTGTGGAAGATGGGTGCATTGCAATCCGATGATGACCGCTGGCCGAAAACGGTGTCTCGCCCATTACAAATCTTACCAAGTGATACAGGATGTGATAACGCCATACGGTTAAGCGTGCCTGTTTGGCTTTATGATATGCATAACGGAAGAGACTACGACAACGATTGGCAAACTATGCTTCAACCGAGCAATCTTTATATTCGAGTAAATCGTCTCAAAATTGATTGCTATAGCCTGAATACATATTTTCAGGCAAAAGGAGTAGCAACTACTCTTCTCTCGAATGATGCGATACGTATAGGCCGTCTCTATCAATTAACATCTGATGAATGGTATAAGAAAGGAGGGTTCGAAATTCAGGATATAGCATCTCAACAAGTCGTGCCTGCTATGCAGATAAAACCGGGCATGCAAGTATTGGATGCCTGTGCAGGCAATGGTGGAAAATCATTACACATGGCATCGTTGATGAATAATCAGGGACGCATTGTATCAACGGATGTTCGTAAAGAAGCCCTTGCGGAATTAAGACATAGAGCCGAAAGAGCCGGTGCTACTAATATTGTTACCGCTGTAGTGGATAATGATTTTATTAATATGCATAATCAGGCCTTTGACAGGATATTAATGGATGTGCCTTGCAGCGGGCTAGGTACGCTTCGCCATAAGCCGGAGTTGAAATGGAAGCTTGAACCGGAGCATTTACAATCTCTCATCCTGCGACAACGTGAGATTATTCAAAAGTATCTGCCCATGTTAAAGCCGACTGGTTCATGGGTTTATAGCACATGTAGCATTCTAGAAGCGGAAAATGAAGAGCAAGTGGATTGGATATTAAAGCATTATTCTTCTTTTAATATAGACTTCATACGCCGTATAAGCCCTTCTGAAGGTGGAGACGGATTTTTTATTACTCGATTTTCTCAAACCGCATAGGCTTGTATATTAGCCTGTTATTGGTCAGATTTATGATTCTTCTAACCGATACATTTCATAATATGATATAAATATTATATTTGAAACACTAAAATTCTTCTTAACATGAACAAATATATACGCTTGCTAGTCATGCTGTTTGCCTTGCAAAGTTTGCAGGTAGTGGCGCAAGATAATGGACTTATATTGCTCAAAGACTCTATGCCGGGCATAAATCCGGATGCGCAAAGGCTTTATAATGAGGGAATTTCTGCTTTCGAGAGTGGTCAGAAAGAGCAGGCTATCGCAAAATTTACAGAATGCTTGCAAATTGAAACGAAGTTTGCTTCCGCTTTCTTAAATAGAGGGAAAATATATCTCCAACTGCATCAGCTAGACAAAGCATTTACGGATGCAGAGTCATATATCTCACTCAACGATAGCGTTGCCGCCGGTTATGGATTGAAAGCGCTTGTTTTGGCTGAGCTGGGGAAAAAAGAAGAAGCCATGATAGCCATTAATCAGGCCATTAAATATAAAGACAATGATCCCCAATTACATTATCAGCGTGCCATACTTGCGTATGAACTGAATCAATTTGATATAGCGCTTTCGGATATGAATGAGGTGATTCGTCTAATGCCTGATTATGCAGCGGCATATAATGACAGAGGATCCGTGAAGCGCAAATTAGGAAAGCTTGATGAGGCGATAGCTGATTATCAATTAGCCATAAAAAAAGATACGAAGTTGGCTTTTGCATACAATAACATGGGAAGTACTTTGAGAGAAAAGAAAGATTATGCAGGCGCTGTAAAGGCATACACGGAAGCACTTACGCAAAAGAAAGATTACTTTATAGCCATGAATAATCGCGGAATGGCATTGTTAGCACTTAACAGGAACGATGAGGCTTTAAAAGATTTTAATGAAGTTATTCGCATACAACCAAGCTATGCTTATGCTTATAATAATCGTGCAGCCATTTATATTAAGATGAAGAAGTATGAAGATGCCGTCAAAGATTGTAATAAAGCCATTGAATTGGATGCTCAATATGGAGATGCGTATTTAAATCGGGGCATAGCTCGTGAAATGCTTAGACAAGATGAGGCAGCCTGCAACGATTGGCTGCAAGCAGCATCATTGGGCATAAATAGCGGTGAAGTGTATTATAATTCCGGAGGATGTGTAGAGTTTGAACGTTCAAAAAAATAATGAAATATGAAAAAGTGGATTTATATATTATCTTGGTTGTTTGTATATAATATGGCCTTTTCACAACAAGATATCCCCTTCGAGAAGGATTATTTTAAGGATAGGAAAGATGAGTTTAAGACAGCGAAAAAGGATAATGATGAGGGAATGAAATGGTTATCTAGTGTGATGAATGATCCGACCGTATCAGTCCTGAAAAATTTTAAATATAACATAACCAATTACCGGACGGCTATCCCTTTTCTTGAGCGTGCAGCAGTATTTAATCCTAATTACTCTGTGCTTAATTATCAGTTAGGTAAATGTTATATGGCCAGTAATCAAAAGTTTAAGGCTGTTGATTTGCTTGAGAAGGCTTATAAGGCCAATCCGTCTGTTGATAAAGAAATAAACTTCTTTTTGGGCTGGGCTTATCATGTGAAAAATAATTGGGAAAAAGCTAGATATCATTATGATCTTTATAAAAAATCACTCAATAGCCAAACGGATGCTATTAATATTGAGATGGTCAATAAAAAGATATTTGAGTGTAATAACGGTGAAAAATTAGAGAAGAATCCGATACGTGTATGGGTTGACAATTTAGGTTCGGCTATTAATACAGAATTCCCGGAATATTCTCCATTGATAACAGCAGATGAATCTACCATTATTTTTACTTCTCGCAGAAGTGATACCTATAAAGGGGGTATAGATCAGAATGATGGACAGTATTTTGAAGATATTTATATTGCAAGAAAGAATGAAAAAGGACAATGGGATAAGGCGCAAAATATTGGTAGCTCTATCAATACGGATAACCATGATGCACCTTCAGGTTTATCTCCGGACGGGAAAAAACTTTTTGTGTTTTATGGATGGAAGGGTTCAGGAGATATCTATGAATCAACATTTGAGAACAATACCTATTCAAAGCCAGTGAAATTATCCAATGATATTTCGGGAAAGGACTCATACGAGTCTTCTGCCGCTATCTCATTTGATGGGAAGGAACTGTATTTTGCATCCACACGCTCCGGAGGCTTGGGTGAGGAAGATATTTATATGAGTAAATGGGATGAGAAGAAAAAGAATTGGGGCGTCCCGGTTAATCTTGGATCTACAATCAATACTAAATATCGTGAAACGGGTATTTTCTTACATCCAGATGGAGAAACCATGTATTTTGCTTCAGAAGGTCATGAGTCAATGGGGGGCTTTGATATTTTTATGTCTAAACGTGTGAATGGAGTATGGACAAAACCGGTAAATATCGGTTATCCTATCAACTCTTCTGATGATGACATATTCTTTGTTATGTCCGGTTCGGGTAGATACGCATATTATACTTCATTTCGCGAAGATGGTTTTGGCGAGAAAGATTTATACCGCATTACATTCTTAGGCCCTGAAAAGCAACCTATGATGAGTGGTGAGGATAATCTGTTGGTGAATGCCAAGCCGGCGAGAGAGTTTAATCTGGAGCCAAAAGTAGAAGTTACATCTTCCAGCGTGATTATTCTTAAGGGTGTTATCAGAGATGAGAAGACCAAGCAACCATTAGCCTCTACCATTGAGTTGGTAGATAATGAGAAGAACGAAATTGTTGCTACTTTTTCTTCAGATGCTGTGACCGGGAAATATATGGTTACCATACCGGGCGGCACCAATTACGGGATAGCCGTTAATGCGGAAGGCTATCTTTTCCATTCTGAAAATATATTTATACCCAAGAGTTCAGGATATAGAGAATATCAGAAAGATATTGATCTGAAGAGAATAGAAGTAGGGCAAGCCATTGTTTTGAGAAATATTTTCTATGATTTTGATAAGGCAACATTGCGCTCAGAGTCAACTACCGAACTTGAGCGACTTGTGGCACTTATGAAAGAGAACCCAACCCTGAAGATTGAGTTGTCGGCTCATACAGACAGCCGAGGTAATGATGCATACAACCAAAAGCTCTCTGAAGATAGAGCTAAATCTGTGGTTGATTATTTGGTTATGAAAGGTATTGACAAATCTCGATTAATATCTAAAGGGTATGGAGAAACACAGTTGGAGATAAGCGATGATGAAATCTCTAAAATGAAGACACAGACAGAAAAAGAAGAAGCACATCAAAAGAACCGTCGTACAGAATTTAAGATTTTGAGCAAATAGGCTAAGATTACATTTTTGTAATACCTTCTCGCAATTTCCTTATTTTTATGCTGTTTTTGGCTCCGTAGTTCAATGGATAGAACGGAAGTTTCCTAAACTTTAAATACAGGTTCGATTCCTGTCGGGGCTACGAATACTGTGTTATTCATTAATAATCTTTGCAGATTTGCGCTGATTTATTGATTGCTGCTTCTATCGGAAATGCAAAATTGTATATATATCGTCTGCTTGAATTAATGATTTTCCAACTGTTAATGAACCTTCATTAATGAAGAATCCTTTATTCTGTTTATACATAACAGCAATTTTATGTTTATGATTTTTCGTTTTCTATAATATGTATATAAGTGCATAATATGCACCATGGTTATGATATTACTCTACCTGCGCTACCCGCCTGCCCACGTGGGTAATTACCGAATCAAATACGCGGGGTACACCATCCTCTAAATAATATTGTACATTACTGATTTGAAAACGAATCGTTAAAGAATCATTGATTATCATATTGTAATTATAGGGAGCATAGGGTGAGCCATTGCTGGAAAGTTGCCACCGCCTGCCGTATTTATCGGTGATGGGGCTTAAAATGCCAATGTTTAAATAATTATTCCACCATAAATAAGGATATCGTAAGTTTTCAAAATGAAACATATCGCCATAATTGGTATAACGTAAACTATCACACCAATTACACAACGTATCCATTTTTTCTACTTTCATAAAATATACCTCACCGTTTTCCAGCTTAGTCATTTCAAATATGCCGGTTAACTCATCCCGTGGGTCGGGCGGTGGGAGTGGTTCCTGGGGGTCTTTGCAGGAGAAAAGGCATAAATACAATATCCATGCAGCAAGCAGATTAAAAAAATGGGTGTTATTTTTTTTGGCCATATTCATGATTATTAAAACTAAATGTATAAAATCCTCAAAAACATACAAAACATCAAACATACTCCGTTTTACTCTGTGCTCACTGTGGTGAAAAAAATATCACGCAAAAATTTAAGCAACATCCTTCTTTTACTTTACTCTACCTGCGCTACCCGCCTGCCCACGTGGGTAATTACCGAATCAAATACGCGGGGTACACCATCCTCTAAATAATATTGTACATTACTGATTTGAAAACGAATCGTTAAAGAATCATTGATTATCATATTGTAATTATAGGGAGCATAGGGTGAGCCATTGCTGGAAAGTTGCCACCGCCTGCCGTATTTATCGGTGATGGGGCTTAAAATGCCAATGTTTAAATAATTATTCCACCATAAATAAGGATATCGTAAGTTTTCAAAATGAAACATATCGCCATAATTGGTATAACGTAAACTATCACACCAATTACACAACGTATCCATTTTTTCTACTTTCATAAAATATACCTCACCGTTTTCCAGCTTAGTCATTTCAAATATGCCGGTTAACTCATCCCGTGGGTCGGGCGGTGGGAGTGGTTCCTGGGGGTCTTTGCAGGAGAAAAGGCACATCAGCCCAAGTATGCCAAGCAGCAAAAAACATACTCTGATGTGGTGTGATGATAAAATGATTGTTTTCATAAACATTGAATTTATAATTTTTAATATGCAACATGTATAAAACCACTCCAGGTAACACTTTGATTGTTACATCCTTGTAATTCAAGTACGTAAAAATATACTCCGGGCGTAACCATAGGCCCTGGCGAGGGTTGATTGATGGTTCCATTCCAAAAAATACTGCTGTATTGCAAAAAGGGCTGCTGCGGGCCGGGTGCTTTGAAGGCACAGCAGTTTTCAGATTTGCCGGTTTGCTTATACACCAATTTATCCCACCGATTAAATATAAGCAATTCAAAACCTTTGATACCAAAAGCACAATTGCTGTGATCAGGGTCTGGCACATACCATACCTCGTTTATACCATCCCCATCGGGGGTTAATACATTGGGTATATCGCTTTGAGTAATGGTAAATCCCTGCCATTCTTCGCAGCAATCGTTGCAATCATCATCGCAACCGGGTTGTATGGTCGCAATAAAATTTGCACCGGGTTGTACAATAAATCCGGGGGTTAGAACAATCGCTTCTGAAGCATAAAATGCTACCGTGCCGGCTTGTGGGGTAATCACCACATTTCCATCGGGTTGGTTAGGATCAACCTTGTATCCGGCAATAATTTGCCCGGTAACTGAGGTAACGGGCGGCAATAACGGACTAACTGGGGTATTCAGCCCTCTGCTTTCGTAAAATACGGTTCCCTGACAATCAGGACATAACACCACAATTTTAAAATTTTCAGTTGCATCTTTTTCGCCGCAGGTATTATTGTCCTTTAAATAGAGCGAAAACGGATATTCACCGGGAATATCAAATTCTCCAAACACAATGGCTATTGGATGTTCTTGATTAAAAACCGGAGTGTGGTATGGAATAATATTAGAACTTATCTCCACCGGAAAGTTTAAAAGTTGGGCAAATATTTTTTCATTCAACGCGTCAAAAGTATTGATATGAAAGCTAAAGGGTTGCTCGGCAGCCACGTAATAAATATATTGTCCGGTTTTATTAATACCTAAGGTATAAGGAGGTTGATTTTCTAATACATGTACAATGGGATTAACCTGTATGGCTTTATTACAACCACTTTCAGGATCAGTAACCTGTAAGGTGTAAGGTGGTGCATTTACCACCGCCGGAAAAGTTACGGTTTGTGTGGTGCTTACCAACTGCCCAAACTGGTCAAACCATTGGTATTGATAAGCGGAGTTTCCCTGAGCTGTTAAGGTAAGTGGCTCACCCTCACATACAGGGTCAGGCATAGCAGTAACTTCTCCAACAATAAAATTATTAGTAAAGCTACCGGCTTTAATAAATACTGCACTGCCAACTTTATTATCGGCAATATTAGTAATACCAATACGCATGTGATAGGTTACATTGCACTCTAAATTATCAATTGAAGCTATCATTGTATTAGTAAATCCATCATATTGAAAATCAGGTTCAGGACAAGGGCAGCAGCCATTAGGGCAGCCAGGGGGATTGTTGGGCAGGTTACAAACATTTTTGATATAATGCTGAGAATTGATATTCTCATTAACAGTATTAATACTTATAGGATCATTGGTATTTGGCACAATAGCTATGTTAATGCCATTGTTTGAATATGGCCCGCTTATACTACCCCCACTAACAAAAAATCCAAAAACATCATTGTACTGTGAATTTACCCATTCTTCATATTCCTCAGAAGCAAAAATAAACTCAAACGAAACACTATTGGAGTTGGGAATAAAATCAAATTCAAGCACAGCCGAATTGTGTGGAGTGCCACCAAGTAGATCTAAATCCGAATCGCTAAATCCAGTATTTAGAGAAACTTCGGCTCTAAAAGAATGCCCTATACCTAGATGTGTTCCATCATTTAAATACGCATCAGTATAAACACACGACACGCTTCCTCTGTTTGTAGTAGCGGCTAATCTAGAGTCGCCGGTAGCAATTATTACCCCTTCATTGATGCCAATATAACTACCGGCACCTGTAAAATGCCCCAATTGCAATGGATGCCCCGAATATGTAATGTTAGAAATCAGTACGCCAGAAGAATTTCCAAGTAATAACTGTGCGGCAGCAGTAGAACTGATGGGTATGACTGTAATATTGTTTTGCGAAAAGATATTGTTTGATATAACCCAAAGCATAAATAAAATACTAAGTGAAAGATACAACTTTTTCATAACAAATAGTATTAGTGCTGAGAAGAATTTTGGCAATTTGTCTGCTTAATTTTTTCTAACTCAGTTTTTAAATATAGAATGTATAGTGTTAATTCTTCAATTTTTTCCATTTGCTTGACTAATAAATTACCCAGATCATATCCATCAGCAGTATCTATTGTTGAGGCAGAAGGTAACCCAGGCAGATGACCATTTATCTTGATAAAATCAGCCACACTATCTAGAGGCATCAAATGATAATCTGTTTTAAAAACGTAGTCGGGGAAAGGAGGAAGTTTAACTTCAACCGCACGAGCCCAAATTTTCTGATGTACTTTTAGGGTATCTGTTACAGATACATTTTGCATAGTTACCAATCCATCTGTTCTTAGTTGTATTCCTTTCTGAAAATCCCAAGCATTGGAATTGTAATTCCATGGAGCAAGAAATAAAGTATTAGAGGAATTGTTCCACCATTGATGATGAATGACGAAGCGATTGTAGTTGCCACCTAGCGTTATATTTCCTTCCCAAACTGATAATTTGTCTATAGGTGGGTTATTATAATTGTAGCCAACACCAATACCTAAGTTTCCTGAAAAGTAACCATTGCCTTTAAAATAGCCAGCCCAATAATTTGAACCAACGGGAACAGTGCTATAAATACCAAAATTATTAATGTTGTTTGACGAGTCATTCAAATATACATATAATCCATGTTTGGTATTTGGTGAAGCAATGTTTGATGTGTTGTAGATAATTGCGCCATAAGGTGTATTTCCACTCGCCACAACTCTTAATTTGGCATTATCGGGTCCCGGAGATACACCAATAC
>JAIXKU010000147.1 GCA_026936045.1 Flavobacteriales bacterium
TTTTAAAACTACGTATGCCAATTTTATTATAGTACTAAAAGAAAGAAAAGAGAGAAGAGGAAAAAAGGGTGTAATCTTTGTACATTCGTAGCGTTTTAAAATGGTGAACACGCATTTGATATATCGTTTAGCGGGGCTTGTATTCATAGTTCTCCTTTCATTTGCTTGTAGCCCAACCAGGCGCTTGCAAGAAAATGAAATTCTATTAACCAAGAATATTGTCCGACAAGAAGGCGAAAACCGAAAAGAAAAAGATGATATAGCCAATTATATACAACTTAAGCCGAACACTAGAGTCTTTGGATTATTTAGGTTTCACTTACAGGTTTATAATATACCCAATCCCAACCGTTTGGCCAAGCGCAAACAGAAGCAGTTGGAAAAGCTGGCTATCAAAAATGATTCTATACAAGCGTATAACGACCGTTTGCCCGAAGGCGCCAAATTAAAGAAATTCAAAAAGGAACATGTTCTTTTTGGTGAATGGTTACAAAAAATTGGCGAACAGCCGGTATTGCTGGATACATATAAAGTTGAAAAGTCCACTCAACAATTAAAACTATACGCCCAAAACAAAGGATTTTTAAGAGCACAAGTCCGAGATTCGGTTGTAGTGAAAAAGAAAAAGGCTAAGGTCTATTATATCATCAATCGCGGGCCGCTTTATTTTGTGGACTCGATAGCTTATGACATTCCTAATCCATCTTTAGACTATTATCATGTTCAAAGCAAGACGCTGCTAAAAAAAGGCATGCGTTATGACGTGAATATATTAGATAAAGAACGAGATCGCCTGACACAACTATATAGAAACAAAGGCTATTATTTGTTTAAAAAAGAGTATATACGCTATGAAGCCGACTCTTTAAAATCACCGCTACATATTTCTATAAAACTGCAAGTATTAAATCCCAATATCTCTTATAATGAAGGTGACAGCATACGCTTCATCAAGGAACACAGGCGTTTCCGAATTAGTGACATTCATGTTATCACGAACTATCAATTAGGAAAGGTAACCGAGATACAACAAGAATTAAAACCGCCAAAAAGTGATTATACATTCCATTACGGCAATAAGCTGCTCTATAATTACAAAATCCTTTCCCGTTGTATCTTCTTCTCACGCGGCAGCTTGTATAGCGTAACAGATGAAGAAAAAACAGAACGATCTTTTGCCGATTTACGTAATTTCAAATACATCAACATGCGCTTTATACCGCGCATTGATGAAAAATCGGAGAATGATTGGTTAGACGGGTATATCGAACTCACCCCCATGGCACGGCAAAGCATTGGTGTAGATCTGCAAGGTACGAACACGGAAGGCAACCTTGGTGTATCGGCCGGAATCAGCTATCAAAATAAAAATATTTTTCGGGGGGCTGAGATTTTAGATTTCAGAGTGAATGCCGGATTGGAAATACAGGTCATTCAAGGAGATTCTTCTATAATAAAAGACAGTAAGAATCCTTTCAACACCATTGAATTCGGGGCACAGCTTTCCTTATTGATGCCGAGGTTTTTATTACCTATTCGTATATCCAGTGTACCTAAATGGGTAAAGCCTAAAACACGTATTACGTTTTCTTTTAACTATCAGCAACGTCCTGACTATAGCCGTTTTATCAGCAGCTTTATATTTGGTTACGAATGGAATCAATCCGTCAACCGTACCGATATTCTCATTCATCATGCCTATAATCCGATAGAATTGAGTTTGATTTCCATTGATCCCGACACCTCTTTCAGCAAGTATATTGATAACATCAACGATCAGTTTGTACGTAACAGTTTTCGCAACCATTTTATTTTAGCCGGCTCTTATACGTTTTTATTCAACAACCAACAGGTCAGCAAGCATAAAGATTTTATTTTCTTCCGTTTTAATGCACAGCTGGGGGGTAATTTGCTAAACCTGATTTCAATCATAGGGAAAGATGAACCCATTGACGATTATCATACTGTATTTGGAATACGTTATGCACAATATCTCAGAGGAGAGGCCGATTTACGTTATTACAAATCATCCAATCCTCGGCATGTGCTTGCCTTTAGATTGTTTGCCGGAGTGGGCTTTCCGTATGGCAATTCCAAGGTATTGCCATTTGAAAAAAGCTTCTTTCTCGGCGGCGCCAATGATTTAAGGGCTTGGCTTCCACGCACGTTAGGTCCTGGCTCTTATTCAGGGTTAGACAGTGGTCGTGTAGATCAGGTTGGAGATGTTAAATTACTAACAAGCGTGGAGTACCGCTTTAAGATATGGCGGTTTTTAGAAGCGGCTTTATTTGCAGATGCCGGCAATATCTGGCTAATCAAAGCCGATAATGACCGCCCTAACGGAGAATTTAAGTTTAACCGGTTTTACGAGGAATTTGCTTTGGGTGCCGGCGCCGGTATCCGTTTGAATTTAGGATTTTTCATCTTCAGGGTTGACTTGGCGGTGCCACTTCGCGACCCGACAAAACCGCTTGGCGAGCGTTGGGTAATTACCAAATTCACTGCCGACAAGCTGAGACTCAATATCGGTATCGGTTATCCATTCTAATGAAACCGCAGATTAGACAAGGGCGGTTAAGCAATTCAAAAAAAAGCGTAGTTTTGCCTTTCGTAAAATCAAATTATCATGTCAATAGATAAAATTACCGCCTTATTGGGCGACCAGGCCGATTATTTGCTATCTCATACATCTCAAACCATTTCTAAGGATAGCCTTCATCCCGCATCACCGGATTTTGTGAGTGCACAATTTGGTTTATCCAACCGCAATCCTCAAGTATTACGCAGCTTGCAGGCTATATATGGAAATGGCCGATTAGCTGATACCGGCTATGTCTCCATTTTGCCTGTTGATCAAGGAATAGAGCATTCGGCCGGCGCCTCTTTTGCTCCCAATTCCATGTATTTTGATTCCGAAAACATTGTAAAATTAGCCATAGAAGGGGGCTGCAACGCTGTGGCATCCACTTATGGGGTCTTGGCATCCTGTTCAAGAAAATACGCCCATAAGATCCCTTTTATCGTTAAGATAAACCATAATGAATTTATATCCTATCCCAATCGCTTCGACCAAATTATGTTTGGCACAATTCAAGATGCTTGGAATATGGGCGCCGTAGCCGTTGGAGCAACTATTTATTTCGGATCAGAAGAATCATCCCGGCAAATTGTAGAAGTGGCTCAGGCATTTGCTAAAGCGCATGAATTAGGCATGGCAACCATTCTTTGGTGTTATTTGCGTAATCCGGCTTTCAAAAAAGACGGGGTTGATTAT
>JAIXKU010000059.1 GCA_026936045.1 Flavobacteriales bacterium
GTCTTATAATCGTTATGCAAAGGTAGATATAATTAGAAACAGTAAAAGTTTTATGTTGAATAAAAAAGAAAGGGATTCGCACTGAGTGCCAAATCCCCTCCCCCTTGCAGCGTTATTTTAAGTTATTTCCCAAACTTCCTTTTGCTTCTTTTATGCCCTGTATAGCTAGGTTGAGGCTCTATTCCTTTTATTCTTTGGGAAGGCTCTATTTCTTCTTGCTTGGTTGCCTCTTGCTTAGCTTGATTATTGGTGTTTTTATTGTCAGAAACATTGGTTTTGTTATCAATACTTCTTGTAGTAGATACGCCCTGAAGTTGACGATTGGGTACTATTTTTTGTTTTTCGGTAGGTGCATTCTGCGCATTCGATCCTAGTGCAGCTAACAGAAAGAATGGGATTAAAAGAAGGAGCGTTTTCATACCCGTTACGTATTAATGTTAATTTGAATATACCAATATATATGCCATGCATTATACGTTAACAATGGATTAACGTTTTATTTCCGAATAATCTTTGTGCTGAGTTTTGTTTTGTTATCATGTATTAATTGTACCACATACGTTCCAGAAGCAAGCTCAAGCGGAATGTATATCGCTCTGATACCGGTTACATCATTATTATAGCTGCTGTTATAAACTTCTCTCCCTTGTACATCAATCACACGACATTGAATAGGTCCTGTTTTGTTTATCTGATATTGAATGTAAACGCCATGCTCAAATGGATTAGGATAAATGGCCAAGCAAACCATGTCGTTCTCTTCATCTATACCGACTGGATCAGGAATTAAATTACGTGGCCAGGGTGGTGCTTGAAGATGATTGAGCTCACTGCGCGGGAAAGAAGCGGTTGTGGTGTTACGAAGATGTCGTTCATTATGATTAACATACCATGATGAAGCCCAATGATACTGATCGCTAGGCTGATCTAAGGTGTTTACATAGAAATAATCTGATTGTGCACGATTCTGGTTAATATCCAAAATCATAAATCCATGCTCTGAAAGATTGATATATTTAATATGTTTATTGGCAGCTTGTATAACACTTGCACCAACAGAAAATGGCAGACCGGGTGATGTTACGCTTGTGCCCACAAATTCAACAAAGGCCGATCCTGTTCCGTTACTTTGGTAGTTGGCGGTGGGTACATCATTAGCCCATGCTGTATGGATATCTCCTGTGACAACAACTACATCATTTATGTTATTTCCTAAGACGAAACTGATAATTTTATTTCGTTCTGCCGGATAGCCATCCCATTGATCGCCATTTACACCTACTCCAAACACCGCAAGAGGCGCAAACATCACTTGCTGACCTATGATTTTCCACTGCGTTGTAGAATTAAATAAACCATTAGTTAACCAGTTGTATTGTTCTGTTCCCAAAATAGTTCGATTGGGATCATTAACCGTAGCACCGGTAGTACCGGCTTGCTCTTCACGACCATATAATCTTGTGTCAAGCATGAATAAATCTACGAGATTGCCATATCGGATATTACGAAAGATTTTTTCATTATCTCCGTTCACAACCGGGCGAATAGGCAGCCATTCAAAATAAGCTTGCTGAGCACTTGATTTTCTATCTGCCCACGGGCCTTCTCCCGCATTATGATTTTCCGCACCGCTCATCCAGGAGTCATTGGCTGTTTCATGGTCATCCCAAACGGTGATAAACGGATATTGCTGATGTAATCGCATAGCATCCTGATCTAAATGTGTTTGGGCATAACGTGTACGGTAGTCCGATAGAGAGATTATTTCATGAGTCGGATCAAATAATGTATTGACGTTTGAATTCAGGCCATATCCGCCAGTTTCGTATTCATAGATATAATCGCCTACATGAATGACGGCATCTAGATCATTGCGGTTAAGCATCACTTTATATGCATTATAATAACCTGCTTCGTAATTAGCACAAGATACTATTCCAAATCGTAATGAATCTTTCATGTTTTGTGGAGCTGTTTTAGTACGTCCACGAATGGAATTTCTTCCCTCATTTGAGAATTCATAATAATACCATGTATCAGGTTGTAGGCCGGTCACATCTATCTTAACAGTGAAATCTTCTGCCATCCCCGTACTATAAACACCTTGCTTTACAATTTGTGTCATGCCAGTATCTGTTGCCATACGCCATTCTACATCATGCAAGACTGTGAAGTTTGAGTCAGGTGTCAGGCGTGTCCAAATAATCACTCTGTCAAATAAAGGATCCCCGGAAGCTACGCCATGATAGAATGGCTTAAGTTTGGGATTGAGTGTAAGTGAACGTGGATTTTGAGCATTAGTCCCTATTATAAAAAGAGAGAATAAGCTAAGAATGATGAGATTTTTCATGTAAAAAGAATTATTGAATGATAAATGGGTAATAATTAATTAGATGGTTGTTCTTGAGTAAAAGGGTATAGATGCCGGCTGATAGATTTTGTAGGTATTGTTATCACCTGACCATTATATAATGGATGAGATGAATTCAAGAACACGTCCTGTTGCATCGATCAGCTGAATCTCGTGATGTCATACCGCCAGGAATGCATTAATACGAATAAACTTGTTCTGATGCAGGATTGGGGAATAATAACTAATTTCGCCTGTAAAATCAAGGCCTACGTATGAACATGGAACTGTTTCCTGATGAAAGGTACCATTCTCTGCTCCGGTTCCACCGTTGACGCTGATAACCGGACTAATCATATTGCTTGGGCAATCAGTGGTGAAAATTTTCACTCGTCCGCCACCGCCTGCTCCGCCCTTACCGCCTTGGTATCCATTACTAGTAGTAACGTTTTGTGTGCCGCATGTAATCACACTATAGCTACAGCTAACACCATTACCGACCATACCGGTATTACCTCCTTCGCCACCGTTAGCTGAAAGAGTACCTATTATTTTAGTATAAATGGCTGATTCAAGATATATACCACCGCCTGAGCCTGCACCGCTACCCCCACCACTTCCGCTTCCTGCACTAAATGTCCGTTCTCCACAATCATTACAAAGATCGCTGCAACAATCCGGTGATTTATCGCCATTACCTCCTTTACCTCCTTGTAATCCATCTTGTCCATTTACAGAGATATTTCCGGTAATAATAAGCGTATCTGTCGCAATAAGTTTTATCATACCGCCGCCATTACCACCTTTGAGACCGGCTTCTCCGGCATAATATGAACGTCCGCCACCGCCGGCACCGCCTCCACCTGATCCAAGGTCAATATCTGTATTGTTGGCCGTACCATAGGCTAATCC
>JAIXKU010000057.1 GCA_026936045.1 Flavobacteriales bacterium
CAGTGTAATACTTCTGCAACAAACAAAGCTGACTATGCCTACAATACTAACTCTTTTTATCAGGCTATAGATTTATATTCTAAGGCGCTTAATAAGGTGAAAAAGGATAAAGATCTGAAGTTTTGTATCAATTTCACGATTGCTAAATGCTATCTAAAACTTAATGAGTATAAGAAAGCGGAAGCGCAGTTTAAGAAAATAATGAAAGGTGAGGTTTCTGAGCCTATAGCATACTATCATTACGGAATGATGCTGAAGAATCAAGGACGTTATGAAGAGGCTAAAGCACAATTTGAAAAATATGTACAAAAAATACCGGATGACTATAAAGGTAAACTAGGGCTTGAGTCTTGTGAGAATGCCATCAAATGGATTAATGATCCAACCTGTTATCAGTTGGAGAATGTGAAAGCATTTAATACTAAAGAATGGGATTTCTCGCCCATTTATGCCAATAAGAAGCAGACACAACTTTATTTTACGTCCAACAGAGAGAAATCTTTAGGGAAGGAGAATATTATTTGGGGCTTTAAGAATGAAGATTTTTGGGTGTCTAACAAAGACAAGTCTGGGAAATGGTCAACCCCTGTTGGCGTTCTTGTGTTAAGCACCCAGTTTAGTGAGGGTGCCGGTGTGTTTGATGCCAAATACAGCACATTATATTTCACACGTTGTTTCGGCGATAAGAAGAATGGTTCAGGTTGTCAGATTTATAGTGCTCGTCGTCAGGGTCCGGATAAATGGAATGAACCCGTTAAATTAGAATTGGCACCAGATTCTTTTACAACAGGACATCCTACGCTTACTCCCGATGGTAAGTTCTTGATATTTTCTTCAAATATGCCCGGTGGCGAAGGTGGAATGGACTTATGGATAGCAGAATACAGCAAGAAGGAAAAAACATTTACAAATCCTAAAAATTTGGGACCACAGATCAATTCATTTTTCGAGGAGGTGTATCCACATATAAAAGAAGATGGTAAATTGTATTTCTCATCTAACCGTCCCGAAGGTATGGGCGGATTGGATATATATAAATGTGACTTCAAAGAGCCACAAAAATGGAACAAGCCTGAAAACATGATGTATCCAATGAACTCAGAGGGAGATGATTTTGGTATTGTTTTCGAGAAAGGTAAAGAAGCCGGATTTATTACGTCTAATCGTAAAGGGGGTAAAGGTTATGATGATATATATGCGTTCTCTATACCTAAAGCAACCATCACCTTGAGTGGTACAGTACGTGATAAAGATACGAAAGCTGTCATCGCAGGCGCCACCGTTACCTTTGAAGACTCACAAGGTAATAAGTTTGAGACTAAAACAGACGCAACCGGTTATTATAAGAAAGATATTCCATTTGGAGCAGCTTATGATATGACAGCCAGTAAGAAGGATTATTATAACGACGTGAATCGCGCCTCTAGTATGGGATTAGATCCTCTGAAGACTTGTAAAGACACAAATATCATTGCCGATTTCTTACTTAAAACACAAAAAGTGGATTTGGAGTTTGAAATTCAGTTCGTATTTGATAAAGCAGAATGGTTCCTTGAGTATAATGACACGCTTAAGAAGATTATCACTATCTTAAAAGATAATCCAACAATGGTTGCCGAGTTGGGCGCGCATACAGATGCCCGTGGTAGTGATAAATACAACCAGGATTTATCACAGCGTCGTGCTGATGCCGTTGTGAAATATTTGATAGAAAACGGCATTGAGCAACAGCGTATTCAGGCTAAAGGTTATGGCGAATCAGAACCACGTAAGTTACAAACCGATATGAAAGGTGCCGAGTCGGGTTTTGTCTTCCCTAAAGACACCCAATTGACGGAAGAGTATATTAATAACCTGAAGAAGGAAGAAAACGGTGAAAAGAAATTTGAAGATGCACACCGTTTGAATCGTAGGGTGACAGTGAAGAAAATCAGCGATGATTTTAAGCCTAAGAAAGAAAAAGAAGAAGAGTAGATATGTAACAAAATATGAAAGAGCATTCCGAGAAGACGGGATGCTCTTTTTTTATTCAGATTTGTAGATATGAATTCAAAATACGAGAAGCGCGGCGTCTCAGCCGATAAGTCAGACGTACATCAAGCCATAAAGAACTTGGATAAGGGCATTTTCCCTAATGCATTCTGCAAAGTTTTGCCAGATTTGGTTGCGCAGGATCCGGCTTATTGTAATGTGATGCATGCGGATACGGCCGGTACAAAGACATCCTTGGCCTATATATATTGGAAAGAGACCGGCGATAATAGTGTATGGGAAGGCATTATTCAAGATGCCATTGTAATGAATATTGATGATATGGCTTGTGCCGGTATTACCAATGACATTATCCTGTCAAGCACAATAGGCAGGAATAAAAACCTGATTCCGGGTGAAGTCCTCAATTATTTGATTGATGGTACGCAAGCATTTATTCAGAAGATGGCTGAACATGGGATATCCATTACATTAGCCGGTGGCGAAACGGCTGATGTTGGCGATATCGTTCGTACATTGGATGTTGGGTTTACAGCATTTGCACGCCTTCGTCGTGATGAAATAATGAATATTGCAATTCAGCCTAACGATGTGATTATTGGATTTGCTTCTTTCGGGAAAGCGATCTATGAAGACAACTATAATGGAGGTATGGGAAGCAATGGTCTTACTTCTGCTCGTCATGATGTCTTTTCTCATGAATATTATCAGAAATATCCAGAAAGTTTTGACCCGGCTACTGACGAATCGTTAGTTTATGCAGGTAATCTTAAGTTGACAGATATAGAACCAGAAACAGGCCTTTCGTATGGAAAATTGGTTTTGTCACCTACCCGCACCTATCTACCTCTGATTCACCGTATGTTACAATCTTATCGAAAAGATATACATGGTATTATTCATTGTACAGGTGGTTCTCAGACCAAGGTTATGAAGTTTGTATCTGATGTACATATCATAAAAGATAATCTATTCCCTATCCCACCACTTTTCAGAGTGATTATGCAACAGTCGGATACAATGCCGCAAGAGCTTTACAAGGTGTTTAACATGGGACATAGATTGGAAGTATATACTTCTGCTGAAATAGCCGATTCGATTATTGGCTTGGCAACATCGTTAGGTATTGATGCTCAGATTATAGGTTATTGCGAGTCGGCGTCTTCTAATCGCTTAACCTTGTCAACCGAGCTTGGCACATTTGTTTATCATTAATATTGCGAGAAAAGAAGATGTTAGAAAAATTGGCATTGATATATCAGCGTTGGCAGGATTTGGGAGAGAAACTCTCTGATCCGGAATTGATTTCCGATGTAAGGAACTATGTGCGCGTTAATAAAGAATATAAAGATTTGACACCGGTTGTAGAGGCATTTAAGCAATATCAAACAATATGTTCTAATCTAGATTCGGCAAAACGAATTATAGAAACAGAAAAAGATGAAGAGTTTAGATCCCTAGCCAAGATGGAACTGGATGAACTAGAACCTGCGAAGCTGAGGATAGAGGAGGACATTCGATTGTTACTCATACCTAAAGACCCTCAGGACAGTAAGAATGCTATATTGGAAATACGTGCCGGTACAGGAGGAGATGAGGCTTCCATCTTTGCCGGTGATTTGTTACGCATGTATATGAAGTATGCAGAGAAGAAGGGATGGAAGACGAACGTGTTATCAGAAAATGAGGGTACTGTAGGAGGTTTTAAAGAGGTTGTTGTGGAAGTGGAAGGCGAAGATGTATATGGTACGTTGAAATTTGAAAGTGGCGTGCATCGCGTGCAGCGTGTGCCGGATACGGAAGCCAGTGGAAGAGTGCATACGAGTGCTGCAACAGTAGCGGTTTTACCTGAAGCCGATGAAGTGGATTTTGAGTTGAGAGATGCCGATGTAAAAATGGACACGGCACGAAGCGGTGGCGCCGGTGGACAGAATGTAAATAAAGTTGAAACAAAAGTGATCCTGACTCATATCCCAACCGGAACGGTTGTCATGTGTCAAACAGAAAGGACGCAGCTCAAGAACAGAGAGAAAGCTATGAATATGTTACGTACGAAATTATATGAGGAAGAGGTGCGCAAACATGAAGAAGCCATTGCCAGTAAGCGTAAAACGATGGTTAGTACCGGTGATAGAAGTGCTAAGATTCGTACATACAATTATCCTCAGGGACGTGTGACAGATCACCGTATCGGACTAACAGTATATAATCTGCCGGATGTTATAAACGGCGACTTGGATGAGTTTATAGAACAACTTCAGTTTGCCGAGAATGCCGAAAAAATGAAAGAAGGAAATATGGTTTAGAGCTATCGTCTAATTCTTGGATCTAAGATGCCATATAGCAAATCCACCAATAAATTAATTAGAACAAAAAGAGTCGCAATCGTAAGAATGCATCCCATGACGACCGGATAATCTAATTTCTGTAATCCATTTACCATCTCGCGACCTAAACCCCGCCAACCGAAAATATATTCAACAAAAACAGCACCGGCCAATAAACTGCCGAGCCATCCAGAGATAGCCGTTATGACCGGATTCATGGCGTTTCTCAATGCATGTTTCCATATTACTGCGCCCGTACTAAGGCCTTTAGCACGTGCTGTTCGAATATAGTCGCTAGACAAAATATCATATAAGTTATTTCGACTCAGCTGCATAATAACTGAAAGTGGACGAATCCCAAGTGTGAGCGCCGGTAGAATAAGATTTTTTATCACAATATGACTCTCTCCGGTAAAATCATCAACAACATACAAACTACCCCAAGGGTCTAAACCTGTGTAAAGATGCCAGATATACCCAAACAGCCAACTGATAATAATAGCCACAAAAAAGGATGGTAAAGACATACCTAATGTGCTTATGAATAGTAAAATTTTATCAATCCATTTGCCATAAAACATGGTTGATATAATACCTAATAAAATACCTAGGCCAGATGCAAATATCATAGCGCTGAGAGCTAGCGTTATCGTGCCAGGCAGGCACTGCACTAACGTAGAACCAACGAGCACTTGTGTCTGATAACTCCTACGCAAATAAGGTGTCTTGATAAAGATACCTGAAAACTTACCTGTTGGTATGAGCCGATATCCGTTGTATGCATTTGGTTGAAAATATATCATGCTTTCGGATGAAAAACTATGAAACCCAATGGGTGATAAATCATTCAGGTATAATATTAATTGCGTCATCACCGGCTTATCCATGTGGTATTCTTTTCTTATTCTGTCAATCTCCACTTGTGAGGTGTTTTGGCCGGTCATCTCATAAATAGCCTGATTGTTTTTATTGAGATAAGAAAAGAATAACAGACCAAGAATAGAAGCTATGCCAATCAGTACGATTGCTCCATAACCAATACGTTGAAGAAAAAAACGGATCATCTTATTTCAAATACTCAGACTTTATCTTATCCAATGTAGGGATATCATTATAATGCCATTTCCCCTTTACGGTGCCATTATGTAGAAGCACTAACCCCGGATTACTGCGTATAATGGTTTTTAATGCTTTCTCATCATTAAAGTAGAAACGGAAAAGATTTTGATTCTCGTATCGGAATTCTTCAATCTTATCTGCCGATGAAGATGTGCCGGCTACAAACATCATTTGATTGTCTAAGGCATATTCGGCAATTTGATTAATACGATCCATATGCTTTAATGATGTTTTACGCAAATTAGGTGCTACCAAAAGGAAAGAATAACCTTTGTTGGCAAATAAAGAATCAGCCATGCTCTCTCCTGTTTCCGGATCTTCCAAACTCATATCCTTAATTTTAGGTTCAACAGCAGGTTCAATAATACGCTTGTCTTGTTTGTAAAAAAGATGATTGGCTTCAAACGTGCTGTCAAGCCACGACCAATCATTCGTAGAATGTCTGACTTCCTCACAGGTCTCCTTATTTAGATATACCATTTCAATTATCGCACTTTCCGGTTTCCCTACGCGCAAATCACGTGTTTGGTTGCCAATACGCCAAGGACGATAATCTCGTATTGAAAGATGATCAATGCAGTATTTAGCAAAAAAGGAAGAACCTATTGTGATAAGAAATATTAGTGTCAACTCTTGTATAAGCAGACTGATTCTAAAAGATAACAGTATTCTTAAAGAAAGGAAGAGGCCATGGAAAGCGATGGGGAAATACCAGTCAAATTGTAATATGCATAAGGCAACCATTAAGAGCATGGATGCACAGATAATTGTGTATTCATAGCTGTTAAGTGAGGCGCCTTTGATTTTCTTCCGACTGAAAAAAATGGGCAGAATAAAGACAAATAATACAATGTCTTTAGAGAATGATTGCCAGGGTGTAAGTTTTAAAGCATCACCAAAACAGCCGCAATCGGTTACCTTGTTGTAATACGCCGAATAGAACGTAAGGAAGGTGAAAAAGATGATCATGAGAAGAAGCGTCCAACTGACAAACTTCATCTGATAGCCGATGACGGTAAATAACCCAAGTACAATTTCAATAACACAAATGAAAACGGCAAGGAATAATGTATGTTTCGAGAGATAAGTAAAGAAATCAATCAATATGCGCTTTAAAAAACTCAAATTCTCTCTTGGAATAACCTCTTGCGTATATTCTTTCTTGAATATCAGCTTGCTAAAACAAGGTGATTGTTTAATGGATTCGTCAATCTCCTGCGGCACCTCTTTTTGAATACTACCCAGTTCATTGCTGAATACAACAAAGTATTCTTCAAGCTTGTATGCGAATCCGTTTGGATCATTTGCTTTAATCAGTCCGGAAATAACAAAAAGCGTACCCACAAAAATTCTTGAAATTCCTAAAATAATTTTCATTAGCATCAATTTGTTTCAAAAATACAAGAAAAAACAGATTATAGCTTGACTTGCTGTTTCTTATCTGTTAATGAATTTCAAAAACGTTCTCTTATCAGTTTCTCATTTTCGGTATAACGAAATGCGGGTTGTATGATAACGCCTTTAATGCGCTGGTGTGCATCAAACAAATTATTTATCTCTTCCATGCGGGTATTTTCTATTGGTACTATAGAGAGTAATATCGGTACTTCACCAAATAACATATCCGTTTTCGAGCTGATATAGAAGCTGTTTTCAGCTAATAAATTTTTACTGATAATACATTCTTCCAGTTGTTCGGGATGGATCTTGATTCCACCGGAGTTGATAATATGATCAGATCTGCCAATCCATTGAAAATGATGTTTGTCTGTCAGCTCCACAATATCATGTGTCTCTATTCGGTTAAGACCATCTCGTATGATAAGGCATTGCTGTGTATTCTGTTCAAATGTTATCTCTGGATGTATGGATTCAAACTGGAGCCATCTTTCCGGTCTGAGTTGCCTGATCGCTACATGTGAGAGTGTTTCTGTCATGCCATAGGTTAGAAATATCTTATTGGGAAAATAAGACATGTCTTGATACAACTGGTTACTTACAGGCTCTCCTCCAAGAATAATCTGTCGGATATTAAAAACAGACTCTTCGTATTTATTAAAGATGAGCGATTGGAGTTGTGATGGTGTAAAAGCAGCAAAATCATAACCGCTTGCGAGATGCGGAATCTCAGGACAGAGTGTGGGATTCGTAAAAATAAGATTTGCTCCGGCTACCCATGCACGTGCTATCATCATGCGCCCTGCAACATACTTACATGGCAGAGATAAAAGAAGATGACTTTCTGCATTAATATTAAAATAATAATTGGTTCGTAATGCTGAATGTAGCACATCTTCTTTTGTGAAAAGAACAGTTTTGGGCTTGCCTGTTGAGCCAGATGATTGAAATGCAAACGGGGTGTCTTGATATGACGTGAGCCAGGTCGCAAATTCATACATGTCTTTCTCCCATCCTTCCGATTGTTTATACTTCTCCTCTATATTTTCATGATGAAGTAAGCAGCCTTGTATGCGAATATGATTATACATTAGATAAGTTGATTTGCCAACTTGTGGCTGGATCGTATATCAACATGTCTTTTTTTACCGTTAGCGGTGAAAGAAAATTATTAACAAATAACTTTCCCGTCCCAAGTCCCTGTGGCATGGGGTTCTGAAGGGTGAATGTCCACTGTGCTATAGCATTTAATCCGATGTTGCTTTCCAAGGCAGAGGTAATCCACCAACCAATTGAACGTTCTTCGGCCAGTTCAATCCAATCACTTGCCTGTTGAAACCCACCCAACAACGAAGGCTTAAGAATGATATACGATGGGAAGATATTATCTAACAAGTTTGCTTTTTCATCTCTATCCGTTATACCGATTAGCTCTTCATCCAGCGCAATCGGAATAGGGCTTAAGCGACAAATTTCTGCCATTTCTTCCCATTGGTTTATTGCAATAGGTTGCTCAATAGAATGGATTTGAATCGGTGCTAAAAGATCTAGCTTTTCCCATACGTCAGACGTATCAAATGCACCATTAGCATCCAAGCGCAATTCAATATCATCAAACCCAAAGGTATTTCGGATTTCCTGCAACAAGGCCAATTCGTTCTCAAATCCTTTGTTGCTTATTTTCATTTTAATACAACTGAATCCTTGTTGCACTTTTTCATTAATCTGATTTATCATATACTGGATAGAACCCATCCAAATCAGTCCGTTGATCGTAATCTGTTCATGACCATTCGTGAATTTAGAGGGAAATAATATCCGTCTTCCGCCACGGGAGAGGTCAATTAGTGCTTGTTCAACGGCAAATCGCACAGAGGCATAACAGATGTCTTCATCGGTTAAAAGCGCTTGATAATCGTTAATTTTTGTACAGACTTCTTTCAGATTTCTCTCTACCATACCGGCTGTTTCCTGACTAAGACCGGGGAGTAGCGCACATTCCCCCAATCCAAATATATCGGGATGATCTGTCTCGTGAACCTTCAGAATCCATATAGTCCGTTCGTTTATCACACCTCTTGATGTACGAGCCGGAGTGATAAATTGCAAAGTATATGGAACAAATGATGCTGTCAGGTGTTCGAAATGTAAACTGCGGATGGTGTCAAATATATCCGGTGAATTATATTCCCATCTTTCCTGCATCATAAGCCAATGGGATTATGCATTTTGAGCTTCAATATAGGCTTCGAGAGGTAAGCAGGAGCAGACTAAATTTCTATCACCATACGCATTGTCAACTCGAGCAACGGATGGCCAAAATTTATTCTCCTCAATATACTTCAGCGGGTATGCTGCTTTACGGCGTGTATAAGGAAATTTCCAGTCATCGGCTGTTACCATAGAAGCTGTATGAGGTGCATTTCTCAATACATTCTGTTGATTGTCGGCCAGGCCTGTTTCTATTTCACGTATCTCTTCACGAATTTGTATAAGAGCGTCACAGAAACGATCCATCTCGTCTTTTGATTCGCTTTCAGTCGGTTCAATCATTAATGTGCCGGCAACAGGGAATGATACTGTAGGTGCATGAAATCCGTAATCCATTAATCGTTTGGCGATGTCCACAACTTCAACACCTGCTGTTTTCTTAAACTCTCTGCAGTCAACTATAAACTCATGTGCTACACGGTTGTTATTACCGGTATAAAGAATTGGATAGTATTCCGCAATGCGTTCTTTCATATAGTTTGCATTGAAAATGGCCATTTCTGTTGATTTCCTTAAGCCGTATGCACCCAGCATTTTGATATAACCGTATGAAATAATAACAATAAGCGGGCTACCGTATGGAGCAGATGAAACAGAATCAATGGCTTTCTCTCCACCTGTCTTAACGATAGCATGTCCCGGTATGAATGGTGACAGATGTGACTTCACTCCAATTGGCCCCATGCCCGGACCGCCTCCACCATGAGGTATAGCAAATGTTTTATGAAGATTAAGATGGCAAACGTCTGCACCTAACGTCGCCGGATTGGTAATGCCTACCTGTGCATTCATGTTAGCGCCATCCATATACACTTGTCCGCCATGCTCATGAATAATACGTGTAATATCAATAATGGATTCTTCATATACACCATGTGTAGAAGGATAAGTAACCATCAGACAAGAGAGTGAATCTTGGTATTGTTTTGCTTTTGCTTCTAAATCCGATACATTAATATTCCCCATTTCGTCACAAGCAACCACCACTACCTGCATGCCGGCCATAACGGCACTAGCCGGGTTGGTGCCGTGTGCTGAGGCCGGAATAAGTGCTATGTTACGATGTGCATCTCCGCGACTTTGATGATATGCTCTGATTACCATCAATCCGGCGTATTCGCCTTGTGCACCTGAGTTCGGTTGTAAGGAAATAGCATCAAATCCTGTAATCTCGGCTAAGTCTCCTTCAAATGTTCGTATCAACTGTGAGTATCCTTGTGCTTGAGCTGATGGTACAAAGGGATGAATAGCATTAAATTCAGGCCAACTTAAAGGCATCATCTCTGTTGCCGCATTGAGCTTCATGGTACATGAACCTAATGAAATCATTGAATAATTAAGGGAGATATCCTGCCCCTCAAGCTTCTTGATATAGCGCATCAACTCTGTTTCAGAATGATAACGGTTGAATACTTGCGCAGTGAGAAAAGATGTTTTCCTAGCTAATGTTGCTTCAATACTTGCAGAGGTTTCTTCTAATTCGGTTTCACTTACAGACGAGAAATTCACTTTTTTAACTTGTGAAAAAATGGTAAGGGCCAGATTTATCATAGCTAAATTAGTTGTCTCATCAACAGAAAGTGTAATATTCCCATCTGATGTGTAAAAGAAATTACATCCTTTTTCTTCTGCTAATTTTTGGATTTGCTCTTGTAATGCAGTATCTGCCTTTATGGTAATGGTATCAAAGCAGGATTTGTTTACTATTTGATAGCCTATTGACTCTAATTTGTTTTTAATAAATACGGTCTTGCTATGCACTTGCAACGCAATATTTTTAATGCCTTTTGGTCCATGATACACCGCATACATAGAAGCCATGATCGCTAAAAGCGCCTGAGCCGTACAAATATTACTTGTTGCTTTGTCACGTTTGATATGTTGTTCACGTGTTTGTAGCGACATGCGTAATGCAGGGCGTTGATTTGCATCTACAGATACACCAATAATCCTACCCGGAATATGACGTTGATATGTTTTTTTTGTAGCAAAAAAAGCAGCATGAGGGCCACCGTATCCCATGGGCACTCCAAAGCGCTGTGTATTGCCTACAACAATGTCTGCACCCCATTCGCCAGGTGGCGTTAGTAATGCCAAACTTAATAGATCAGCAGCTACTACAATTTTTATATCTAATGCTTGTGCTTTTTGAGTTAAGGAAGTATGATTTTCTACGTTTCCTTTTGCATCAGGGTATTGGAATAAAATACCAAAATACGTTTCATCCGGTTGAAAAGTATGAATATCGCCTATGACTAATTCAATGCCCAAAGGCAGGGCACGGGTTCTTAACACAGAGAGAGTCTGAGCAAAGCAAGCATCAGAAACAAAGAATTTGTTGACACCCTTTGCCCCCGCTTCTTTACTAAGAAGATGAAATGTCATACCCATGGCTTCAGCTGCGGCTGTACCCTCATCTAATAAAGAGGCATTGGCTAGATCCATACCCGTTAAGTCCATTACCATCGTCTGAAAGTTCAGCAAGGCTTCCATCCGGCCTTGCGCTATTTCTGCTTGATAAGGTGTATAGGCCGTGTACCATCCCGGATTCTCAAAAATGTTTCGAAGAATAGGAGAGGGAGTATAAGTGCCATAATAGCCTTGCCCTATAAAATTAGTATAGCGTTTGTTTTGTTGTGCCAGCTCCCAAATATGCTGTAGATATTCCGGCTCGCTCATCCCATCTTCTAAGTTTAAAGACTTCGAATTGATAATCTGAGATGGGATGACTTGGTTTATTAATTCATCCACATCGGATATGTTCAGGGTTAAGCTCATCGATTTAATTTGTTCTACATCCGGTCCAAGATGTCGATGTAGAAATTGATTTCTATGCATGCGATTCTATATTTTAAAGAACAAACCTACAAAATTTTTTATCTGAATAACCATGTTAATAAAGAGGGTAGCCTTAATTTGTTCCGTTTGTTGGATGGGCTTTCTTGTCTGTCTTGTATTGCTTAGGCCTTGAGACTTATATATAATATGCTATAATATTATGGCCATGAAAAAAAAACTCTTAGGTTTGCATGTTAAATTAAAATAGTACATGAAGATAAGACTAAGCTATACCCTTTCCCTCTTCTTATCATTATTTATTTTAAACAGGGCGAAAGCTCAGGATTTTATTTTGTTGTTAAATGGCAAGGAAATACCCTCTATTGTAGAAAAAGAAGATTCGGCTGTTATTTATTATACCAGCTTGAAAAGGAGTAAAAAACTGGAAAAGTCCGAGCTTACTATGATCTATCCTAATCAAATGCTTTTTAAAACAGGCGAGCTGAAGCCTTATTATTTCTGTTTGGATAGTTTTGACCTGTCAAGCCCTTATGTGTATTACCGCGAGTTGGGGAAGCCTAAAACCATTGCTAAATATAAAGTGTTCAATGTCCGCAAAAGGGAAATGGATACATTGCGCGTGTATGCTGATTCTTTGCGGATAACAGAAAAGGAAAGGCTAATCTATCATCAGGATACGCTTGATCGGCGGTATGTACTTACCGAAGACGAAATGCGAGCTTGGGTTATGGGCAGGCGCTCGGCAAGAAAAAATTTCAAATCTCCGCTATCCAGTATAGGTGCAGCGTTTGTTGGGTTGGGCGGCGGGTTACTTAATTTTTATGTTTCGCCTTTGCCTTCTACATTATATATTGCAGTAAATGGCACTGTGAAGCCCAAGGTGGGTAAAATCGGACCTGATGATATGCCTTTCGTGAATGATGAATTTTTTATTGAGGGGTATAGATTGCAGGCCGGTAAAATAAAACTGAAAAACTCATTATTGGGTACAATACCAGGATTGACAGCGGGTGTTCTTATCCGCACCTTCTTAATTCACTAAATTTTCTTATTTTTATCCATCGCTTTATTCTTGAAATTTATATTTCAGTTCTGTACTGCCTATAATTTCTATGAGCGAGTTTAACATATATAATTGAAGTATCATGAAAAAAATAGCAGTTATTCTTTCCGGATGCGGTGTTTATGATGGCGCAGAGATTCATGAATCGGTTTTGACTCTTTTGGCAATAGCCGAACATGGAGCAGAAGCCGTTTGTTTTGCACCTAATGCTAACCAGCATCATGTAGTCAATCATTTAAACGGGGAAGAGATGAAGGAGCATCGAAACATGTTGGTAGAGGCAGCGCGTATAGCTCGTGGAAGCATTCAGGCACTGGATCAGTTTGACGCCGACAACGTTGACGGATTGGCTATACCGGGTGGTTTTGGCACAGCCAAGAATTTAACCCAATGGGCATTCTCTGGTCCTGATGGCGAAATACGTGCAGATGTGGTTGCTGCCATACGTGCTATGGCAGATAAAAAGAAACCAATTGTGGCTTTGTGTATGGGGCCGGTAGTTGTAGCCAAAGCTCTTGAACATACGGATCTGCATCCTCAGCTTACCGTTGGGACAAATCAAGAAGGCTCACCTTATGAGATTGAAGTCATTAGTCAGGGAATGGAGAAAACAGGTGCTAATGCTGTTATGAAATCAATAAAAGAAATTGCCATTGATGCAGATGCGCGTATTATTTCGGCGCCATGTTATATGATGGAGGCCGGTATATTAGACGTGCGTAATAATATCAAACAAGCTATTGATGCCATGTTTGAGATAATTTAGTATTCTCGATGCTTATTGATAAATATAGAATCAAACATTACGTATGTGAATACTGTTGCTTTTACGATTAAGTAACTTTTATTACAGTTCAACCTTTTTTTCTGTTATAAATTTGCATAAATTTTTTTTACCATGAAATACTATCAGTCAAAATGTGTATCGGGAATAAGCTTTGCAGAAGCAAAAGAGAAAGTTATTGCTGCGCTCCAAACAGAAGGATTTGGTGTGCTTACGGAAATTGACATTCAAGCCACGATGAAAAAGAAGTTGGATAAGGATTATCTTCCTCATACCATTTTGGGCGCATGCAATCCTGTATTTGCCGATAAAGTTTTGCAAATCGAACCTACAATAAGCACGATGTTGCCATGTAATGTTACACTACGCAAATTAGATAATAATGATATCGAAGTGGCAACCATTGATCCATCTTCGGCTATGACGGCAGTTGGCAACGATGCCATACTTCCAATTGCCTCCGAGGTTCAGCAAAAACTAAAAAATGTTCTTGACGCATTATAATTCATAATATAAATATTGTATGACACCACACAGTTATCCAGTAAAACTAACATGGGTTGAGGGGCGCAAAGGCCATATTGTATCACCCGACCTCCCACTCGAATTTGATGTGGCCACTCCTCCTCAATTTGATAATGGCATTCCCCATATTTGGTCACCCGAGCATCTTTACACAGCGGCTGTACTTAGTTGTTTTATGACCACTTTTTTGGCCGTTGCCGGGTTCTCTAAACTTGAATTTTCTGCTTTTTCATGCGACTCGGAAGGGGTACTTGATAAAGTAGAGGGAAAATTTCTGATGACAGAAGTAAAGCTTCGCCCTGTACTCACCATCTTAAATGAAGCAGATAAAGAAAAGGCCGAAAAGATTTTGCATAAATCTGAAGCAGCTTGCCTTATTTCTAACTCTATTAAAACAACGGTTACGCTTGAACCAGAAATTCGCATAGCTCCATAGTTTTTTACATTATGTTCAATTAGTGATTCGGAAATACCATCTCAAAAACATGTATTGCATGAGTTGCGTACAACTCATTGAGCTGGTATTTTCACATGAGAAGCATATTCGTTTACAAAGTGTAATTGCCGGAGAAGTTGTATTGAAGGCACCTAATCGGATTTCTGATTCTTATATCATCAATATCTTCAGAAGGTATGGATTTGAACCGGTTTACAACCCCGATGAGATAATTTGCGAACGCATCAAGCAGGCAGCTGTTGAACTGATTTTTTACGCATACAATGCCAATTCCCTTTTAAGGAATTCTGATTATATCAGTCAAAAATTACAACTTCCTTACGATCGTTTATCAAAGTTGTTTTCAAAAGTTACAGGCACAACACTCGAAAAATATATCATTCTTCTTAAAATAGAAAAGACAAAAGAAATGTTGTTGAGTGATGCTTTTACCGTGAGCGAAATTGCCTTTATGATGGGCTATAGCAGTGTTCAGTATCTTAGTAATCAGTTTAAGAAAATCACCGGTGAAACCATCTCTGCATTTAAGACAAATCCATCACCTCATCGAATCCCAATAGATAAACTACTTGATTGATTTTCTATTTCAAATTATCTCCTGAATATTATACATCTTTTTCCAAATTTTATAACGATATATGTGAGTTCATCAGATACCTTTGCATAAATTATCTATGTAATGAAACTTAAAAAAGATATTGCCATAAGTGATTCAGGATTTCTTTTCAATCCTTCTTCAGGCGACAGCTATACGGCTAATCCTATTGCAACTGAAATCTTAAAATATATGCAATCTGGATTTTCAAATGAGCAAATTATTGTCTCGATTATGGAATCATACGAAGTGGAGCGTTCTACTATCGAAAAAGATTTGTTTGATTTGGAATCAATGTTGTCTAATTATAAACTCACTCGTTGAGCATGAATAAGTAATCTTATTTAAGATGAAGAGAAAAAAAAAGATGAAGCCGTGTTATACGATTGCAGTTACCGGGCTAAACGCTATTGATAGTCCAGGGCCGGGTGTCCCTGTAATCAGATCTCTAAAAGAAGCTTCAAGCTTTGATGTGCGTATTATTGGGCTGAGTTATGAAGCCCTCGAACCTGGAATCTATATGCGTAATCTTGTGGATAAAGTGTATCAGGTTCCTTATCCATCAGCAGGTACAGATATGATGTTTGAGCGATTTAGGTATATTCAATCCATTGAGAAAATTGATTTTCTATTTCCCAATTTTGACGCTGAACTTTTCAACTTCATCAAATTGGAACAAAAATTACGTGACGAATTGGGTGTCCGAATGGTGGTTCCTTCTTTACAACAATTTGAATCCCGAAACAAGGTTAATCTTTTTGAATACGGGAAAAATCATGGGGTTAAAGTACCTGCCGCAACACTTGTACATTCTGCTCGTGAGGTAAGCGCAAAGCTGGTTGACATGAATTTCCCTATTGTAGTAAAAGGTAAATTTTATGATGCAAAAATTGCTTATACAAATGAACAGGCCATACAACATTTTGACAAAATTAGTGCACAATGGGGATTACCTGTTTTGTTGCAGGAATTTATTCCGGGCACCGAGCTCAATGTATGCGGTGTGGGCGATGGTGCAGGCAAACTAGTTGGCGCTGTCCCTATGCGTAAACTTTATATTACTGATAAAGGTAAAGCTTGGGCGGGTGTTACAATTTCGGATAAGAAATTGATTGACCTAACTCGTAAACTAGTAAAAGAAACCCAATGGAATGGCCCGTTTGAATTGGAAGTTATGAAAACAGTAGATGATAAATATTATCTGATAGAAATTAATCCCCGTTTTCCGGCTTGGTGCTATCTTACTACTGGTGCAGGGCAAAATCAGGTGGAAAGTGTTGTGAATATCGGTATGGGTAATGATGTTACTTATTTCAGAAAATATGAAACAGGCAAGTTGTTTATTCGCTATGCATATGACATGATTGTTAACATGAATGAATTTGAACAAATTTCCATTAACGGCGAGCTATAATATTTTATATGATGAAGAAGAAAGAAAAAAAAATCTATGAACGCCCTCTTATCAGGCCATTAAATGCCAGCATTTCCAATAAGTTTGGTAGACGAACTGAATGGTTGCCACTAACACATATTGACGGAATTCCTGTTGTTGATTTGATAAATGAATTTGGATCGCCACTTTTTGTGTACTCAGAGAAAAAAATTCGTGATAATTTTATGATGGCAAAGCGGGCTTTTGAAACTCGTTATCCTAAAATTCAGTTTGCTTGGTCTTATAAAACTTGTTATCTGAATGCCGTTTGCAATGTGTATCACCAAATGGGATCATGGGCTGAGGTGGTTTCTGGATTTGAATATGAAAAAGCTTTGCAAAATGGTGTGCCGGGTGATAAAATCATTTTTAATGGTCCTGATAAATCTAAGCACGATTTACTGTTGGCAATGAAAAACAATACCTTGATACATATTGACCATTTTGATGAATTATATTTATTAACAGAATTAGCTTCTAGTTCGAAATCTAAGCCAAGAGTTGCTATTCGTATAAATATGGATACCGGTGTATATCCACAATGGGATAGATTTGGATTTAATTATGAAAATGGTCAGGCATGGGAGGCAGTTAATAAAATTCTGATGAATGATGCACTTGATTTGGTAGGTATTCATACTCATATCGGAACCTTTATGATGACGCCATCCGCTTATGCTGTGGCAACTGCAAAAATGACGGAATTGGCTATTCAAATTAAAAAGAAATTTAATCATATAATTACCTATATTGACATGGGTGGTGGATTCGCTTCAAAAAATACATTGAAGGGCTCTTATTATGCAGGGGCGGATGCTGTGCCAGATATTGGAGAGTATGCCGAAGCGATAACATCGGCCTTGCTTAATGCCGGATTTGATAGAAACAATCTTCCTTTTCTGTATTTAGAAACAGGGCGTGCATTAGTAGATGATACAGGATTTTTATTAGGCACTGTTTTGGCCAATAAACGATTGGCTGATGGAAGAAGAGCAACTATCTTGGACTTCGGAGTGAATACATTATTTACATCTTTTTGGTACGATCATAAAATTTCACCAGCACAAGAAATGGGTCATTATGCCGAAGAAACTATACTCTATGGCCCTTTATGTATGAATATTGATGTGGTACGTGATGCAATATCATTACCACCTCTAAAGCCCGGACAACATGTTGTGGCGCAATATGTGGGCGCATATAATATTACACAATCCATGCAGTTTATTACATTTCGACCTGCAGTTGTAATGATTGACAGAGAAGGAAGGTCTCATTTGATCCGAAAACGTGAATCCCTTGATTATGTACAAAAAAATGAAATACTCCCATCACATTTAAAAAAATTAAATTGGTAGATTTTGTCGTTTAATACATTGAAATATTATGCCCAACTTTTTATAGAAGGTATCTTTAATAGTTACGCTCAAATTTATTTTTCAAAAAATAAATGGTTGGCTTTTGCATTGATGTTGGTTGCTTGGATGCATCCATTAGCTGGATTCGCATCATTAATAATGGTTGTAATCGGTCAGTTGACTGCACTTTTTTTTCACTATAGTCATCAAGAAATTCGTAATGGAAGCTATACATACAATTCTGCACTCACAGGCATGGCGATTGGAGCATATTATCAGTTTACCGGCGCATTTATCGTTTGGCTTGTTGTTGCAGCTATTCTAACTTTTTTTATTTCAGTTTGGTTTATGCATCAGTTGGCCATTAAAAACTTGCCATTTCTTAGCATTCCTTTTCTTGCAGTAGTATGGCTCATTATGATGGGTGAGAAAAATTTTGCAGCTATCGAACCTCACGACTCTTC
Source organism: Flavobacteriales bacterium (assembly GCA_026936045.1). GTDB lineage: Bacteria > Bacteroidota > Bacteroidia > CAIKAF01 > CAIKAF01 > BA4. The sequence goes on from JAIXKU010000057.1 coordinate 18,588, forward strand.
TGCATATTTGGTTGTTAATCACTTCCCTTTATTATTTTCTGCTGTAACCGAATGGATAATGCAATGGACTATAGCTGATATTATGCTGTTATATTTCCGTTCTATGGGTGCAATATTGTTTCAGTATAATGACCTTGCTGGAATACTTGTTTCCATTGGTATTTTGATACATTCTCGCATTTCATTTATTCTTTCAATTTATGGTTTCTTGCTTGGTTTTTTCTTTTATCAGCTTATGGAAGCCGATTTTTCACATTTGATTTATTCTTATATCGGATTCAATTTTATACTTACATCTATTGCATTGGGCGGATTTTTTGTAGTAGCTTCTCGCCGTTCTTTCCTCCTTCTTCTTCCCGTAATACCAATGACAGCTTTTGTTATTAGTGGTCTACACGGTATCCTTTTTACTTTTGGTTTACCATTATACTCCTTGCCTTTTAATTTGATTGTACTTCTGATTTTATATTTTTTGAACAATCGCTTGCATGCAACAGGCCTGTTTAAAGTGCCGTTTCAACATTATTCTCCCGAACTTAATCATTACAAGCATTTTCTTAATTCTCAACGATTCAAAAGCCAAACTTATTTTCACATTTCTCTTCCATTTATTGGTGAATGGCGGGTTTCTCAAGGTCATAATGGCGCGATTACGCATAAAGACGACTATCGTTATGCACTTGATTTTGATGTGGTGAATGAAGATTATAAGACATATCATCAGGATGGGGACAAATGTTCAGATTATTATTGCTTCAACCTCCCTGTTCAGTCACCGGCGTCAGGTTGGGTATCTTCAGTGCAGGACGGTATTGATGATAATGAAATCGGACAGGTTAATTTATCCCAAAATTGGGGTAATACTGTTGTTATTCGTCATGGCGATTATTTGTATTCAAAATTGTCGCATTTGAAAAAAGATTCAATTATCGTGAAACCCGGCGATTATCTACAAAAAGGACAATTAATAGGTTATTGCGGAAACTCTGGCAGATCGCCTGAGCCGCATCTTCATTTTCAGTTGCAAACATATCCTTATATTGGGTCCAAAACAATTTTTCATCCTATTGACTATTATCTTTTACGAAAAAATAATAAACTCCAACTTCGTTCTTTTGATTTGCCTCTTGAAGGCGAATTAGTATCGCCCATTGTTACTACACCTTTACTTTATGATGCATTTAATTTTTTGCCAGGAAGAGTGTTGGAGTGGAAGATAAAAAAAGGCGAAAATTTTTTTTCGAATAAGTGGGAAGTTTTTACAGATTCTTCTAACAAAACTTACATTTATTGTCATCAAACAGGTGCCATAGCTTATTTTGTGAATCAAGGCACAATTTTTTATTTTGTTGATTATTATGGTAGCAAGAAATCACTTCTACACCATTTTTACAAAGGCGCTCATCGCGTTATATTGGGTTATTATGAAGATTTGCAAATTGACGACCGCATACTGAATACAGATTTGTTTCCTTCTGTTTTGAATTTTATTCATGATTTTACCGCTCCATTTTTTCATTATTTACTATCTTATTACACACTTTCTTTCCATTCTCAAAATGCAATTCATAATCCTACTCAATTATCGTTTGTTTCAAATTTATACGGAAAATTTATTCATAAAACCATCATAAATAAACAGTACAATTTCCATTTATCCCGACAATGTCTGCTTTCATTTACTTATTACGAAAACAACCAAGCATGCGAGGCATCTCTCTCTCATTGATCTTATTCATTACTTATATGCTAGGTTTGTCAGTAATTGCCAATGCCCAGTATGATTCTTTGCGAATCGAAAATGAATCACTCCGTTTGTTTGAATCCAAATCATGGAATGAACTGATTCGATTTGGAAAGGATGCAAGGAGATCTGGATTTAAGAATCACAAAAATTTATTAGCTAGAATGGGTGTCGCATATTATCATAAAAAAATGTTTTATCGCTCAGAGAAGTATCTCGAAAAAGTGTACATAAAACATCCTATTCATTTTGATATTCATCCGTTTTTTTATGAGGCATCTCTTTATACAGGAAATTTTTTTCAGGCAGCTGAGTTACATACATGGCTTCGGCCTACTGATAAAAGATTCACAAAAAGGGTAACTCGTATTGGCATTGAAATGGGTGCAAGAATTTCGAATAATGAACTTGCCGGACATACTTTTTTTGTTGGGATAAGTGCATCCCATCTTCCATCCCGAAAAGTAGCTTTAATGCAACAGTATATGTATATTATTCAGCAAAAAAACATTTGGGGCAATTTTGATCAGCATCAGTATTACTTGGGGGCTGCATTTCGCATCAACAGTCGTTGGAATTGGGATGCTGCTGCACATTTTTATCTTTATAATGCTGATATTAATTATTCAACATTATTGCCCTCTGTGGTTTCTACTCCTCCTCCTATTCCGGGTGAATGGGCTATTGACTCCGTTACAAGAAAAAACACCTGGTATCATGGGAAATATCTACAGCCGGGCATGATTCTGCAAACCGGCGCCAGTCGTTCTTCTGGTCCATTTAGGTTTTCTCCATTCGTTCAAATTTCTATCGAAACTCGATTTTCTGAAGTTATGCAAACCACATGGAATGACTTAATCGTAATAAAAAAGAGACCAGATACTGCATCCGTGTATAATTATTTTTATGCTTCAGATTCGCTAACCGAAAAGGTGAAACACCCTCGAATTGTGTTTCAGTTTATGGCCGGGGCATCGGCATCTTATACCTTCCCTTTTCTCAATGAACTATTTACACTGGGCGCTTCTGTTTATCTTCCTGTTGCTCGAATGCCAAAACCCATTATTTCTCCTTTTCTTCGTCTGCAAACTAAAAGATTTGTGTTTACAGGTTCATATTTCTATAAATCCTCAAGCGTCATGGCTGAGCATTATGCTTCTAATCTGATTAATACCTACGATGTAATCAATCACCGTGTTAATACACATTTCTCTTATCAATTTACCCCGGCATTTTCATCCAAGATTCTTTACCAATGGGAAGACAAAACTGACGATTTTTCTTTGGTCAGATATCATACTCATACAGTTTCATTGATGTTTAACTTAACATTCTAATTTATGTGCATACAATTTTTTTTTTCATTCCGAGCGCGCCTTTTTAATTGGATTTTTCTTTCTTTATTACTGTATGTTCGTGTAGATGCGCAAACAGATTTTACAGCTGTTTCACAAGCTTTTTATGCAAGTTATGAATACGAATATGCCCAAAATTATGATGAAGCGATAAATGTTTTGGAGAAAGTATATTCTGACAAACAATATGAAATTCATCTACGTTTGGGTTGGTTATATTATCTCAAAGGAGATATGCAAAAATCCATTGCATTTTACAAACGCGCTATTATGATTCAACCTAAGTCAGCAGAAGCCAAATTAGGTATGGCTTACCCCTTAGCATCTCTTAGTAACTGGGATGAATTAGCTCTACTTTATAAAAATATTTTGAAAGATGATAGTAGAAATTATACAGCTCTTTATCGCCTTTCATTAATTTATTATTACAAAAAGAAATATTCGGATGCCCTTTCAGCTATACAACTGCTACTGCCATTATATCCTTTTGATTATGATTGTAATTTGCTTGCCGGCAAAATTTTCATTGGTCTAGGAAAAATTACAGATGCCAAAAAGTATATTCAACGTGCCGTTTTGTATAATCCCACCGCTACCGAACCTGCTATGCTCCTGCAATCACTTTGATAAACTTTATCTTGCAATCTATTGCTGGCGAGATAGTTATCTATTATCTTGCTATTTTCTCTTGTTAATTACTCTTTGAATAACTTGCCGACAAATACTTTTATCAGCCCTGAGGAAGTATTTACCTTTGGCTAAAGTTTTTGGCTATGTTGGAATTAATCAGACAATTTGAGGAACAGCCCCCAGAGATTGTATTCGAATGGAAGGATAATGAAACGGGAGCTGAAGGATGGGTAGTGATTAATTCGCTAAGAGGCGGTGCTTCCGGTGGCGGTACCCGTATGCGTGCCGGACTGGATAAGAAAGAAGTACTCTCGCTGGCTAAAACAATGGAGGTTAAGTTTACTGTTTCCGGCCCGCCGATAGGTGGAGCAAAGTCAGGTATTAACTTTGACCCGACAGATCCTCGTAAAGAACAAGTGCTCGAACGTTGGTTCCGCGCTGTTATTCCTTTGCTTAAGACGTATTATGGTACCGGTGGTGACTTGAATGTGGATGAAATACACGAAGTCATTCCAATGACGGAAAATTTAGGATTATGGCATCCGCAGGAAGGCGTTGTGAATGGCTATTATCAGGCAAGAGAAAATGAGAAGATTCACAAAATTGGTCAACTGAGATTTGGTGTATCTAAGGTGTTGGAGGATGTCAGATTTACACCTAATCCGTTGCGGAAATATGTGGTGGCAGATATGATAACGGGTTACGGCGTGGCTGAATCTGTTTATCATTATTATCAGCTATATGGCGGTTCTATAAGCGGTAAACGCGCTATTGTACAGGGATGGGGTAATGTAGGTGCTGCTACAGCATATTATCTTGCCCAACATGGTGTGAAGATTGTGGGTATTATAGATCGTCTGGGTGGATTGATTGATGAGGACGGCTTTAGCTTTGAGGAAATTCGCCAGTTGTTTCTATCAAAGCGAGGTAATACCCTTAAGGCGGAAAAACTTATTCCGACAGATGAGCTTGCAAAACGAGTTTGGGATGTGCCGACAGATATTTTTATTCCATGTGCTGCGTCACGACTTGTGAAACAAGATCAAATTGAAAGATTAATTAAGAATGGATTGCAGGTTGTATCGTGTGGTGCTAATGTGCCTTTTGCCGATCCAGAAATATTCTTTGGCCCTATCACCGGATTTGTTGATGAACGTGTTTCTCTTATTCCCGATTTTATTGCTAACTGCGGAATGGCAAGAGTGTTTGCCTATCTGATGCAATCTCATATAACAATGAGTGATGAAGATATCTTTAACGATACGTCTAACACCATTAAAAATGCATTGATAGAAATTTATAAACGCAATAAAAATAAAACAGGGTTGGCCGCTACCGGATTTGAAATAGCCCTTTCACAATTGGTAAATACACACTAAAAAATCATTAACATCGTTATTCATTTATGCATTACTTACTTCAAATTACAATGGGAACTGATTCAGCAGCTGCTTTGAATCCTCCTGTACCGCCTCCGGCAACGGAAACATCTATCCAGGTTATTGATATGGCTATTAAAGGTGGTATCATTATGATTCCGCTCGCCATTATGTCCGTTATAGCCATCTATCTATTTATTGAGCGTTATATTGCTATTAACAAAGCAGGAAAAGAAGATGTCAATTTTATGAATCATATCCGTGACTTTATTCTGAACGGAAAATTAGATGCTGCGTTATCACTATGCAAAGCGACACAATCACCGATCTCACGCATGATTGAAAAGGGTGTTTCGCGTATCGGGCGCCCGCTTGATGATATCAGTGCTTCGATTGAAAATACTGCTAAGTTGGAAGTCTATAGATTGGAAAGAGGTATTGCTCTTTTGGCAACGATAGCCGGTGCTGCACCTATGTTAGGATTTCTCGGAACGGTTGTGGGAATGATTAAAGCATTGTTTGTAATGGCCAATTCCAGCGAAGGAGTAGTTATTAATTCTTTGGCCGGTGGCATTTACGAAGCCATGGTTACAACTGTAGGTGGTTTGATAGTGGGTATTATTGCATATATAGGATACAATATTCTAGTTTCTAAAGTAGAGAAAGTAATTTATAAAATGGAAGCCAGAACCATCGAGTTTCTTGACCTGTTGAATGAACCCGGAAAATAATTTGTTATGCATATCAAAGGAAGAAATAAGATCAGCACTGAGTTTAGTGCTTCGTCGATGACCGACCTGATTTTCCTGCTTCTTATCTTTTTTATGATAATGAGCACCCTTGTTAAGCAGAACAATGTGATAGATATGAATTTGCCAAAGAGTACCAGTACGAAGGTGTCTTCATCAAAGTCCATTGTGTCGGTTGATAAAAACTTGGTGTTCAGAGTGGATAATCAGATTGTAGATCAGTCACAGATTGTTCCTGTGT
>JAIXKU010000022.1 GCA_026936045.1 Flavobacteriales bacterium
CTCCACCACCCATCAAAATCAGTTGGCAACGGCACTTCAGGTGGCTGAGTTGCTACAGCATCCATTACTACAGTATCAATCACTACGGTATCCATCATTCATTTTATATTGAGGCTGATTATAGCCATCACCTCACGAAAAAAAACCTTGCACACTTCACAAAAAAAATACATTTCAACAACAAGATATTGATAGTTGCAGCAACAGAATGGCGCCGCCAAATTGCTGTCTGGGGCGCATTCTTCATGTTTACTATAAAACCGTTCAAACCGCTGCTAACCACGCTCTATTCTTCAAAGCCCATCCAATTTCTTTTAACACTGTGTTTGGCTTGGCTTATTCTCTTTACTCTAACGAGAGCGACTTTATTTTTTTACAGCATGCCTGATTGGGTAGGTCACGCCAGTTTTTTAAGTGCGTTTGCCGTATTCCTGAAAGGCTTTTTCTATGACTTGGTTTTCCTCGCCTACTTTTCCACACCACTGCTACTTGTTCTGCTACTGATACCTAACAGAGTGTTCAGCAGAATCATCATGAGTGGGCTGTCTGCGGTGTTGCTATTTCTAATGCTTTTTGTAGCGGTTTCGGAATGGTTTTTTTGGGATGAATTCAGCACACGATTCAACTTCATTGCTGTTGATTACCTCGTCTACTCCAAAGAAGTTATCGACAATATTCGAGAGTCTTACCCTGTCAATACGATTCTGTCTGTCTTGTTTGTCATTTCAATCACGGTAACCGCATTATGCCAACCACTGTTCAAGCGCATAGAAAAACAACCTTCGCTTGCAGGTTTTGCACCTAAAATCTCTATCATGCTTACCAGCATCACCCTAACCGTACTGTTTGCACTGCTTGTACAAAAATCCAGCTTCGGCATCAGCGGCAACACTTACCTTAAAGAATTGTCGGGCAATGGTCCCTATGATTTTTTTGCCGCATTTCGCAACAACACACTGAATTATGACGAGTTTTACGCTGACCTACCTGAACAAAACATTACCGGTATTCTGCGCAAAGAAGTCAAAGATACAGACAATACTTTTATAGAGCAAAATCCGGCCGATATACGCCGCGAGGTGAACAATAATGAAGACGAAACCTCTGGCAAACATAATGTTGTTCTAGTCACCATTGAAAGCCTGAGCGCCAAGTATCTTGGCAGCTTTGGTGACAAGCGAAATCTCACTCCCAATATCGATAAAATTCGCAAAGAAAGTCTATTTTTTAATAATTTTTACGCTACCGGCACAAGAACAGACCGAGGTTTGGAAGCCGTTACGCTGTCTATTCCGCCCACACCTGGTCGCTCCATTGTGAAGCGCATCGGGCATGAAAGCGGTTATGCCAGCCTAGGACAACAACTCAGCGCCAGAGGCTATGACAGTGTTTTTGTCTACGGCGGTCGAGGCTATTTTGACAACATGAACGCTTTTTTTAGTGGCAACGGCTATCGCATTGTCGATCAGAGTAGCGTGCCAGAATCAGAAATTCATTTCAAAAATGCATGGGGCATGGATGATGTCAGCCTCTATCAACAAGCCGTTAAAGTGGCTGATGCTGACTATAAAAAACAGCAGCCATTTTTCATGCACATCATGACAACTTCCAATCACCGTCCTTACACCTATCCCGATGGAAAAATTGATATTAAATCTGGTAAAGGACGCGATGGCGCGGTGAAATATACCGACTATGCCATCGCACAGTTTTTGGCAGAAGCCAAACAAAAGCCTTGGTTTGATAACACGATTTTCATTTTTCTTGCTGACCATTGTGCTGGCAGCGCAGGCATACAAGACCTACCCGTGCAGAATTATCATATCCCACTGTGGATTTACGCACCAAAAATTGTCAAAGCACAAGAATCTTCACGCCTCTCTAGCCAAATTGATGTAGCACCAACAGTAATGGCTCTTTTGAAACTTGATTATGTTTCCACTTTTTTTGGAAGAAATTTACTAGAAAAAGAAACAGAGCAACCACGCGCACTCATCGGAAATTATCAACATTTAGGACTTTTTGATGGCAAAGATCTTGCCATTCTCAGCCCAGGAAAAAATATCCGCATCCACAAAGACGCACTAGGCGAGAGCAAGGAAACACCTGCAACCCATGAAAACCCTTTGATTGAACGAGCTATCGCCTACTACCAATTAGCTAGCAATGCATATGACAAGCATCTTTTGGCATGGCAGCCAAACTCAACCAACAAGGTTGCAAAAAACAAGGAAAACAATAAGGAAATAGACCATGAGCTTTAATTGCTTTGCCATTAACAAAAAAGACGCGCTATTATTTCTTGGCGTACCGCTGCTATTGATGGCTTTCTTACTAATTTTTGAGCCAGTATCCATTGATTTATGGATTGCCGATCACTTGTATACACACAGTACGGGCTTTATCGGCAGAAGAAGTTTTTTTCTGGAAAATATTTTGCATGAGCGCGTTAAGCAAGCTGTCTATTTAATCCCGCTTTCTGCGCTCATTGGTTTACTACTAAGTTACTGCAAACTAACTATAATTCCTGTATGGCTTAGAAACCATCGCCGTGATTTGGTTTATATTTTGCTTGCTATGGGTCTATCAACCGGCATCATGCCACCTCTAAAACGCATCACTGCTGTGCAATGCCCTTGGAGTTTGGAGCGTTACGGCGGTGTAGAGCATTACTCCTCACTCATGCAAAAGCGCGCACCCGTGGTCAAAAGTGCTGGGCAATGTTGGCCCGGTGGCCACGCATCCGTTGGCTTCAGTTTCTTTGCATTCTTCTTTCTATTTCGAGATAAATCCGCACAGCGAGCCAAAAAAGCACTGAAATTTACGCTGACTTTAGGTTGCTTACTAGGCTTTGGCAGAATGCTGCAAGGCGCACATTTTCTTTCTCATAATGTGTGGACCATGTTGATTGACTGGACCATCTGTGCTGCACTGTATTTCGTGATGCTTGCGCCACAGGCGCAAGAAAATATCGCAACATCAGCTAGCAGCGAACAAGGATAAAAAATGGATTGGGCTCCTCATGTCACCGTGGCAACCGTCATCGAACGCGATGAAAAATTTCTGCTGGTTCATGAATGGGATACCTTTCAACAACGCATGGTCTACAACCAACCCGCAGGGCATTGGGATGAAGGTGAAACCTTAATTGCTGCTGCCATTCGAGAAACACGCGAAGAAACCGCGTGGTCGGTCAACATAGAAAGCTGGCTCGGCATGTATGCCTACAC
>JAIXKU010000023.1 GCA_026936045.1 Flavobacteriales bacterium
ATTTAAAATAATGCCTAACTTACACTAATTTTATAATTGATATGCAAGCACGTCTCTTGTTTCTCTTTTTTACATGTATCTCTCTTGCAGGATTCTCGCAAGATAGAATATATACAACAATGGGTGAAGAGATCTTGGCGAATATTATTGATGTTCAGGAACAGGATATCACATTCTCCAAGCCGGGAGAATCTTCCGGTATCGTTTATACCTTATCCAAGTCACAGATAGATAAAATTGTTTTTCGTAACGGTATTGAGCAAGTATTTCAGCAGGGCGAAATGCAAGAAATTAATGCAGCACAGGAAAATTACACCTATCCCGATGAGTTGCACCTGACAAACGGAGATGTTATTCCCTGCAAGATAGTGGAGAAAAAACAGTATGGTGTCAATTATATTCCTACTAAAGACAATCGTGGTTTTACAGAATATATAAGCAATACCAAGGTGGCAAAGATTGTATATGCCAATGGTGATGTGGAATACATTTCCGGTTCATCAGGGAAAAAAGGTGGAGAACGTCGCTCTCCACGTGATTTTAGTTATCTAAGCCCACATTATTTAAGTCTTAATATTGGGCCAGCTATTCCTTTTGGCGCTTTTGCCAGTAGCGATGCTGCAGGTGGCGGCGGCTATGCCTCAGTGGGCGTAAACGTAAATGCTGATTTTACCTATTATTTCTTTAGAGGTATGGGTATTTCGCTTGTTGGCGGTTATATGTATAATCCATACGATGATGCCTCATATCGCTCATTCATTACCTCTCAATTGCCACCCAGCGCTACTGATATACGAGTGGATGTAACCGATTGGTCGGTGGGTTATCTTTTGGGTGGGATTGGTTATTATAATAGTTTTGGCCGTTTCTTTTTAGATTATAAGGCCTTGCTCGGTGCAGTTTTTGCTACACACCCGAAAGGTTCCGCAAGCTATGCCATGAATACCGACAGGAACCGTTGGACATATACTGGCTCTGCCGTAGGATTCTTGTTTGGCGGTTATACCGGTTTCAGATATTATCTTACAAGACAATGGAGTGTGCTTGGTAATATTACCATTATGTTTTCGAGGGCTACTTTTCCCAATATAATTAAGAAGGAGTATCTGAATGATGAACTCATAAGCGAAACAGAGGCAACAGGTAGTTTTGCTTTGAATATGTCTTGGATTAATCTGGCTGCCGGTGTAGCTTACACTATAGGAAAGTAATATGCTGATAGTCTGACTGTTCGAATATTTCTAAGATCAATATAATTTTGAATAGTTTAAGAATTTGGTTTGTAAAGATGAATTCTGTAACTTTGCATTCCTTTTTTAAAAACAAATAAGATAGTCATGGCAAAGAGAACATTTCAACCATCAATACGCAAGAGAAGAAATAAGCATGGTTTCCGTAAACGCATGTCAACAGCAGATGGCCGTCGCGTACTGGCTGCACGTCGCCGTCGTGGCAGATGGAAACTGACTGTATCAAGTGAGTTTTATCCTAAGAAGTAAGTTATTATACACAAAGAGCATATAACCCCGACTGTTCGGGGTTTTTTTTGCCTGAAGCTTTTCAATCTCCTTTGAATCTTATATGCTTTTAATAAGAAATTAGTATGAACACGGTATATTCTAATTTGAGCATATTATGATAATATACGTTGAAGCCAAACCTGGTGCTCGTAAGAATGAATATGACATTCTCAACGAAAATACGTTAAGAGTTAGAATCGCAGCACCTGCAGTAGATGGTAAAGCCAATGACGCATTGATAGATTATCTGGCAAAAATCCTTAAAGTATCTAAGTCCTCAGTCAGATTATTGAAAGGCACAACATCCATGCATAAAAAAATAGATATAGAGATAACGCTTTCCGATTGGTCAGATTTTATCAATAAAACTTGATGAGGTAATGTTATTTCTCAAGTAAGCTTTTATAAATCTCATCATATCGGTTCACGCCTAATGCAAGAGAGAACCATTCGTGTGCTCCTTTAATACAAGCTTCTTTGTTATAATGCTTTTGTTTAATGGATGTATATGCTGCTTCGTATGACGGTTTGTTGAACGATGAAATGGCAATGCCGGCCTGATATTTATTAATGATGAAGCCGGTGTCTCCCACGCCGTCATTACAAACGATAGGTATGCCCATAGCCATGATTTCGCCTTGCTTGGTGGGGCTGGAAGCTTTTTTGCTAAATACAGGTTTTATAAAAAATATGGATGCTTCAAACAGTGAAATAATAGAGGGGATATCTTTTCGGGCAAGAGGTGTTATGATAATAGATTGGTCGGATATGCCTTTCTCATTTGCTATCTTCTGAATCTGATTTGCATTGTCATACGTGAAGAAGGTCAAAACAGCATTGGGTTCATGTGTCAGGACGATTTTGAAAAAATCAAGCATCTCCGGTAACATATACCAGGTACCGATAGAACCCAAATAAAACCACCGGCTGCTATATGCGTCCAATTGATACGTTTCTACGAATTGCTTAGCTGTATTGCTTTGAATACTATTGGTTGAGAAATGATCTAAATCTGCGCAACAAGGAATAACAGTGCATTTGAAAGAGGATTGAATATAAGGCAAGGCAAGGATGACTTTCTTCCCTTCTTCAGTAAGCGAAACCACATGATCAGCTGTTAAGAAGAATGTTTGCTCTTTTCGTTTGAAGTATTTGTAAACAGCATTGAAAATGGGATTCTCTCTGTTCCATATTTGACCATCTACACGTTCATCCGCAAAGAAGCCACGCATGTCAAATAAAAATCGTGTTCCCCATTTTTTTTTCATCCATACACCGGCCAGCGCCGTGATATAACCCCTTGTATGTACGATCTGAAAAGGTCTTTTTTGCTGTAATGCCTTGATTTTTTTCTTTAATGAGAAAACATCATATAATGTGGAAATGATAGGCGGTCTTTTATGATATGACAAGGGTGTCCATTGAATACCGGTATTAGACGTGAGGTACTCTATTTCATTTTTATTTGCTTGATAGGCCTCTTCTTTTTCAAAGCTTATTAGACTGATATCATAACCCCGTTTTGAGAGATGTATCAAATAAGGTAAAACCTGTGATTGGCCCAATGGGTCTGTCATGCCATCGTATGAAAGATATAGAATGCGTTTGTTTTGGCTCATACGAGAATCAGGGTATGGATAAATATTTATGGATTTGTAATGAAAGTTGCCAATGCGGATTTTCTTTAATGAACGGGATAAGCA
>JAIXKU010000178.1 GCA_026936045.1 Flavobacteriales bacterium
AATCAATAAAACGAATTAATTCTTACGGATAGTCTGTGTATAATTTAAATCCTTTCCGTTGCTTACTTTTATCATATATATACCACTTGCTAAATCCCTCATCTCTATTTCACTCCTATTCTCTCCTATCTGCAATTGCATATTTACGACCTGAATTAAACGTCCGGTTGCATCCATTAATTTTATCTCTGCCGTACCAATTTTATCTGTAGATACATTTACATTTAATGTTGTATTGACCGGATTTGGATATGTTTGAACTTTTGTACCATTTCCCTGATATAAATTAATTATATTACTATAATGGCGTTTTCCATCAATATCATATTGTGCAACTCGGTAATAATTATAACCATTATAAGGGTACTTGTCTATATAACCATATTTCAATTCTTTGTCACTATTCCCATTCTCTCCTTTACTCACTATATTACCGGACAAAGCCTCATAGACTTTCCCATCTCGGCTGCGTTCCAAAATAAAATAAGCATTGTTTTGCTCTTTATAAGTAACCCAATTTAACATATTCTCACTTGACTGTTGTTTACCGCTTAAAACCATCTGAACAGGTAACGGTACATTTCCGGCATTATCCGCATGAGCATAAAAATAAGAAAAACTATCTACTGGGAAACATACCGTCCATACCGTACTGGATGGATCATAAGTTGCAGTTATATCTGCCGGATTAATCTCTTTACCTATGTGACCAGGATCGCTTATATCTCCATTATCTACTTGACTTATCGACATATTTACTCCGGGGGTTATCATCGGCCAACCATTTATAAAAGAATAACCATTAAACTGATCTATATCATCTTGTAAATAATATAAACAAACTATTGCACTTCCTTGAACAGTAGGTGTTATCTTATAATGGCGATTTACATAAGGTTGACCATTGTGCACTTGTACAGTCGCATCTATCCATTCACAAACTTGAGTACTTCCTATATTTATCGCATCAGCCACATCCGTTATACTCACTATTCGCTTACAATCTGCAGGATTGTATAGTGTATCGGTTACCCCATCTACCAAAGTGAAATTATTACAACCTATAGCTCCGGGAATTGAGTAATTTAATGGATCTTGATTCGCTATCATCGCTCCCGCTGTCGATACATCTATCAAGGCAATCGCCGTATCTGCACATACAGGTATCGTATTCGTTGCTATTACTATATACACCGTATCGCTTGTCGCTACATTATGTGGATTCGGGTGAGGTATCGTACAAGCTGCATCAGAATAATATAATGTATCACTACCCGGAGGCGCAGTCGTTAATGGATCTATTAAACTCGCTACATCTATTGTAGCGGGTGCACACACATTCCCCGTTACATACAATGCCGGAAACTCAGGCTGTGGATGCACCTCTAACATTAATGTATCACTTGAAGAACACCCTGCTATATTTGTTACTTTACTATATATATACGAAGTTCCGGTTAAATAATTAGTAGAATCCGGTATCAAATAAAATAATCCTTGATCACCATAATAATTTACACTTACTCCGGCTGCATTTCCACTCACAGCCCCGTTCATCGTCGTTAAGTCAAATGTAGCTCCATTACTTCCAGGTGGATTCTCACATAAACTCATCGTATCCTGATATACTTGTGGTTTCGCATTAATTTTCAAATTGACAGGTACTCTACATGCTGATGAACCAACACAGGCTGCATAAAACGTATATGTGCCCGGTGTATTTGTATTCACTATACCTGTACCGGGTACTCCTACCGGATTAAACGGTGATAATGCATATAAACTTGCTCCTCCACTCGGTGCCGTGTACCACTCAAATGATGATGGCACATACTGATAATATATCTTTAACGTTGCTACTGTCGGATTTCCACCGGCATTCGCATTCACATCCGGTGTATTCTGATAGTCATTCCATGTCTCCCAATAACCTATATTAATGGTACTACCTCCAGGTAATGCACTAAACATAGTTCCTAATTGTGCCGGCGTTATATGACGTACGTAGGTGAAATTGCTACCATTACCTATCGTTTGCCCTCCTTGTAATAAATTGCCTGCGCCTACATTATATCCTTGTGGGCAAGGTGCATATATGTTTTGATTCGCTATAGGATTATTTGCTCCACTATATAAAATAAAACGATTCTCAGTATAAAACGTTCCCGTTAAATTCGTTAAGGTCAACACCGCATTCTGTGGAAAAGTCGCCCCTGGTGGTAAATTCGGCAATATCCCATTGGCATAATTACCCGCATATTGATTTGCACAACCGGCACCGGGTACTGTTTGTGAAGTTCCTGTTGATGTTGCTCCAACATTATCAGCTGTTGGTGTTAAATTAAACGTTATCGTTACAGAATCATTAATTGGTGTTGAGCATCCTGATACCGTCAAGCCCTGACCAAATACAATATTTTCTCCCTGACATACATTAAAATCAGGACCAGCCGTTGGACGATAATTAACCCGCGTTAATGGTGTCGCTAATGAATCATTCATTAAATTCCCATTCACTACTCCTCCGGCATTCCCTATTGACAAACTTGAATTAATTAAATAAGTACCTCCCGCATACATGTTCACTCCGGATATCAATACTGCCGCACTATTTGCAGCATAAGGATTTAACGTTATCGCAGGGTTTACATTCCCATAATAATAATTCGTACCTAATGGACCTATCACTTTCAATGTGCATGTAATAGGATTCGTACCGCAATTAATCGCATTTGAACCATAGTTCGTTACTGATAATGCGAAACTCTGATTAACCGAATAACAATTCCCCGCTGCTCCACTTATAGCTGTTATCGCTGGGTCGTGCAACGATGCAGGTATTATATTCACTAAATAATCTTCTGCTTCTCCCCAACCTGAATTCGTCGCTCCGCATGCCTGTGCAGAAGTCATCTGAACATCATCTCCCGCTCTTATCCTCATTCTAGTCACACCTCCAACAGCATTAAACGGAGGAGTTATAGATATATTTGCCGTACCATTTGCTCCAACATTTACATTAGGACTAAAATATTCCGTTGCATCAAAGGCTCCATTATGATCAAAATCTATCCACACTCCAACATATTGATTCGGATCAGTACCTACTGTTACTGATAGTGTTGAAGCTTGACCAACATACATTATCGGTGTCGCTAAATTATTCGCTACCTGTTGTGGTGTATAATCT
>JAIXKU010000009.1 GCA_026936045.1 Flavobacteriales bacterium
AATTTAAAGAATTTACTTAGTAATAAACTGAATATTATTGTTTACAACTTTGTAGATATGCTTAGTCATGCCCGAACCGATATGGAGGTTATACGTGAATTAGCCAATGATGAAGCGGCCTACCGTTCCATCACAGCCAGCTGGTTCGACCATTCACCTTTATTTGATATTTTGCGCAAAGCAGCCGGTTTTAATGTACCCGTCGTTATCTCTACCGACCATGGAACCATTCGAGTAAAAGAACCTACACAGGTAGTAGGTGAACGTGACACCAGTACCAATCTTCGTTATAAACAAGGGCGTAATCTACGTTACGATGCCAAGGATGTTTTTGAAGTAACGGACCCGCAAAAAGCATTTCTTCCACGGCTCAACGTAAGTACCCGCTATATATTTGCCAAAGAAGATCGCTTCTTTGCCTATCCCAATAATTATAATTACTACGTTAATTTCTACCGAAACACGTTCCAGCATGGTGGTATCTCATTGGAAGAAATGCTGATACCCGTAGTCCGACTTATGCCCAAATAAGCTAATAATTCGGGCTGTTGACAAGAATTAACGTTCTCTTTAATTTATTATTACTTGCTGGCATTTTTATTATTTACTTTGCAGCCTGAATTACATAATTTTTACAGGAATGAAAATACATAATTTTAGTGCCGGGCCTGGTATTTTACCACCAGAAGTACTAAGGAAAGCATCTGAATCCGCTTTAAACTATAATAATACAGGTTTGTCATTACTTGAAATGTCTCATCGCTCACCTGAATTTGAGCAAGTCATGGCTAACGCCCGTTCCTTAGCTAAGGAGTTGCTAAACTTAGGAGATGAGTACGAAGCCATTTTCTTACAAGGTGGCGCCAGCTTACAGTTTTATATGGTGCCTTTGAACCTGCTGAAAAGCAAAGCCGCGTATGTGAATACAGGAAACTGGGCTAGTGAGGCCATTGCCGAAGCGCGCAAAGTTGGCAATGTAGAGGTGATAGCCTCCAGCGAAGATCGTAAATTTGTGTATATCCCTTCCGAATTTGATATGCCAAAAGATGCTGATTACGTTCATATCACCAGCAATAATACCATTTATGGCACACAGTGGAAATCGTTTCCACAAACGGACATCCCTTTGGTTTGTGATATGAGCAGTGATATTTTTAGCCGTAAGATTCCGGCTGATCAATTTTCGCTGATCTATGCAGGTGCTCAAAAAAACATGGGACCCGCCGGTACCACATTGGTCGTATTCAGAAAAGATATTCTCGGAAAAGCCGGACGCACACTCCCCAAAATGCTGGATTACGAATTACAATACAAGAAAGACAGTATGTTTAACACTCCGCCCGTGTTCTCTGTGTATGTATCCATGCTTACCATGCAATGGATAAAAGATAATGGCGGTATAGAATGGATAGAGGCGCTTAACAATCTTAAAGCTCAATTCTTTTATGATGAACTTGACAGTAATCCCTTATTTGAAGGCACGGTGGATAAAGCATCCCGATCTTATATGAATGCGACATTTATCTTAAAAAATAAAGCCATTGAAAAAGATTTTGAATCCATGCTAAAACAAGAAGGCATCAGCGGTTTAAAGGGACACCGATCTGTTGGCGGATATCGCTGTTCAATGTACAATGCCCTGCCGCTTGAAAGCATAAAAGTACTTACCAATGTCATGCGTGAATTTGCTCATAAATTTGCTTAATAATGAAGAAAATACTTGCTAATGATGGTTTAGAAAAGTCGGGTATAGATATACTGACTGCTCATGGATTTGAGGTACTCACGACACATGTACCGCAAGAAGAATTGGTCTCCTTTATTCAAACAAATCAAATACCTGCTCTGCTTGTAAGAAGTGCAACGAAAGTCAGAAAAGAATTGATTGATGTATGCCCATCACTACAGCTCATCGGACGCGGTGGTGTCGGCATGGATAACATTGACGTTGAATATGCCAGATCTAAAGGCATACTGGTGATAAATACACCTGAAGCTTCTACGCAATCTGTTGCTGAATTGGTTTTCGCCCATTTATTCTCATTAGCCAGAAACCTACATCTTGCTAATCGAGAAATGCCGGAAAAAGGACATGAGGCCTTTAATGACTTAAAGAAACAATATGCCAAAGGATTTGAACTGGCAGGAAAAACTATGGGTATTATTGGCTTTGGACGTATCGGACAGGCTACAGCCCGTTTAGCATTGGGATTAGGCATGAAGGTTCTGCCATACGATCCGGTCGTACAGAAAACAGAATTAAGTATCGATTTTCTTCATACTGGCGATGATTTTATAATCCAATTTGATACCGTTGCACTTGAAGAAGTAATTACACAAAGTGATATCATCACACTCCATGTACCTATGCCGGCCAATAAGCAGCCTATTATTGGTGTGTCTGAACTTGACAGGATGAAAAAAGGTGTTATTCTAATCAATACAGCCAGAGGCGGTATCATAGATGAAGATGCTCTTCTTAACGTACTGAATAGCGGACATGTGGCCGCAGCCGGATTAGATGTTTTTATGAATGAGCCAAAGCCTCGTACTGATTTACTTCAACATCCACGCCTATCCATCACCCCGCATATTGGAGGCTCTACTGTTGAGGGACAGTCTAGAATTGGTAAAGAACTGGCTGAAAAAATTATTAGCTTTTTCTCATAGGCATCAATGAATAAAATTTTACCCTTCAAAGGATGGATTCCTGACATAAAACGTGCAGAGTCCATTGTTTCCAGACCTTTTGAGTCATACAGCAAAGAGGAATTACATCAGGTTTTAAATGAGAATGCGGTTAGTTTTCTGCATGTCATTAAACCACATGAAACAGAAAATGAACAGATTGATTATGAGGATAAACTTCATCTTGGGAAGAAACAGTTTGACGCATTCTGCCAATCGCATGTTTTTAATCAAGATACCAAACCCTGTTATTACCTGTACAGACAAACACGTAACGGCAATACCTATACCGGCATTATAGCAGCCATTTCCATTGATGATTTTATCAATGGAAACATTAAACCTCATGAACACACCATTGAACATAAGGAAGAGAAGTTGAAGCATTATTTGAATATTCTTCAAATCAATACAGAACCGGTTATTATTTCTTTTCCAGATCATGATAACTTAGATAGCATTATCCAAAAGGTCTTACAGAGCAAGCCAGACATCGCTTTCAATCGAGTGGATTTTGGGTTTCATGAACTATGGAAGATTTCATCAGACGATGAGATAGAGCAGATTCAAGCTTGCTTTAGCGAAATAGATAAAATGTATATAGCGGATGGGCATCATCGCACCGGATCATCTGTTTTGTTAGGTATTGAAAAGAGAAAGAACAATACGCTTCATACAGGTAAAGAACCTTACAATTATTTTATGGGTTTACTCATTCCGTTCAGTCATATCCGTTTATCGGAATTTAACCGTTTGGTATATGATTTGAATGGGCTATCAACCGAAGAGCTGGTAACCCAACTCTCGGATAATTTCCATGTAGAAAAACACACATCATTCCCATCCATTCAATCAGAGCCTGCATGCTTTGCCATATATGTAGATAAGAACTGGTATTCTTTGTCACTTAAAGAAACTATTTCTCAGCAAATCGTAGAAGAATCGGCTTTACCCACACGCATTCTGACGAATTATTTACTCAGCCCAATTTTAGGCATTCATGATTTAAGGAAGGATAAACGGATTGGTTTTCTTGGAGGTGAGACGAATCCGACCGAAATAGAACGAATTGTAGAAACAGGTAAAGCCAAGGCTGTATTTGTCGTAAATAAAATCAGTATGGAGGTTCTTAAACGGTTTGCAGATATGGGTTGGTTTATGCCGCCCAAGACCACGTATTTTGAGCCTAAGCTGCTTAATGCTTTGGTGATATATTCGCTGACATGAAAGAGATTGAATCATATTTGAACATCAAGCAATCAATTCCTGAGGGTATAACTTTAGTAGCCGTCTCAAAAACCCGTAGTATTGATGAAATGATGCGTTTATACGAAGCCGGTCAAAGGGATTTTGGCGAGAACAGAGTATCTGAATTATTAGAGAAGAAGGATAAAATGCCTTTAGATGTGCGTTGGCATCTGATCGGGCATCTGCAAACAAATAAAGTAAAGTTCATTGCTCCCTTTATTTCATTAATTCATTCCATAGATAGTGAGAAACTTTTAGCAGAGGTGAACCGTCAAGCTCAAAAACAAGGGCGCATCATCACCTGTTTATGGCAAGTATTTGTGGCAACAGAAGATACCAAATTCGGACTTCTACCGGAAGAAATTGAAACCATACATTGTAAAGAAACGCTCGACCAATATCCGAATATAAGAATTTCCGGTATTATGGCTATGGCTTCTCTCACGAACAACGCCGACCAAATACATAAGGAATTTGCAAAAGCAAGGGCTGTTTTTAATCAGTTAAAAACCAATAACCTATATCCACATAAGATGGAAATACTATCTATGGGTATGAGCAGTGATTATAAAATAGCCATTGAAGAAGGTAGTACGATGCTGCGAATAGGGAGTAAATTATTTGAATAAATTAAGCCTGAATCAGCATAGAGCCGTAGGAATATCCTCCGCCAAAGACCACTACTAAGATTTTATGGCCTTTTCGAATCTGAGGTAGTATTTCGGACAATCCGATACCAAATCCACAACAACCGGTGTTGCCGTATTTATCAGTATTTAGCACTAGCTTTTCTTCCGGCAATTTCAGTTGTTCGCCTACATACTTGGATATACGCAGATTGGCCTGATGAGGAACAAAGAAGTCTATATCTTCTATTGTAAGATTTGAAGCCTGAAGCAGCTTTATACTCTCGTCGTACATAAAATTGCAGGCATGAATAAACACGTCTCTGCCATTAGGCATAACAAGCGTACCTCCTTCCCAAGGGCGAAGAGATACAGCAACAGAAGCTTTTCCCTCTGTAGCGGCGCCTGCTGTTTTAAGGTAAATAACTGACATATCCTGATCCAACAACTTTTCTTTGGAAACAGAGAATGCAACAGCTCCATCCCCCCAAAGCGGGCCACAGACCCTGTCCGTATCATCAAAATAGGCCGAATTATGCTCACTCCCTACAATTAAGGCGCGCTTAGCCTTACCTATGGCGAAATATCCCTCAGCTACCTCAAAAGCATTTAATAAAGACGAACAGGCCGTGGACAAACTTATGGTTGGTATAGCCGGTAGGTTTAAATGTCGTTGTACGGCATGAGCAACAGTAAAAACCGTATCGTACGGGGTATAAGTAGCGCCAATTATTAGATCATATTCCGGTAATCCTATTTTTTTTGTTAGAAGATCTGTTGCCATAATTGCCATTGTATTGGTATTTTCACCTTCCTCACATATCCGACGCTCAAGAATACCGGTACGCTGCTCAATCCATTCACTCGTTATACCACACGTTTTATTAAAGTGGTTGTTATCTAAAATCTTAGATGGTAAATAATGTGCAATTGCATTAATGTACATAATCAAAGGGGGAAAGCATTATGCGAGTTTAACAAAAATCACACCAAATAAGATGATTTAATTAAAATTGTTATTTTTTTTTAGAATTAGTCTTTTGCGCGGTTGATCTCAACCGAGAACTGTATCGTTACTTTCTCGCCTACAGACGCTTGCGCACCTGAGATACCATAATCAAAACGATTCACAGACAATTGCCCGTCAAAAGCTGCTAATTCTGTACCCCAAGGTGTTGTCGTTGTACCATAGTATGTAAGCGGTAAATCCACATCTTTGGTAACACCTTTCATTGTAAGCTTACCCTTAGCCAAATATCCGATGGCAGTCTTCTCTACTCTATCTGCATTATACTCAATCGTGGGATACGTAGCTACATCGAAGAATTCCTTTTCAAGTAAATCGGCATCTCTCATTTTATTACCGGTATTAATCGTAATAACCGGCACATTCACATAAATTTTAGCCGTGTTAATATTACCGTCTGACTGGAAAGCACCTGAAATACCACTAAATGAACCCTTGGCATCGCTTAACATGTGACGAATTCTAAAATCAATAAAGGCATGACTTGTATCAATAACCCAATTACCGGTTAGAGATGCCAGATCTGCATTAGATTCAGATAGAATTTCTTTCGTTTGCTCAAACTGGGTCTGTAACTTTTCATTATGCTTTCCGGACAAATTACTTAATATCGGTGCAATAACTAAGCCCACCAAACAAGTCAGCTTAATAAGAATATTCATAGACGGGCCGGATGTATCTTTAAATGGATCACCAACAGTATCACCCGTTACAGCCGCTTTGTGCGGCTCACTACCTTTATAAAAGGTTTCGCCATTAATCACCACACCCTTTTCAAATGATTTCTTTGCATTATCCCATGCGCCACCGGCATTATTCTGAAATAAAGCCCAAAGCACACCACTAACGCATACACCAGCCATATAAGCGCCAAGCGGTTCAGCCCCCATCAAAAATCCAATTACAATAGGCGTAATAATGGTAATGGCGCCCGGCAACATCATCTCACGAATAGCCGCACGTGTTGAAATATCTACACATTTGCCATATTCCGGTTTGCCCGTACCTTCCATGATTCCTTTTATTTCGCGGAATTGACGACGCACTTCATTCACCATATCCATAGCAGCCTTACCTACCGAGCTCATAGCCAATGCGGAAAACACCACTGGAATCATACCTCCTATAAATAATGCTGCCAGTACATCGGCCTTAAAAATATTAATCCCGTCAATACCCGTGAAAGTTACATAAGCAGCAAACAAGGCCAATGCGGTTAATGCTGCTGAAGCAATTGCAAATCCCTTACCAATGGCAGCTGTTGTATTACCAACTGAATCGAGGATATCTGTCTTAGATCGAACCTCTTTAGGTAACTCACTCATTTCTGCTACACCACCGGCATTATCAGCAATTGGGCCAAACGCATCAATCGCTAACTGCATAGCCGTAGTTGCCATCATCGCAGCAGCAGCAATAGATACGCCATAAAACCCTGCCAGTGTATAAGAACCCCATATTGCACCTGCAAAAAGAAGAATTGGCATGGCTGTACTCATCATCCCTAATGAAAGACCGGCAATAATATTGGTAGCAGCACCTGTACCTGATTTCTGTACCACACTGTTCACCGGCTTCTTCCCCATGCCTGTAAAATATTCTGTTATGAAAGAAATTGCACCACCTACAAACATACCGACAACGACCGCACCAAATACACGCATAGAAGATATCTCGACCGGTTCACTCACCCCAAAGAACTTCATTTGCATCGCATCAGGCAACATATAATCAATAACGAAATAAGACGAAATTAAAGCAAGGATAATAGAACCCCAGTTACCTTTATTTAAAGCAGCTTGCACACTGCTTTCATTGACATTGGGCGTATCTTTTACTCGCACAAAGAAGAATCCTATCAAAGAAAATACAATTCCTAATCCCGCAATTACCATAGGTAACAAAATGGGGCCGATACCACCAAAGTTGTCAGTGATGCTTCCACCCATATCGCGAATAAGATAGTTTCCCAATACCATGGAGGCAAGTACTGTAGCCACATACGAGCCAAATAAATCAGCGCCCATACCGGCCACATCTCCTACATTATCTCCTACGTTATCAGCAATTGTAGCCGGATTACGCGGATCATCTTCAGGGATGCCAGCTTCCACTTTCCCAACCAAATCAGCACCAACATCAGCCGCTTTAGTATATATTCCGCCTCCCACGCGAGCAAAAAGCGCTATGGACTCTGCACCAAGAGAGAAACCGGCCAGTGATTCCAAGACTTTTGTCATACCATCATTACCACTCCATTCAGCACCCATAAACCATGTATATAATATGGCAAAAAGCATACTCAGGCCAAGAACAGCCAGTCCGGCTACCCCCATTCCCATAACGGAACCGCCGGTAAAAGACACATGCAACGCCTTGCTTAATGAAGTACGAGCCGCTTCCGCCGTACGCACATTAGCCTTGGTAGCCACACGCATACCAATAAAACCGGCTAATACACTAAAAAATGCACCTACAACAAAGGCTATCACTATAAACCAATGAGAGTGCTCAGCTTTAATGCCTTCAACAGTAGATATTAAACCTAAAAGAATACCCGCAACAACAACAAAGATGGCCAAAACCCGATATTCTGCTTTTAAAAAGGCCATAGCACCATCGGCAATAGCTGTAGCTATTTCTTGCATTCTCTCATTGCCGGGCTTTTGTTTGCTAACCCAAGCAAATTTTACAAAAGTGTATATCAAGGCCAGTACACCAAATAACGGAAGGATCAAATACAAACTCTCCATGCTTATAATTCTATAATTTTTAGTTAAACAGTGTTCATTAAGGTGTGCAAAAGTAGTCTATTCAGTTTAAAAACCAAAACAAGGTCTTAACCTTGCTTTTAGAAAAGTGATTTCTGCCAAAGAAGCAAGGCATGGTAGTAGGTTCGGGCTGTTTGTAATATTATACAAGGCACTTGTAATGTATCACTATCCCTTGTTATATACTGAGAATCAGGGGTTAGTAGCTTCATAAATACGGTCTTGTTATCTTGCAAGAATGGTTCTACCAAGATAATCGGATAACGTACCTGTCTGAGTATAGCCAAATTACGATAATAAACACCAACCGTATCCAAGAGGCTGTAATGAGACAAATAAGACAATCGTATTGTATCTGTTTGCAACACAGGCGGCACTAGCAAACTATCAATGATGGCTTGTTCGAAAATACGAGCAGCTTTTTGAGATTTCTCTATTTGCCCACTATAACATTGATAAATAAAAGACAGCTGATCTTGTGGTAAACTTAATTCATTAGGCGCGTAGGCTCCAGGTAAAAAAACCATTGAATAGTTTTT
Organism: Flavobacteriales bacterium; assembly: GCA_026936045.1. Classification (GTDB taxonomy): domain Bacteria; phylum Bacteroidota; class Bacteroidia; order CAIKAF01; family CAIKAF01; genus BA4. Next base: position 8,900 of record JAIXKU010000009.1, read on the forward strand.
ATCATGTAACAGATAGTAGCCCTCTCTGCCAGGCACATTTTTCTCTTCAACATTATAATGAATGCTTATTGCCAAATCGGGCTTAAAAGCATTGATCTTCTCAGAGCGAACCAACAATTCAAAGGAGCGAAAAAATTGACGAATAATTAATTTCTTATCATTTAGCTTTAGAATCTCTACACGTGTGGCACTGTCAATCCATCCTCGATTATAGGCCTCCGAGACAGATGACCTCCAATCACCATTTAGCCATGCCGTAGCCGTTATGTCTAAGGCCGTTTGATTTAGGCCTTTGGTCATTAAGACCTCTCCTCCTTCCCGCTCAATCATATCTTGCAGTATTCTAGCCGTTAACCATGTAATATATGATTCAAAAATGAATTGGTCTTTACCGGTTGAATCCTGAATTTGGACAAACTTCTTTTCCCATTTGGCCATGATGCTATCATCGGCAAAATGCCCGGGATCTAATGCTATGCGTAATTCTTTGAAAACACCATCAGACGCATTAGAGGTTTGTTGAAGCGTAACATCTTCTACCTCTTCTGTATGATTCATAACCGTATTCAAAACATGTGGATTGGCTAAGTTATACACATCTGAAATACGAATTTGACGAATCAACGCCGGTATTTTATTAACAGGAATAGCAGCCCATACGTGTTGATTTTGAAATAAGAACAACGTATCTCGATGATATTGTATATAGTTCTCTGCTCGCGATGAATTAATAAGCATGCCCTTCGTATTGGGTATCTCAGGCCATGCCGGTTGAGCACAGAACTCTTGCCATGCAAAAAAATAAGAAACAGATATCAACAGAGGTAATCGAAACAAAAGCCATCTGTCATGATATCTACATTTCATAGATTTATCTTATAGAATAGTACCTAAGATACTGCGATTCGGTAAAAAAAACGATCTGGGCAAAAACAGACTCTTTATATCTGTCTCTTTGTATTAAGGGTTTACTTTGAGGATAATGCACCGTAAAAAGAACGATTACCGCAGCCAAAATAGTAGCTGAAATAATAGAAACCACAGTGCCAATCAGGCTGTTAATCCAATGCAGCATAACAAGTTTTAATGATTTTTCAATCAAAATAGCTACGTAAATGAATAAGGTTGACAAGAGTATAAGAAACAAAGTCAAAAGAAATAAAAAAAGATAGGGATACTGATCCACACTATGATTAATATTAATAAATGATGTATAGCGGTATTTAGATATCAGAATAAGACCTGATAATAATCCGGCTAAGCCCATAACCATACGTACAATCCCAAGTTTATAACCCAATATGGCTGCAAGTAGAAGGGCAATTGCTATAAAAATATCTACATTTGACATATCACGAAGATAAACAATATGGAAAGCATGTTAAGCGATGATGCTATTTTTCAAGAAAAATGGGATCAACTAAAATCGCTATTAAATACACGATTTGGAGAGGATTTTGACATGAACGGGATTCTATTTCTTATTGGCATTCAGGAGTTGGCAACCATACCGGATACATTAGGCAAGCAGGAGAAGATCGAGATTATACATGTTGCGGTATGCAAACTATTAAGTCTTTTCGGCTGCTATGAATTTGAAAGAATAGATGCAGATGGATGGCCACATTATCTCCCGACAGAGACACTTAAAGGTATACCGAGAAATAGAGAAAACCGCTTCATTCAAGAAGCGATTATTAGATATTTTGAAGATTATTAGTAAATACGAACGGTAACATTTGTTACTTCGTTGGGCTTAATACGGATAATACCAGCGCCAATGGCATTGTCTTTCTTAACAGATACATTCAAAATAACTTCTGTAGCCAATTGCGTTTGCGGGGGCTCGTGTGTATATTTAAACTCTCCATTTAAGTCTGTATAGCCTTGCACCAAGATAATGCCGGCACCATTCTGACCGGGTTGGGACAATACAACTTCAGCGGAAGCTACACGGAAATCATTGGCATCTAAAACCGTTACAATGCCTACGCCATAATCAGGATCTTGATAACAAGAAGAAAAAGAAGAAACTATGCCAATAAGTACCGCTATAAATAGAATCTTTTTCATATATGAATAATTGGTTTTAGAAACTCCAAACTAATTTAAAACATAAAATTACAATCTTTTTTTCTCTCATCCAAATCTATTTGACTATTTTTCATCTTAAAATAAGCTTAAATGCAGTACATTCCGTAAGGATGATTACATTTACACCGAAAATATGGAACATAATATGCTGAAAGAAATCGAATCATTAAAGGAGCTGGTGACAGCTTTTTCAGCTACCCGGCCACAGGATATAGAAAGATTTAAGCGAGAAGTTACCGGAAAGAATGGTGCTATACAAGCTTTGTTTGAACAATTTAAGCAATTAGCATCGGAAGAAAGAAAACTTATCGGTTCGCCGCTCAATATACTGAAACAAGCCGCTTTACAAAAATTACAGGAGATGCAGGATAACTTGACATCGCAAGCTGCAGATTCTGATTTTGATTTCACAATGCCGCCCCGCATGTTTGAAAACGGCTCGCATCATCCCATTTCGCAAGTTATGGAAGAAGTGATTGGATTGTTTGAGCGCATTGGATTTTCTGTAAAAGATGGACCGGAGATAGAAGATGACTGGCATAACTTCACTGCCTTAAACTTCCCTGAAGACCATCCGGCACGTGATATGCAAGACACCTTCTTTATCAGCCGTAAAGACAAAATGGTGCTTCGCACACATACTTCCTCCATTCAGATACGTACACTTCAGAATGAGACACCGCCGTTGCGGTTTATATCTCCAGGCCGTGTTTACAGATGCGACAGCGATGCCACACACTCACCTGTCTTTCATCAGATAGAATGTATGTGTATTGATAAGCATATCTCGTTTGCTGACCTGAAAGATGTATTATACTATTTCGTTCATGCCTTTTTTGGCAAAGATGTCAAGATGCGTTTTCGCCCTTCTTACTTTCCGTTTACAGAGCCAAGCGCTGAGATGGATATCGGATGGGAGATTAATGGGCAATTTAAATGGATGGAAATTTTAGGTTGCGGCATGGTTGATCCAAATACCAACTGTAATATATAGATCCGAAGGTTTATTCCGGCTATGCTTTTGGCGTCGGTGTGGAGCGATTGGCCATGCTTCGATACAAGATAAGGGATATCCGGTTATTCTATGAAAATGATATCCGATTCTTAAACCAATTCCGCTAAATATATTTCCCATCTTTCTATAAAAAAGAAAGATGTTACCTTTGTTGCTTATGATGATAGAAGTATTAAAATCAAAATTGCATCGCGTAACCGTAACGGAGGCTAATCTGAATTACATTGGCAGTGTTACTATAGACGAGGCGTTGATGGAAGCCGCTAATCTCATTGAGAATGAGAAAGTACATGTTTTGAATAATAACAATGGCGAACGATTTGAGACATACGTGATCAAAGGTTCGCGCAACAGCGGTGTGATATGTCTGAATGGCGCTGCTGCGCGTAAAGTTCAAATAGGCGATATTATTCTGATTATGTCCTATTGTTTCATGGACTTTGAAGAAGCAAAGACACACGTTCCCCGTCTAGTGTTTCCGCATACTGAAACGAACCGCTTAACTAAGTAGTAGTGAAAAAAAAAATTCTTTCACTACTCAAAATCTTTCTTTTTATTGGCTTAGGCGTAGCTATTATCGCTTGGTTTTGGCATAATCTGTCTGAAGACGACAAAAATCAATTTTGGATAAGTATAAAACAAGCGAATTATATCTGGCTAACTGCATCCATCTTATTTGGCGGGCTAAGCCATATTAGTCGCTCGCTTCGTTGGGGCCAAATTATTGAGCCATTCGGCTATAAACCCCGAAAACCTAATCTGTTTTTTGCTGTCATGAGTATGTATTTTGCCAATATGGCTGTACCAAGATTAGGAGAGATTACACGTTGTGCCACGCTTCATAAATATGAAAAAATTCCTTTTGAGAAATCATTCGGCACTGTAGTAGCCGAACGAGCGATAGATATATTAATGCTGTCGCTTGTTCTCTCTGCTACTTATTTATTGATGAGTGACCATCTTGATCTAATTCTAGCTAATTTTCGCGATATGCGCGCCTCTGCCCATCATGTGGAGGTCGAAGCAGAAATAGGGTTTTGGAAGAAAAATTTAAAATGGCTGGGTGCGGCAAGTTTCATCTTGGGTTTCGGCTTACTCTATCTTTTCCGCAAACATGCCGTCATCGGAAAATTCTATAATAAGCTGCTTAGGTTACTCAAAGGTTTTGGGGAAGGGTTGCGCTCTACCCTTCTTGTGCGTCATAAGTTTATATTTATGCTGCACACCGTCTTTATTTGGTTCATGTATTACATGATGACATATATATGTTTTCTTTCTTTACCGGAAACCGCTGATCTACCTTTATTGGCTGCCCTTACGGTTATGGTTGGCGGTTCCATTGTAACCAGTATTGTACCCGGTGGTATAGGTGTATTCCCTGTGGTTGTTGCAGCGGTATTACATATTCCTTTGTTTGGCATGGTAGATCCGGGAGTGGGTTTGGCCCTCGGCTGGATAATTTGGGCATCCCAAACATTGCTTATAATCATTTTAGGAATTATATCTTTGATAGTGCTTCCAATTTATAATAAACCATAAGTAATGATGTTTTCTACCGAGTCTAAAATCAGGAGTCTTGAATCTCTAAAACATGATTTGGCTATATGGCGATTTAGAAATGACAAGATTGTTTTCACCAACGGCTGTTTTGATATCCTCCATCCGGGCCATATCAACTATTTAGAGCAGGCTGCATCTTTAGGTCATCGGTTGATTATCGGCTTGAATAGCGATTTATCGGTTAAAATGCTTAAAGGTCAGAACAGACCTGTCTTATCTGAAAACATTCGTGCTAGGCTATTGGCTGCATTACATTGTACGGATGCTATTATCCTTTTTAATGAAGAAACACCTGAAATTTTAATCAAATCAATTAAGCCGGATATATTGGTAAAAGGCGGTGACTATTTAGCTAACCAAGTGGTCGGTGCTGAGTTTGTAAAATCATATAACGGACAGGTAGTGATTCTTCCTTTTGTTGAAGGATACTCCAGCAGTGCACTTATCAACAAGTTAGTGGCAAGTTTAACGGACACCACAACAAAAACGACACGGGATGGGGTTTAAGAAATACAATTCAACAGAACATTCATATCAGGACGACTTTATCAGTTCAGTCACTAAACAAGGTTTTGACAACTTGGAATCCGTTGTGCAGGAAAAGTTCACGCTGCAAATTTGAGCTTCATAATGAAGTCTGTTTTGGACACACTCATCAACTACCACAGCATGAAGCGCATCAATGCCCGTGGTGTGCAAGCAGGCAATAAACACGTATTAATGGCAGCTTTAGCTTACAACCTGAAGAAGTTATTAAAGTTCAACCCGGAGAAAATGAAAAGCTCTGCGTATTGGCAGCAGAAATAATTGTATAATGACAGAAAGTCGAACGCACAACAAACAAATTGGCAATAGGCAAGCTGAACGGATTCGTATCAACGGGAGTGCAGAATTCAACTTTCGTTCTTCTATTAAAGTTCAGCACTAAAATATCCGCCCATCGCCAATACGCGAACCAATGTTGCATGACCATAAATAGGCTTAATAATTTAGATTAGGCGCCAGCCAACGCTCTATATAAGCTATTTCTTGTTGTTTCCTTTTTGCATAATCATCGGCCTGGTCTTTGGCAATTTTACCTAAGCCAAAATACCGAGATTCATGATGGGCGAAGTACAAGCCACTGACTGAAGCCGCCGGCCACATGGCAAAATGATCTGTTAGACGAATGGATGCATTGGCTTCGGCCTGTAGCAGGTCGAAAAGAAGTTGTTTCTCGGTATGATCAGGACAAGCAGGATAGCCGGAAGCCGGTCTGATACCTTGATATTTCTCATTAATCAGATCTTCATTTGAGAATGTTTCTTGATGTGCATAGCCCCAAATCTCCTTTCGTACATGCGCATGCATCAACTCTGCAAACGCTTCTGCCAATCGGTCGGCAAGCGCTTTCAACATAATCACTTTGTAATCATCATGTGCCGCGTTAAATTCATCTATTTTTGCCTCAATACCTATACCGGCTGTGACGGCAAACCCTCCAATATAGTCTATCAGCCCGGTGGATTTAGGTGCAATAAAATCAGATAATGACAGGTTGGGTTGACCGCTGGCTTTTTTGTTTTGCTGACGTAAAAAATGAAAAACCGTCAATAAGCCGTTTTCTTCATCATACACTTCCACATCGTCATCATTCACCGAATTCGCTTTAAACATTCCGACAACGGCATTGGCTGTCAGCCATTTTTCCGAGATTATTTGTTCCAACATCTGATTGGCATCGGTAAAAAGTTGCTTTGCTTCTTTACCGATAACGACATCATGCAAAATAGCCGGATACGGTTTATCTAATTCCCATATTCTAAAAAAGGGCGTCCAGTCAATATAGTTAGATATCGCCTCCAGTGAATAGGCTTTGTAAACAGAGATGCCCATCTGTTTGGGGCGACAAATTCGGGTTTTAGTCCAATCTACTACAAACTTATTTTCTCGAGCCTCTGGTAAGGGAATAAAATTTTTCGCCTGTTGTTGTTTTTTATAGCGAGTTCGAATGTCTTCGTATTCGGTGCGGATACGCTTCGTTAATGTTGCTTTCTGCTCTCCCAAGAGTTGTTCTACAACCGGTACAGAACGCGATGCATCGGCAACATGCACTGTAATGCCATTGGGATATTCCTCTTCAATTTTTACGGCAGTATGAATCTTAGATGTGGTAGCGCCGCCAATAAGCAATCGTATATTCATGCCAGCACGTTGCATTTCAGAAGCCATATATACCATTTCCTCTAACGATGGTGTTATCAGTCCACTCAATCCAATAATATCTGCTTGCACCTTTTCGGCTTCTTCCATTATACGTTCAGCAGGCACCATCACACCAAGGTCAACCACCTCATAATTATTGCAACTCAATACAACACCAACAATATTTTTCCCAATATCATGCACATCCCCTTTTACTGTTGCCAACAATATCTTTCCTGCTTTTTTACTTACCTCTTGATTAGAGTGCTCAATAAACGGCTGCAAATAGGCTACTGCCTTTTTCATTACTCTGGCGCTTTTCACCACCTGCGGCAAAAACATCTTGCCAGTGCCAAACAGATCTCCCACCCTGTTCATGCCATCCATCAATGGGCCTTCTATCACCTCAATAGGCTTATTCATATTCAGTCGGGCTTCTTCCGTATCTTCTATAACCCAGGTGTCAATACCTTGTATTAAGGCATGCGCTAAGCGATCATTCACCGGCAATGCACGCCAAGCCTCTATATTATGCGCTTCTTCCTTTTCATCCGATACATATGACGAGGCATAACTTAATAATCGCTCGGTAGCATCCGGGCGACGATTAAACATAACATCCTCCACATACATCAGCAAATCTGCCGGTATTTGCTCATAAACCACAAGCTGCTCGGGATTCACTATGCCCATATCCATACCGGCTTGAATAGCATGATACAAAAACACGGCATGCATCGCCTCACGAATAGGGTTATTACCTCTAAATGCGAATGAAACATTAGACACGCCACCGCTCACTTTGGCATAAGGTAAATTTTCTTTAATCCATCTTGTTGTCTTGATAAAATCAATCACATAGTTAGCATGCTCAGTCATGCCTGTTCCAACCGGGAAGATATTCGGATCAAAAATAATATCGGTTGGCATCATGCCTACTTTATCCATAAGCAAATCATACGATCTTTTGCATACAGCAATACGCTTCTCATACGTATCAGCCTGACCATGCTCATCAAAAGCCATTACAACGACAGCTGCACCCAGATATTTAATTGTCTTAGCCTGATAAATAAATTCATCTTCTCCGTTCTTGAGAGAAATAGAATTGACTATTCCTTTACCTTGTAAACATTTTAAACCGGATAATAATATGGTCCAATTAGAACTGTCTATCATCACAGGAATACGGGCTACTTCCGGCTCTGAAGCTAAGAGATGTAAGAAATGTGTCATGCATTGTTCTCCATCCAACATAGATTCATCCATGTTTACATCTAAAACCTGCGCACCTCCACGCACCTGCTCTACTGCTATCTGTACGGCCTCTTCAAATCGTCCCTGCTGAATTAATCGTAGAAATTTACGTGAGCCTGTTACATTACAGCGTTCGCCAATATTTAGAAAATTTGATTGTGATGAAACAATCAAAGGCTCTAATCCCGCTAAGCGCAATGTGGGCAGAATCTCTGTCATGATTTAAATATAAGTTGAGGAGGAACACGAGGGGCATAGCGTTCGGCTATATGAGAAAATAACCGAATATGATCAGGCGTTGTCCCACAACATCCACCCATTATATTGATAAATCCATCTTTACAAAAGGTCTCCATGACGGATGCCATTTCTTTTGGTGTTTCATCATATTGTCCAAGCTCATTGGGCAATCCGGCATTGGGATAGCATGATAAATATGTCCAACATCTCTCCGACATTTCATGCAAATATGGGCGCATATCGGAAGCCCCCAATGCACAATTAATACCAACCGCCGATATATCGGCATGTGCAATGGAAATCCAAAATGCTTCCGGTGTTTGACCGGATAATGTTCTTCCACTGGCATCCGTTATTGTGACTGAAACCATAACCGGCATATCCAATTTTCTTTCATCCAACAAGGTTTGTACGGCATATAGAGCTGCTTTGGCATTAAGTGTATCAAACACCGTTTCTATAAGCAACAAATCAACACCTCCATCCAATAAACCTGTAACTTGCAAACAATAATTTTCAACTAAATCATCAAACGATACAGCTCTGTATCCCGGATCATTCACATCAGGCGACATGGATGCCATTTTGTTTGTAGGACCGATAGAACCTGCTACCCAACGGGGCTTGGACAAATTGCGATTTGTATATTTATCAGCCGCTCTCTTGGCCAATTCAGCCGAAGCTCGGTTTATTTCATATACCAAAGACTCTATATGATAATCTGATTGAGAAATCTGTGTCGCATTAAAGGTATTGGTTTCAATGATATCTGCACCCGCCTCTAAATACGCTTCGTGTATTTCAGATATGATATGCGGTTGGGTGAGTGAAAGCAAATCATTATTCCCTTTGAGCGGAAAGGCATGATGCTTAAATTTCTCTCCGCGATAATCCTGTTCTCCTAACGCATAACGCTGAATCATGGTTCCCATAGCTCCATCTAAAATGAGGATACGCTGTTTCAATATATCACTGAATCGGCTGCGTGTAAGGGACATGATAAATCGGATGAGATATTATTGGGCCGTGTATCCTGACTTGATTAAACGGTCATGATTTCTTTTTCTTTCTTCGCCACGTGCTCGTCCACCTTATTGATAAAGTCATTAGTGAGATTCTGTATTGAGTTCTCGGCATCTTTAGCCACGTCTTCACTCAATCCATCTTTTTGCAGCTTTTTAATCTGCTCAATGGCATCACGTCTTGCATTTCTGATACTCACTTTTGAATCTTCCCCTTGCGACTTGGCAATCTTCACCATATCTTTTCTGCGCTCCTCCGTAAGTGGTGGCACAGTAATACGAATAATGAGGCCGTCATTTTGAGGTGCTAAGCCCAAATTTGAATTGATGATGGCACGTTCAATATCTTGTAATTTATTCTTCTCCCATGGTTGCACAATCAATGTACGAGCATCAGGCGTATTAACATTGGCTATCTGATTTAGCGGTGTCATAGCGCCATAATAATCTACCATCACACTATCAAGCATATTAGGCGCAGCTTTACCTGTACGTATTTTAACTAATTCCGCCTCAAGATGGCTAATTGTTTTATTCATCATTTCTTTTGTTGCGAAAACAACAGCTTCTTTGCTCATAAAAATTAAGTATTGAGATGTGCAAAGTTATGAATTTTTACATTGCTCATCCGGTTTGGCACCACATAAGCTACATGATTCGCCGCTTTCATTCAAGAAAGGGCTTTGACTGGCGCAGGTTCCGGCAAAACGTCCATTCTTTTTAAATATTAATTTTACTGATAACCCGGCCACCATAACGGCTAATAAAACCACAGCTAATATTACAACTCTCCAGTCCATAAAATCTATTTTAAAGAATTAATTACATCTATCTTTGCTTAACAAAGATACCAAATTATGAAAGAAACGGAAAGCAATAATTTTGAAAAATTATTAAAGATTATGGACGAACTGAGAGAGAAATGTCCATGGGATAGGAAGCAGACAATGGATAGCCTTCGCCATTTGACGATTGAGGAGATGTATGAACTTTCAGATGCTATTATAGAAAAAAATTATAATGAACTGTGTAAAGAGTTGGGTGATGTTTTGTTACATATTGTATTTTACGCTAAAATAGGCGCTGAGCAAGGTCATTTCGACATGAATGATGTGATAGAACAACTTAATCAGAAGTTGATTACGCGTCATCCACATATTTACGGTGAAGTAAAAGTGGATGATGAAGATGCCGTTAAGCGTAACTGGGAAAGTATAAAGCTTAAAGAAGGGAAAATCTCAGTCTTACAGGGTGTGCCTCAGGGCTTACCGGCATTAATTAAGGCTTACCGCATACAGGATAAAGCACGCGGTGTTGGATTTGAATGGACGAACAGGAAAGATGTTTGGCATAAAGTGGAAGAAGAGATGGCTGAATTACAACAAGCCGTAGAAAACAACGAGTCCTTTGAACGCATAGAAGATGAATTGGGCGATGTTTTTTTCTCATTAATCAACTATGCACGCTTTATCAACCAGAATCCGGAAGATGCACTGGAACGCACAAACAGAAAATTCATACGTCGGTTTCAACACATGGAAAAACGGGCTAAAGAAAATGGCCTTGCCATCAACGAACTCTCTTTGAAACAACTTGATGTATGGTGGAATGAAGCTAAGCAAACAGAATAAATCAAATACTTTGAACCTATTCAGGCAGCCTTTATTAATCAACCGTTATGATTCTTTTTACCAAACGAACATCTTAAAATCTGACATCATACGTTTAATCTCCACTTCAATATGAGATAATCGTGACGCATTGTCGGCATGCTTAATCGCCTCATCTATAAAACCGGCTATAATGTCCATTTCATTTTCCTTCATACCTCTTGTGGTGGCTGCTGCTGTGCCAATACGAATACCTGATGTAACAAAAGGCGATTTATCATCAAAAGGTACCATGTTCTTATTTACAGTAATCCCGGCTAATCCCAAAGCACGTTCGGCATCCTTACCAGATATATTTTTATTCCGCAGATCTATCAACATTAAATGGTTATCCGTCCCTCCCGAAACAATCTGATAATCTTTATCGGTAAGCGCCTTGGCCAAATAGCGTGCATTGTTTATTACTTGCTTCGTATAGTCTTTAAAATTCGGTTGAGCAGCTTCAAAAAAAGCAACGGCTTTAGCTGCAATGACATGCTCCAACGGTCCGCCTTGTGTACCGGGGAAAACCGCCGCATCTAATATGGTGCTCATTTTCTTCAGTTCCCCCTTTGGCGTTTTCTCTCCCCAAGGGTTAGTAAAATCTTGACCCATCATAATCACGCCACCACGCGGACCACGCAAAGTCTTATGTGTCGTTGTTGTTATAATATGACAATATTGCAAAGGATTATTTAACCATCCACCTGCTATCAGGCCTGCAGGATGTGAGATATCCGCCAAGATTAAAGCCCCAACGCCATCGGCAATTTGACGAATACGGGCATAATCCCATTCACGTGCATAAGAAGACGCTCCACAAATAATCAGGTGCGGCTTGACCTGCTTGGCTGTTTGTTCCATGGCGTCATAATCTACCATACCTGTGTCTTTCTTTACGCCATAGAAATTAGCCTTATACAAACGACCTGAAAAGTTCACCGGTGAGCCATGAGTAAGATGCCCTCCGTGAGAAAGATCAAAACCCAATATGGCATCACCAGGTTTCAGACAGGCTAACATAACGGCTGCATTAGCTTGCGATCCGCTATGCGGCTGAACATTTGCCCAAACAGCACCAAAAAGCTCCTTTATCCGATCTATGGCTAAATTTTCCACTTCGTCCACGACCTCACAACCGCCATAATATCTCTTTGCCGGTAAGCCCTCAGCATATTTATTGGTTAAGCAAGAGCCCATCGCTTCCATCACTTGCGTACTGACGAAATTTTCTGAAGCGATTAGTTCTAATCCATAGCGTTGTCTATCATACTCACGAGCAATCAATTTTTCAATTACCGTATCTCTCATATTGATTAATTATTGATCATTATTCTTAAATATCGTTTCATGCATCAATCTGTTGCAAAGTAAAACATTAATACCGATATTCAGTCCCAAAAAAAATTATCATGAACAGCAACCGCATAACTCAACTTTTTCAGATACAATATCCTGTTATTCAGGCAGGTATGATATGGTGTTCGGGATGGGAACTGGCAGCTGCCGTCAGTAATGCCGGCGGATTGGGCATTATTGGTTCCGGCTCCATGTATCCCGATATCTTAGAACAGCATCTCATCAAATGTAAGGCAGCCACAGACAAACCTTTTGCCGTCAATCTGCCACTGATTTATCCACAGGTATCCGATCATATTGATTTGATTATTCGCCATAAAGTACCTATTGTATTTTCATCGGCCGGCAATCCTAAAACATGGACTTCCAAGTTTAAAGAGCATGGTATTAAAGTAGTGCATGTCGTAAGCAGCGCTAAGTTTGCGAAGAAAGCGGAAGATGCCGGTGTCGATGCCGTTGTAGCTGAAGGGTTTGAAGCCGGAGGGCATAACGGCAGAGAAGAAACCACGACCATGGTACTTATTCCTATGGTAGCCGATGCCGTACAGATTCCGGTCATAGCAGCCGGTGGCATTGCTTCCGGCCGGGCAATGGCTGCGGCGTTTGCTTTGGGCGCAGCGGCTGTTCAAATTGGCAGTCGTTTTGTTGCCAGCGTGGAATCTTCGGCTCATATTAATTTTAAGATAAAGGTTATTGACTCGGAAGAAGGTCAAACCTTACTTACATTAAAAGAGTTGACACCGGTAAGACTGTTGGAAAACAAATTCTATCATCAGGTAATAGAAGCTTACCAGCAAGGTAGCAATAAGGAACAATTAGCTAATTTACTTGGAAAAGGCAGGGCTAAGAAAGGGATGTTTGAAGGCGATATAGATAATGGGGAGTTAGAGATAGGCCAAGTAGCCGCAGCAATCCGTGAGATAAAACCGGCTGCCGAGATTATACAAGAAATTGTAGCAGAGTTTAATCATACAATAGAGCAAATAAGACATATTCGTTATTAGGGAAGAATTTATTGGGATTATGCATTAAATTTAAGATATGCAAACAGAACATAAATCTTAGATTATTAAATATCTCAATGCATTAAAGAAAGCCCTACAATAGGTATAAATGCCTAATTTAAAATTCTCACATCTGATTTAAGTCTTTTTTTTACTAGTATGCACGGCTGGTAAACTCTCCATCAGAGATGGTTAGAATAATGTTGCCGCTTTTCAGCGTACCCGAAAAATATCCTTCAACCAAGCTACTGCCTACCTGAATCAACTCAACATTACCGGAAGTACCTAAGTAATTAGATGTAAAAAGCGAACCATCATAAAACTCTACTAAAGCTTGCGGTGAAGAACCATAACCAAAAGCATAGTTGCCTTGAACATTAGCTTGTGTTCGAATAATGATATCCCATTGCGTACTGTTGGCTTGTATAAAACACTGAGACATCGAACCATTGCTGATATATTGTGCCGCAATATCCGTCTCAATTCTAAAAGATACACCATTCACCTTACACGAGATATAAGGCACATATTCTTTACAAGAGATGAGGAGCAATGAAAAAGCCGTTATTAAAAATCTTATTGATTTCATGGCATGCGTATTTATAATTTTAGGCCAAGATAATGCAAATGCTGCTACCTGACAAGGTCTATCATTTGGCATCGGCTCTTTTTCCTCAAGCCACCTGGCATGGAAACAGAAAAGAGAACGTATTGTATCTGAGTTTTGATGACGGGCCTTGCTCTGTGGCTACGCCTTTTGTTAAATGGCTAAGAAAAATTTGGCCGATTCAAGATTTTTCTTAACTTTGAGTAGAACCCAAGCCTTATGAAACGTTCTTCTATATATTTTATCCTTAAGCAAGGATTACTTTGCTTCTCATTGCTCTTTTATATAAAGGGGATACCACAACCACTTGCCCCACCAAATATAGAACCGCATTACTGCCCTAAATGCAACCCACGGGATAATGGCGGTTGTCTGCTAAATCTTTGTAATAAAGATTTTCGTTATTATTTAAATATTTTGCCTTCAGGGCAGCTAATTGATTGTAGATATGAAAACAATGCATATTGTTTTTGCGAATGGGATAAGCTAAAAGATACTTTAGGGTATTATCATGGTGGTAATCCTACTCTTTTTCATCCTGAGCTTTATCCCAATTTTGACTTACCTGGCAACATAAAAGGTTACGAAAACGACCATACCACCCCTAATAACTCAACTGGATATATGGGGATTATGACATTTGATGCCGTAAGTGGGCATAGAGATTATTTAATGCTTGAGAAAGGATATCAAATGACAGCCGGACAAACCTATCTTATTACTTTCTATGTTTCATTAGCCGAGATTAGCAAATAC
>JAIXKU010000159.1 GCA_026936045.1 Flavobacteriales bacterium
GTATTGACCGGTTGGTATATTGACCGCCTGTATTTCGATTTTTTCTCTGCTTATAAATCTCCGATTGTATCTGTTGTTGGTTTGTATAATGATACCAGAACGAGATCTACCGAAGAAATAGGGGGTACCATTACCGATTATATCAATCCTCAGAAAACGCTGGTAGATGCGAATCAGGCAGATGCCTACTACGGTGTGGCGCTTGCAGCTAATGCAGCTAATAACCCTTATACTCGTATAAGAACGGCTAATTTCTTATTAGAAAAAATTGATGAAAAAGGACAGGGGTTAACACCAAACTTCAAAAAAACTGCAAGAGGCCAAATGTTCTTTTTGAGAGCTTTGCAATATTTTGACCTGATGCGTGTGTATGGTGGAGTGCCAATAGTTACTTCAGTTCAAATTGCCAGCCCTAACGACCCGTCCATTCAACTGCCCAGAGCAAAAACATCAGAGGTGGTTGCACAAATTACCGCTGATTTTGACTCTGCTGCTGCCCTCTTGCCTGCTACCTGGCCAGCAGGAGATTATGGCCGTTTTACCAGTGTAGCAGCACTGGCAATGAAAAGTCGTGTATTACTTACCTATGCCAGTCCTCTGTTTAATGCAGACTGGGATAATCAGGGAAATGATCGTTGGCAAAAGGCTTTAGATGCCGGTCTGGCAGCTGAGTCTGCCTTAACTTCTGCAGGATATGGCCTTTATGGTTCAAGTGCAAAAGACTGGGCAGAAATGTGGTATAAGAATGATAACTCTTTCAATAAAGAAGTTATTATGGTACAATTGATGTCCAATGCTGTTGCTTCTTCCGGAATTAACAGTAACGGTTGGGAAAGAAGTATTCGGGTTACCAAACAAACAGGAGCCGGAGGTATTTCAGCTCCCAAAGAGATGGTTGATTTGTTTCCGTTGGCTAATGGCGCCAGACCAACCGAAGCAAATGGTTATGATTCGGCTCACTTTTTTCTGAACAGAGATCCGCGTTTTTATCGCACATTTGCTTTTTCTGGCATGAAGTGGCCCACCAAAGAAACTCCAACTGAAGTGGTATGGTTATATAGATGGGCTTACACGGGCAATAAAACAGCTTATAGTGATGGAAATACAGTAAGTAGCCCGGTTGTGGTTCGCAAAATGACGAACCCTAATGGGGCAAGTACGGTTGCTGGACTTGCCTATTCGGGTACAGATATTTTTGAGTACAGATATGCCGAATTATTGTTAAACATTGCCGAATGTTATGCTGCCAAAGGCGATATAGGTAATGCTGTTAACTATCTTGGCAAGATACGTGCAAGAGTTGGTATTCCTGCTGCAAATAATTATGGTATTGGTTCTTTATCTTCAAAATATGCCGCATTGGAAGCTTGTTTGTATGAGCGCAGGGTGGAGTTGGCTTACGAAGGCAAACGTTTTTGGGATGCACAACGTTGGATGCTATACAATGATGATGCTTCTGCCGGAAATAATACTTGTGCCAAATTGGGAATAGACCCAATTAACGGCACAGCGCGTACCGGAAGATTATGGCAATACAAAACTGTTGCACCCAATGCCAATGATCCGCTTACGGCTGCCCGTGGTTCTATATCCATTGATCCTGATGCAGCAGATTTTAATACTCAGTTGAATAACTTAAAAACGTTTTTTGATAACAACATTACTGTAATTAGCACAGACCAACCAATGGATAAAGATGGTTCTGCCAAACCGGTATTTATTCAGTTTAGACAGAACTATTATATCTCCGGACTGAATACCACGGCATTATCGCTTAATCCCTGGCTACAGCAAACCATAGGTTGGAACGACTACAGCAATGCTCCGGGTACTTATGATTATAAGCAATAAGTAATTGATATTTCAAGGTTCATTTCTGAAAAAATTTAGAGGTAGAACCACAAACCAGCGCTGCAATTATTCTTTTTTAATAACGAAAAAGGAAGTACAGCGCTGGTTTTGTAGAAATTCTTTTATAGAATGTTAATTGCTATGATTTGACATTGATTTTTTAATTACCTTTTGAAGCAGTATCTTAAAAATTGATTCTTGCTCAAAAAAACAAAAAGTTTAAAGAATGTATCAAAAACTCATTCTTCTTGCTTTAATCTCACTTGTATCTTTTGCAGGTCTTAAAGCACAATACCCTCAAGTCTCTAAAGAAGATCAGGAAAGGTCCAAAAAATTAATTGATGATGCGGAAAGACATTCCGATTCGATGTGGACAATCGCCTATCCGATTATAAAAAAAGAGGCTACAGAAGGTCGGCCTTATATTCCATGGGCTTCGAGGTACGATGAACTGCCTCATGCTTCGATTCCTGCTTTTCCCGGTGCTGAGGGTGGCGGCAAATATGTAGGTGGTCGTGGTGGAATAGTACTGGTCGTTATTAATCTGAATGATGATGGACCTGGAAGTTTTCGCTGGGCTTGCGAGCAAGGTGGAGCAAGAATTGTAGTGTTTAACGTAGCTGGTATTATTCGGCTTCAATCACCCGTAATTATCAGAGCGCCATACATTACCATTGCGGGACAATCTGCTCCGGGAGATGGTGTGTGTATAGCCGGCGAAACAATATGGGTTAATACGCATGATGTTATCATCCGGTATATGCGATTCAGGCGTGGTGAAACCTGGGTAGGACGAAGAGACGACGCTATTGGTGGTAATCCGGTTGGAAACATTATCATTGACCATGTGTCAGCAAGCTGGGGTCTGGATGAGAACATGAGTATGTACCGGCACATGTATAATGATAGTACCGGCAAAATTGAAGATAAATTTGGGACAGTAAAAATCACCATTCAAAACTCAATTTTCAGCGAATCTCTCGATACCTGGAATCATGCGTTTGGCAGCACCTTGGGTGGCGAAAACTGTTCTTTTATGCGTAACCTCTGGGCCGATAATACAGGTCGCAATCCATCAATAGGTTGGAATGGTGTATTTAATTTTGTAAACAATGTGGTTTTCAATTGGGTACACCGGAGTATTGATGGCGGTGATTATCGCGCGCAATACAACATCATCAACAATTATTTTAAGCCGGGGCCGGCTACGCCAAAAGATCAAAATGTTGGACATCGTATTTTGAAACCTGAAAGTGGCCGTAGTAAATTACCTTATAAGGTTTATGGC
>JAIXKU010000274.1 GCA_026936045.1 Flavobacteriales bacterium
GTCATATCTCCTGCCGAAATAGTAGTGGTAGTGGCCCTGGTTCGCAAGCTGTTGATATAACCCAAGGCTGTGGCAGCATCTCCTCCTGTTCCACCTCTCAATACAGATTCTGCATAGATGAAGTACATTTCAGGAAGACGGATGATTGGGAAATCAATATCGGCAAATTCTGAATTTGGATCACTCACTTTACCTCCGTCAGCCCTTATGTTCTTATACTTAACCACATGCAAGCCATTACTGAAATCACTGATATCATTAATTTCGGCCTGTGCCATTGTAGCAGCAAATTCCGATGTCTGGAACATGGCTCTCTTATCGGTTGCACCTGTCAAATCGGGCCATAGCGCTGCGAAAGCCTTAGTAGCTCTGTAACCAAACCAGCCATTATTGGCGCCATACTCCGGATTGTCGGCACCTGCCGGAGCGTGAATCAGAAAAGTTGTATTGGCAAAAGATTTACTGTTCAATCCATCGCAGGTAGCAACAAATATAAATTCGTCTTTACTGGTACGATCATTATCAGCCATAAATAGCTGTCTGTAATTAGGATTCAGTTTATATCCAGCGGCAATCACTTTTTTAGCATAAGTAATCGCATCAGTATAACGATTGGCGCCGGTATAAACGCCTGCATTTAAGTACAACCTTGCCAGCAAAGCCCATGCAGCGCCCTGATCCACACGGCCATACTCGGCTGTTTTGGCGGCAGCCAGTTCACCTTCGGCTGTTTTTAACTCCGTTTCAATGTAGGTAAACAAGTCTGCTCTGGAGATTTCTTTTGGTAAAAAGTATCCTGCCCCATCAGCTTCGGTAATGAAGGTGGACTTACCAAACCAATTGAGCATCAGCCAATAATTGAAAGCACGAAGGAAGCGAGCTTCTCCTCTTGTATTTTTTACTGCTGTTGCATCAGCGCCGGTGATGCCATTCTTTGCCAATACATCATCAGTTGCCTGCCTCATGTATTCATTAATCAGGGTAATATTCCAAATAGGACGAGCATAAGCGCCTTTCAAAAACGGATCGCCACTTGACCATTTCAGATTATGAAAATCCCAGATGGTTTGGTCGTTCCATGCTACTACTGCCTCATCGGTAGGCAGTTCTTCCAGATTAAAATAGGCACGGATAAAACCTACCTGAGAACCTTCGTCCAAGCCGCCGCCAATATCTGGGCTGCCGGCGGGACCATCGGCTCCGGTTACAGAAAGTGTAGCATATAATTTGGCTAGTACAGATTTATATCCGTCCACCGTGCTGAATATCTCTGATGGAGACTTAGCATTGGATGGATATAAATCGAGCTTCTTAGAACAAGATGCTAATAAAACCAACATAAAGGTTATTAGCGAAAAAAACTTTAAATTATATTTCATTTTATGCGGATTTATAATATTAAAAATCAAGATTTGCCCCTATTGAGAAAATTCTTGGACGGGGATAAATGTTATTATCAATTCCGTCCACACTTGCATTTTCAGGGTCGTTGCCACTATATTTGGTAAAGGTTGCAATATTTTGGACGCTTGCATTTAACCTCAATCCTACTTTTTTCTTTATAACCTTACCCATATCGTATCCCAGATTAATATTATCAATCTTGAAGAAACTTGCATTTTCGATATAATAATCGGATTGGAACCTATTATTTGCAAAAAGTGTTTGTAAATAATTAACGCCGGCATTTCCCAAATAAAGAACTGGATTTTCAATATTTCTTAATACGGATGAATTGGCATTGTAGTTATTGTATAAATAATTTCCGGCCATACCATGCCCGGTAATCCCCAAGGTGAATTTCTTGTAATTGAAATTGGTACTCATCCCAAACAAATAATTTGGTGATGCATGATTGAAGTAATACCTGTCAGCATCAGAAATAACGCCATCTCTGTTGATATCTTCATACAATCCTTCAATCGGTTTCCCGCTTTGGTCATACACTTGCTTTAAAGGAAGGAAAGTAAATGGAGTTTGTCCAACAGCATGTACTCCAATATTATTACCGGTACCTCCTTGAATTCTTCCTACCTCAATTCCTTTGAAATTAGGATTATCATCCTGTCCGTATAAGGCAGTGATTGTTGATGTATTATAGGTAAAGTTGAAATTGAAATCCCAACTAAAGTCTGCTTGCTTAATGGGAACTGTATTCACTGATAGTTCTACCCCTTTATTCTCCAGACTTCCAATATTTCTTAATTGTGTAATATCAAAGTTGGCTCCGGGCGCAATATCTACATAACTCAATAAATCCTTAGTTTTCTTTACATAATAATCTATTGAACCATTAATTCTGTTACCCAAAAAGCCATAATCTAAACCAATATTATTGGTAGTAGTGGTTTCCCATTTGAGGTCTTTATTATAAGCGCTTGGCCTGTATGGGTAATAAAAGGTATTACCAAACTGAGTCTGTGCAGTAGGATTAGAAATGTAATAGAGAGGCAGGTAATAAGAATAGTTGATTCCGTCTTGCTGCCCTGTAATACCCCAACCTAAGCGTAGTTTCAAATCAGATATCAAATCTACAGTTTTAAATAATTCATCCTTCAGCTTCCATGCTAAGGCAAAAGCAGGGAAATAACCTATTCGATTATCCGGCGAGAACTTAGAACTTGCATCGCGCCTGATTGAAGCAGTCAATAAATATTTATCTGCTAAAGTAAGATTCATCCTGCCTAAATAAGATTCAATAGCAAAGCCATTATGAAGAAAAGAATCTACCGGCTGCGTACCTGGAATAGTACCGCCGTTCAGATAGGTTTGTGCATAATTATAATTATCCGTAAAGAAATCCTGATAGCCATGACCTACCAAAATGTCTAAAATATTTCCACCACCAAAGTTTTTCTGATAAAAAAGCTGCACATCAGCCAATTTGCTCAATTTTTCCTGCTTATAGATGGATTGTCTTCCCAAGCCGGAATAACTCAAAACAGAAGATGCGGAAGTAGAATCAAGGATATCAGTACCAGATCCAACCGACTTATCCATGCCCAGATTTAATAACAAATGCAAATCAGGCAAAAAATGTAATTTATAATCCATTTGAATATTTCCTACAAAACGATCAACCGTCGAATTATTGTCTCGAAGCATAAGCAAGGCTACAGGGTTTCTGGGGCCTATGC
>JAIXKU010000127.1 GCA_026936045.1 Flavobacteriales bacterium
CATCCAAAGTACCGTGGATGCCAAACACAACATTCCCATCAATTTTGAAGTTACCAATGAGAATGATTCCAAAGCCATGGGGAGCATGTTAGAGCAAGCCATAGTGGAACATCCTTTTGGGATTATAAAACGCCAGTGGGATTTTTACTACATCATGACCAAACAAGGAATATCAAGAGCTTCTGCCGATGTAGGTTTGATTTTCACTGCCTTTAACCTGCGTAGAATCTTTAATATTTTAGACCAAAACCTACTTAAAAAGTTCCTCAAAGAACTTGTTCTTTATTTTTTGGTTTTGATAACACATTTTAAAGCGTTTTATAGTGTTTTATTACTGAATTTTGCAAATCATGCCCCAAAAAAAGTGTTTGTATAATGCCTCTAGATTCAAAATTAAACCCTATTTTAGATGTTGAATTTTAACTAATTAGAAGTTGTTAGACAGACTGCTGTTAGCGTCCGCAAAACTTGGGGTATTCTATATTTTCATACAATAAGAATAGCTATTAATTATTTGTATGTCAAATATGCAATTATTTTTAATTTCTTACCATGCAACGGCCTTAGAATCATCATTCCGGATGATAGATATCTCCATTCCCTATACAAGAGAATGTATATTTTCTGTGATAGGGAACGAAATAAATTAGACAGTTACGCCACTAATCTGATAGTCTTAGGCATTTACTGCATTATTTTATCATATTCGCTACCGACACGGCCTTTTCTGCACAATTTCGTTACCATGAAGTCGGCCGAATGCCGGGCTTGTATCTCAATGGCTTTTGTTAAAGGCGCACCACAAGCTTGCTCGATACAATCAGCAATTGCTTTTCTAGCTTCTTCAAATTCAGGGTTGCGGGAATTAGGAATCTTTGCCGCCTTTACAGAAATTTTCAAGGCGTTTGCTTCCACCTTACGAATCGGCAAGGCGGATGTGCCCTCTTGCATTATCTCCCATGCCTTCTTTAATCCGTTTTCCAAAGAACTGGCATAATCAACAAACCAACCTACAGCATCTTTTGCTTTTACTTGCTTACCATCCATAAGCATAGAGATGAGCTTATTTCGGTCTGTCGGCTTGGCTTTTCTAATAGACCAATGGCAACCTTCCATTCCCGGAATAACAGGTAATGTTACTTCCGGCATAGCCAAAGAAGTGTCTGTGTCAGCAAAGAGATAATGACAATGCATCATCAATTCCAGCATGCCGCCCATACATCTTTTTCCATTGATAAAGCCAAGAGATATGTCAAACTCGTTATAAAAGCGTCTAGCTGTTTTGGACCAGTTGAAGGCAATACGATAACCTTCTCTCGTATCTGTGAGCGCAGGAAAGAACTCGGTTGTATCCGCGCCTACCATTTGTGTTGAAAGATGGAAATCGCTTGTTAGAATCACACGTTTAATTTTATTTTTCTTTAACCAATCAATAGCACGATTCAATTCAGCATCTACGTCACTGTTGTAACTTTCACGACTGATGGTTATAACACCCACTTTCCCATCATGCTCGGCATTCACATACAATTGCAGCCATTCAGGCGTGTCCATTTTCTTAAACACGTCGGGATACCACTTGGTCTTAGCCGCTTCAGGATGCAACTTCTGATAAGCCTTAACGGTATTGATAATATTGGTATTGCCTTGATTTCGCATAGTAGCCAATAACCCTTTGGTGAATTGAGCACATAATTCACCGATAGCATTCATTGATACAAAATCGGCCCGTTTCTCTTTGATCATGATGGAAGTCATTTGAAATAATGCCCCAAAAATGATTTGATGCAATTCTTCTTTTCCTTTGTTATCAAGATGCCAGTTAACCATTGGACGGAAATGATCGGGTGGATACCAGTTTTGTCCACTGTCTTTATGCTCATCAAGCGATTGAGTGGGTTTGAAAAGCGGCCCGTATGCCTTGCTTAAGTGATACAGACAGGACCAGGTGAGAAAATTAGCACCTTTAGCGCCGATAGCATCATGCGCCCTGAAAGGATTGGGCCCAATAATCTGACGAACATATTTATCCGCTTTCCAATACGGCATATTGCTCTTTTCTTGGTATTGAAGGCTGGCCAGCATAAGGCCACAGAAGAATACATCCAAAACAAATGACCAATCATCGCTCATCTGCATCGGGATTAATCCAAGCGACCATAAGAGTTGCGTTTGGACAGACGGTTGTTTCTCAACTATTTCAAATACTTTATTAATTTCATGCGGAAATGCAGGGTGTGCAATATCTACACCCAATTGCTTTGAAGGAAATCCGGACGTGACAGACCAAATATGGATACCCGGGAATTCTTTCTTGAAGAGTTGATAATGGACTTTTTTAAGTTCTAACTGTTCCGGAATAGCTTCAAGCAGGAATTTGGGATTATAAGATTTAAGAGTTTCCGGTAAAGATTTTCCATCGTAGGTTAGTTGAATGATGTTTTTCATGATATCATTAGCACCATCGCGTCCGAAAGCTCTTACTAATCCTTTGTATTGTTTGCTAATACCATCCGGCGCACCGGGTAAGTCTAAGGCTATGATGGGAATATTATACGGCTTAAGCCTTGAGGCAAACTGCATAACTTTTCCGGCGCCCACGATGCCGCTGGCACCTGAAATAATCATAGCGCCACGATTATTCTTAGGCCCAAATACCTTATCTATCAGTTCATCGTTATTGACAGGGAGTTTCCCATTCTTAAAAATATCAAGCACAGAACCCATATTAAGGGATTCCAGTGTCGATGTTCTCATTTTATTATTCATAATCTTTTATCTTTCTTTTGAAACAGTATTATCATTAATTAACCTTGAAAATAGAAGCAATACCGATATCACGTACACAACCAAATATCAAAACATAGCCGCCCCCCAAATCCACAGCTTCTTCTAATGCTTCTATCGTAACGCGAGTGAGTGTAGGTCCTTGCGGATGTCCCCAAACCAACGGACTGCCTGTATTATTCATTTTTCTCCAATCATAATTCATCACTTTTGCAAAAACGGCATCGTTGATGGCAAATGGATTATGGTCTTTAACCACGGTAATATCATTCATGGTTAGGCCGGTTTGCTTGAGAAGCTTCTGAACGGCAACCGCCGGCGCTTCAGGCATCATGGAAGGCGCCACACGCACTTCCGTTTTGGCTATGAATTGGATATCAACTTTCGGATTTAGACTTAACTCTTTAGCCTTATCTGCATTGGTAACAAGTAGTGTTGCCATACCATCTGCGGCATGTGTCTGTGTACCGCCTGTAACACAGCTATCCAACTCACGCATGGATCGCAAGGTATCAAGAGATAGTTTCTTTACGCCTATATCATCTTCTATAACACCCATTGATTTCCCTTGCATATTCAGCACTTCGAGAGCTACAGCATATCTTCTGATAAAGCCCGATTCTTTTGCTTTGAAATATTGTTCGTATCGGTGCGCTGTCAGTTCATCTACTTCTTTCTTCTCTATTTTGTATTTTCTTGCCACATTGCCGGCAGAGGCAAGCATTGAGCCACCTGTAGCCGGGTCAAATCCAAAATTATCCCATACATCACTGATTACTTCGGTACGACGGTAAGCTCTACGTTCAGGAAAAACACCTACAGGCGAATCACTGGTACGGTCAAAGGTCAGTACACCTGCCACTTGACTGGCGCCGGTTTGTATTTGTGCTCCGGCAAGTATAATGGCTTGTAAACCTGTAGCACACGCCTGTTCCATCTGATAGCCCGGCACGCGTTTACCCATGCAGCTGGCTACTACAGTGGCGTTCCAAAATTTAAAATGCCAAGGTACGGTTGAACCGATAACTAAATAATCTAAGTGTGAAACAGGTGTTTTGCGCAAACCCATAATGCGTGCCATGGCTTCGCCTGCAAACTGACCGATATTTACCTCTGCCAAAGGCGATGTTTGCCATGCTGGGAAATAACTGCTACCCCATGTTCCATAAGGAATACGGGCATCCGGAAACATTGATTTTACTTTCTTCATTTTCTTGATTCTGAATTTTTTTAAGATGTAGAATTATATGAAGACACCTCTATTCTTTTATAAAAAATGTGTCTGTAAGATTCATGACAAAGCACCGGGACGATTTGATTGAATATATCGCTCTTTTCTACGCCTATTTTATAATACATGTTTTTCATCCATAGTAAGTCATGCAAATATAAGTAGCTGAAGAAGGAATAGCAAGTATTTGATGAAAATAGCAGAATGGCCTGTTATGACGGTAGTCTTATACGTTTCTCTCACCACCAACTAACACCCTTACGCATACATTATCTATTATTTTCTTTGCTTTAAAGTATAACTTTCGAACCTTTATTTCTTAATGGGGTTTATTCAATAGATTTCTATTACTTATCTTTGAAAAAAAAAGATGGAGAGTACGCGTCAGCTTAAAGTAGCCCGATTGATTCAAAAAGTTATCTCTCAGATTCTTATAAAAGAGGGCTCCGGTATCTATGGTCATATGATGGTCTCTGTTACCATGGTACGGATTTCGCCTGACTTATCTGTGGCTAAAATCTATCTCAGCATCTTCGGTGCTGCGTCACCCAAACAGGTGATTGAAAGTTTGAATAAACATAAACCACATATTCGTTTCTTGTTAGGTGCAGAGCTGAAGAAACAACTGCGTATTATCCCAGAGTTAATTTTTTATTATGATGATTCGGCAGAATATGCCGAAAAGATAGATCGCCTCTTTGATGAGATGCATCACAAGCAAGATTCAGAAGAAGATAATCATGCTGACAGGCAAGATACTTGATGGTTTTTATATCCTGCGTAGGCTCACCCCCGGGCGGTTTTTCAATGCATGGCAAATAACAAGCAGTTATATACTTAGCCGGGTTTTTCGAAGATCAATTATACGCGGTCTTCCCATGAGTGTATCCATTGAGCCTACCACATCATGTAATTTACGTTGCCCCGAATGTCCAAGTGGCTTACGTGCATTTACCCGTGCTACCGGTATGCTTTCTGAATCTCATTTTCAGAGCTGGATAGAGCAGATTAAGTCGCATGTACTGTATCTGAATTTATATTTTCAAGGAGAGCCATTTCTAAATCCTGCTTTCCTATTAATGGTTAAATATGCTTCAGATAGAGGTATATATGTATCAACCAGTACCAATGCCCATTATCTAAAAAACGACATAGCGGAACAAGTGGTACGATCCGGTCTCAATCGCTTAATTATCTCACTGGATGGCACCACACAACAGGTGTATGAACAATACAGAATAGGCGGATTGCTCGAACGGGTATTACAGGGTGTCGAGAACGTGGTGGCAGCGAAGCGCAAGTTAAGAAGCAGAACGCCCTATTTAATTTTTCAATTTTTAGTGGTTAAGCCTAACGAACACCAAATTGAGGATGCACGTAAAATGGCTAAAGATTTTGGTGTAGATGAGATACGATTCAAAACAGCTCAGATTTATGGTAATCCGGAAGGATCAGGTCTATTACCGGATAATCCGCGCTATGCCCGATATAAGAAAAACAAAGAGGGGCAATATGTGATAAAAAACAAACAACTGAATCATTGCTGGAAAATGTGGCATAGTTGTGTAATCACTTGGGATGGGAAAGTATTACCTTGTTGTTTTGATAAGGATGCACGTTATTCAATGGGACATATGCAAGACAAGTCGTTGTCTGAAATTTGGCAATCTCCGCCATATATTAGCTTTAGAAAGCGACTGCTTAAATCAAGAAAGGAAATAGATATCTGTGCTAACTGTTCGGTTGGCACAAAAATATGGGGCTGATTATTCATCATCATTATTCCAGGTATTGTTTGCGTGCCAGTAGGGGACATCTTGATCTTGTTCGGGCCTGTCATTATCTTCTTCATTCTCATCTTCTAGTTCCCAAAGATATTTTTCACGTTTGGGTAGCGCCTGTTTGAAATACCAGCCGGCAATTAGCCCGGCTAAAGCACCTGTGGCGTGTGCTTCCCATGAAATATCAGGTTGCATGGGAAATATTCCCCAGAATAAACTGCCATAAAGAAATACAACTAAGAGGGCAATGGCAATGAGCCTGTAGTTTTTGCTGAGCCAGCCTGATAAAACAAGAAAAGCAGCCATACCATAAATGAGGCCGGAGGCTCCGATATGATAGGATGATCGACCAAGTAACCAGGTCCACAGCCCACCCACCAACCAAATGAAGATTATACTGCGCCAGCCGACACGCGGATAGAAATAAAGTATAAAAAATGAGAGTAGCCAAACAGGCAGCGTATTACTGAGTAAATGATTGAGATCGCCATGAATGAAAACAGATAGAAAAATACCTTTTATGCCTTCGACAGATCGTGGCCAAATACCCAATGTATGAAAGGAAAGATGCTGTGTTTGTTCTATAAGAAAAATCAACCAAAGTATCACTACCAAAAGCCCTGATATGAATATGGAACTTACCAAATGCAAGGAAGTTATATTGGGCTTTTCTTTAAGGCGCATGTGAATATTTTATCGTGTTTATGCTCAAAAACCGTGCATTGTAAGATAGAATGACATTTTGTGGAATCTGATTATTTTAAATATAGAGAAACATATATACAGACACAGCCATTAAAGGCATTAAAGCAGATATATTATAAAATAATCCGACCCATATGAGTCTGCCAATTTGACTGTTCAAGGCTAACCTTCCAATTGCTTGTAGGAGGTCTTATTCATTATACAAAGACCGTAATCGGAACTCTTGGTTTCTGATTTTTGTTTACTTTGTCCTAATTATAACTGAATAAAATAACGATTTATGAGTAATCTTAATCAGATAACGGCTGTTTTGTTTTTCTCTCTTTCATTGCTGCTTTATGTCATAGGTATTACGACACCGTTTATGACGTTTACAGTAAGTTTTAATCTTTCGGAAATGATAGATGTTCCTTTCTTGGGTAATATGCTTGGCAGTTCTATGGCGCAGAAGACCACCAAAACACTTACTTATACCATTCTTGAAGCGGTGAAAGAATTAGTGAAAAACAAACAATATTTCGTGGCCTTCCTCATCTCATTTTTTGCGGTATTTGTACCGGTTGTTAAAACCTTTTTGTCATTCTTCCTCTTTGCATTCAAAAGACGTAAATTTGCACCGGACTTAGCACGTACGGTTTCTTTTATAGGAAAGTTTGCCATGGCTGATGTGTTTGTGGTTGGTGTTTTTATTGCGTTTCTTTATACACAAACCAATCAATTCATAAAAGCAAACATTAATAACGGTTACTACTTTTTTGCCAGTTATGTATTGTTATCTATATTGTCAACAGCTTTATTCCGTGCTGGAGCACAACCCACCCACCCGACACATCATGCGGAAGCAACAAAATAGATTGCTGACTACTATCTTAATTAGATAAACTAATTTAGAACAAGAATACACACGCAGAAGTCAGAGATATCAATTATTAAGAAATAGTAGAGAAATGGGCTTTCGGATTAGAATATCTTAAGCTTACCCCACTGGCTGTTCTTCCCTTTGACGCCGAATATAATCAACTCTTGCAGATTCACTTGTTTACACGTTTTCGGGCGAAGATAGCATTGTGATTCTTTGGTATTGAACAATGTTTCTCTTGATACAACACCCTTGGAATTGATGTTGGCTAAAACAGCTATTGAACTCGAAATATTTACATTCTTAAGCTTTGTTGGATCCGTAATAGCAAGATTTCCGGGGTTCTCGTTATATAAAACATATACTTGATTTCCCTTTACAGCTAATGCATAAGAAAGGTAATTGCCCTCTTGTGTATCAACGGATTTCTTCGGAATGCGGGCATTCCATTCAATCTCTCCCTGGCTGTTAATATTTACAACCAAAATATCATTGTAATAATTATAATCACGACACTTGGTATATCCGGAGGAATTATTGGTATAACATACCGTTTTAATAAAGAACTGCTCAGCTACTAATACAATACCGCCATCATCACGACGTATAAGTTCATCCAGCATAAAATCTCTTAATCCGTTCCCTCTTTCGGCATTTTTGTCACCCAAAAACTCTGCTAAGAACGCTTTTGAAAATTCTTCTGTGTCCTGTGCTCTGATTAATCCGCTGGTTTTTTCTATACGTAAAAAGAACGTACCATTGACGGCCATATCTTTTTTATCGGCATAAAATCCGGCACAAATAATCTCATCATTAAAAGTGGTAAAGGTGACATCTGTTATCCATTTTTTGGGCAATGTAATATCGATTTCTTTAAAAATAACCTCATCTGTGGTATCGCTGTCAGAGAATGAAAGTAATTTATAGAAATAGGTGGCTTCTAAATTATTCTTCTTCTCACGGGCTTCTTCATTATCTAGAAATACACGTGCCAGCATATAGCAATTACCATCGTCCATGATCTTCAGCTTGTATAGGTTGAAATCCTTATCCTTGTAAGGAAACATCAAATCTTTCTCCCACACAGGCTCGAGATTTTGTGTGAACTTTTTGATTTTGAATTTTTCGTCATTGTACATCTTAAATGGGCGCTTATGGTAAAGTAGGATGTATTTATTATCCGGTGATTTGGCAAATTCATATTTACCTCTGAGCGATTTCTCAGGTGTTTTATAAATATCTAACGTAATCAGACCGCCATTTAATGTGCCGTCAAAGTTTACTTTTTGAGCATAAGAAGTATATGAGTCAGTACCCGGATCGTATTCTGAGATGAAAACCAGAATATCTTTTTCCATCATCAAAACATCGTTCACCTCCATTATCCTGTTTTTCTTCTGATTTTCTCTAGCATACATTTGTTCATTATACACAGGCGTAGAAAATTCAAGATCAAAAGATTCTTTATTGTACTTCTCAATAACTACATCATAAGAAAGCATACCGGTACGAATATTCTTCTGAACGAAGAAGGCGTTGCCGTTTTCTCCTAGTATCTGACTGAACCATTCTTTATCCGATTGTTTAAAAGGTGTACCCCAATCTACTTCGGCAAATTGAGAAAATCCCTGAATAAAGATGGTAAGGAGGATGGTCGTAAATAAAACAAGCTTTCTCATAAAAGTATTTTGAGCCAAAAATATAAATCTTTAGAATATTAGCAAATTTCAATTATCACCGATTAAGAACAAGACGCCCGATAGCGTGTTGTCGAAGTCGTGAGGTAAAGAAGATCAGACTGCTGTCGTCAGGCTGGAAAGCAAAGCGAGGGCGAAACCATGTTTTGCGTCGTTCGTTTGAAAATAATTCGGATTTTGAAACTTGTCCCTGCATTGAAATCTCTACTAAGGCTACGGATGACTTTTGAGGGTCAGACATATACATAAGTCCGCGATCGCCTTTTAAAGCAAAGTTTTTAGGATGGTCATTGTAGAGCAGAAGTATCTTATCCTTTATCATGGCAAAAGTGAAGGAAGCGTATATGCCTCCGTCGTTATGGGTTACTTGCCTTTTATTAATCTTTATTTTCCACTGTACCTGATCATCCGGACCAATCTTTATCACATATAAATCATTGTAGTAATAATTATAATTGCAGGTAATCAGCGCTGTTCGAAAATCCGTGAAGCAGGTTTCGGTTACCAGCCGATGTTCCGTTATCAGTATTCTGGAACCATCTTCAAATTTGAGAAAATGGGTGTTGTCAAGCACGGGCTCGCCTTCTTCTCCGAATTGTAAAGGCGAATCGGTCTCGAAATCACCAATAAATCCAACAGGAAGAGTATGTAAAGTGATCTTCGCCGGTTGCAGCGAATTGACGTCTTGGGTATAAAAATACAAGCCCGTTACGTTTCTCAAATCTCTGTCATTAGCATAATAGCCTATGACATTCAGGTTGTTGTTTTCATCAAATCGAAATGAGCAGTTGACAGGATATTTATCTCCAAGCTTAATAATATATTCATGAAAATGATTTGATTCATCTTCCGGCATAAAACGCAACAGCGTGAAATAAAAATTTGATCCTCTCACTTTCTTTTGCCTTTCTTGCTCTTTGTTGAGAAATACTTTAGAAAGTATATACACCGTTCCGTTGTTATCAATACGATAATCTATGGGAATAAAGTTCTTAGTTTTATATGGCAGAATATATTCATTTGACCAAACTGTTTGGCAAAGGGTATCCACCACAGTGAATCCAAATTTTTCATCATTATACTGGTCATAAGGTTTATGGCTGTACGTAAGCAAATATGCCCGATTGGGCGAAGTGGCAAAACGAAATTCACCCTGATTGGATTTACGCTCGGCTTTAAGATTGGACAATTCTATGATAGATCCTGTTGGTTTTCCCTCGTAATCAATATAACGGGCGTAGGCTGAATGTTTGTCTTTTTCAGAATTATAGCTTGTCATAAGCAACACGAGATGGCTGCCTAAGCGAAACAGATCTTCAAAAAGCAGTTTGTTTGGCAATCCGGCTTCCTTATATGAATCGGGATAAACTAAAGCTGAACCGGTGGAACGTTCCAATGTTCCGAACGGATAATAATCCAAAAACACGGTACGGTCATTCAATGCATTATAACGACTGCGAAGAATAAAAAAACCATTGCTATCATGCGATAGAATGCCGTCGTAAAAGTCGCGTGTAGTCATTTTCTGATAAGCCCCCCACTCTATATGATAAGATTGGGCATTGATTGTTAAAAGGTTGATAACAACCAAAAGGACACCAAGCAATAACTTGAATGATACAATGCTAAAGATGTTTTTATATCGCTTTCTATTCATTACTCCAAACCTACTAAATTTATTCTAAAAGAGGATTGTCTGGTATGAAAATAGGCAGTTTCTCCTGTTATGCGATGAATATTAAAATCTATGTAATGCATTGGTTTGGTTTTGTTACCTTTGCAAGAAAAAATTTCATCCATGAGCAATATAGTTAAAATTCATGCCCGTCAAATTCTGGATTCACGTGGCACACCGACTCTTGAGGTTGATGTATATACAGATAATGGTGGATTTGGGCGTGCATCTGTTCCTTCCGGCGCATCCACCGGTGTGCATGAGGCGGTAGAACTGCGCGACAATGATAAAAAGGTGTATTTAGGTAAAGGGGTACTCAAGGCTGTGCAGAATGTGAATACCATTCTTAATGAAGAGCTTAATGGTCTGTATATATTTGATCAGGCATCAATAGACCAAAAGATGATTGCTTTGGATGGAACGGACAATAAAGGCAATCTTGGTGCTAATGCCATTTTGGGCGTCTCTTTGGCTGTAGCTAAGGCAGCTGCTACAGAAGCCGGTATGCCGTTATTTCGATATGTGGGCGGTATGAATGCATCACGTCTGCCTGTGCCGATGATGAATATTCTTAATGGTGGTAGCCATGCCGATAATGGTATAGATATTCAGGAATTCATGGTTATGCCCTTTGGCGCCTCATCTTTTACCGAGGCTCTGCGTATGGGAACAGAGGTGTTTCATAATCTGAAACTGGTATTAAAGGCTAAAAATTTATCTACCAATGTAGGTGATGAAGGTGGATTTGCACCCAATTTGTCATCTAATGAGGAAGCTATACAGGTTGTCATGGAGGCTATTGAGAAAGCGGGTTATCGCCCTGGTCAAGATATATGGATTGCATTAGACCCGGCCAGCTCTGAATTTTACAATCCCGAGAAGGACAGATATATCTTTAAGAAATCTACCGGTGATGAATTGACGCCCGATGATATGGTTCAATTTTGGAAAGGCTGGTGTGATAAATATCCGATTATTTCCATAGAAGATGGCATGGCTGAAGATGATTGGACAGGATGGGAAGCCATGACCAAAAGTTTGGGAGATAAAATACAATTAGTAGGAGACGATTTGTTTGTCACTAATACCAAACGACTCAAGCAGGGTATTGATAAGAAAGTCGCAAATTCCATTTTGATAAAAGTGAATCAGATAGGCACGCTTACTGAAACAGCACAAGCTATTGATATGGCACATGCCGCCGGCTATACTTCTGTTATGAGCCACCGTTCGGGTGAAACGGAAGATACAACTATTGCAGATTTGGCTGTGGCTTTCAGAACAGGTCAGATAAAAACAGGCTCAGCTTCACGCAGTGATAGGATTGCAAAATATAACCAACTGCTTCGTATTGAAGAGATGTTGGGAGACGGCGCCTTGTTTAAAGGTACACAGTTCCCGTTTATTCGTTAATGCTTTCGCCCCAATAGTCAGCATAGTTTCTAGGAGTTTCATACAGCCGGATGAATAAATCATAAGCCTGAGGAATATGCGGGCGTAATAAATCATATATCACAACAACGATATTCTCCGCAGTAGGATTCAGTTCCTTGAATGCTTCAATGTCTATATTTAGGTTTTTATGATCAAAGACAGTCAATACATATTTTTGAATCAAATCGGATAATATTTTCATGTCCATCACAAAGCCGGTTTCGCTATCAATGGGCCCGCACACCTTTACTTTCAATTCGTAATTATGTCCATGATAATTAGGTAAGTTGCATAACCCGAAAAGACGCCGATTGGTTGCCTCATCCCAAGCCGGATTATGAAGCCTGTGCGCTGCACTAAAATGCTCATGTCTTGTAACCGCTACTTTATGCTTCTTCATGTGCTGACGATATTTCTTCTTATCTATTAATTCTTATAAAAACAATCAGTTAGAGTAAAAGTTGTTTTATATCTAGTAAAGATATGAAAACTGAATTTTAGAGAGAGATAAATAATCCTTGCATATTCATATAATTCGTTTTGGCCTATGTCAATTCTAAACCTGTTTAGGTGAGCAGGGCTTCATTTAACCAAACTATCAGTGCTAAAGATTGCTTTTCTTAAATTATCTTTTAGCTTTTAACAAATCAATTAATCCTATTTGTTAGAAAAAAGTTCTTATTACTTACACCGCGTCTTTTTTCAACAGCTTTTTTTCAGATTATCTTGAGATTTTAAAGTATGCCTGTTGAAAGGCATATCTCGTTACTTTATGAAACGATGTGTTTTGTCAAGCAAGGATAATAGTAATATCAAAAACCATCGTG
This sequence comes from Flavobacteriales bacterium, assembly GCA_026936045.1. Taxonomy (GTDB): domain Bacteria; phylum Bacteroidota; class Bacteroidia; order CAIKAF01; family CAIKAF01; genus BA4. Next base: position 12,997 of record JAIXKU010000127.1, read on the forward strand.
TTGTTTTTGTGACTTGATATATAATAATGTTAAACAATATCTAAATATATTCGCTATCTATGATAAGATTAAAAATCGATATATCTTTGGGTGATAAATAATTAAAAAAGAGATTATGAAACGCAATTTGATTATTTCTGTTTTTATGTTATGCATGGTTATGCTTTCCATGCCTATGGTGCAAGGCCAGTCATATCAAAGCCCGAGATTGGCCGAAGCTAAGTTTTCGCATAAGACAATGGCAATTCTGCCGGTGTATGTTACAGAGAAAGACAATTCAAGTACAGCTAAAAAAGAAGGCCGCCAAGGGATTACTCAAGAAGATGAAACAGAAGGGTATAATCTTCAGCGTAGCTTTTATAACTATTTTATTACACGCAAACCTAAGAAGGTAAATTGGACACTAAAGATTCAGACTTATGAGGAAACCAATCAGAAGCTTAAAGATGCGGGGATTGATTACACAAACATAATACAAACGCCCAAAGATAAATTAGGTCAGATCTTGGGTGTAGATGCTATTTTTATATGTGAGATTAATAAATTACGAACCATTTCTGACGCTGGTGCTGTTGCGGTTGATTTCTTGGTTGGATATGGTGGTTATACCGGAAATATTGATATTGCTACCTCTATTTTTGAAAGCAGTTCTGCGGAGTTAATGTGGAAATTCAACCATAAAATCCCAACCAGTTACTGGGGGCGTTCTGATTACTTGGTGGACAATATTATGAAAGCGACCATCAATAAATTCCCTTATAAAGAAAAAACAAAATAGACATCTCTGTCTTGTTTGATTTTACTGACATACAGGCTCTTGTGTTAACTAACACAAGAGCCTGTATGTTAAAACTTATCCATTAACAAAAAAAATCAATTCATATTGAGATTTGGCTTAAGATTTGATTAGCACAGGACATGCTTTCAAAAGAGGTTTCTTCCAGTTTAACATTTCCGGAACTAAATACTTGGTATGCTGATGCATCGTCTCATTTAGGGTTTCCGCATGAACCGGCAGGTTTGTATAATGCGGTACGACATATTATGGAGATGAAAGGCAAACGGATTCGCCCAGTCTTATTGATTATGGGATGTGAAGCGTTTGGTGGCGATGTTTCGCAGGCTTTATCACCGGCTTATGGGATTGAAGTCTTTCATAATTTTACATTGATCCACGATGATATGATGGATGAATCGGTTTTGCGTCGAGGCGATCCGACCGTACATCAGGTTTATGGAGCAAATACGGCTCTACTTGCTGGTGATGTGATGATGATGTATGCCTATCGGTTTATTTCGGATGTGAACGAACCGTTTGTTAAACCTTTGCTGGATGTATTTAATAAAACAGCCATACAGGTAATGGAAGGTCAGCAAATGGATATGGATTTTGAAAAAAGATTATCCGTAAATGAAGATGAATATATACAAATGATTTCTTATAAAACATCTGTGCTTTTAGCTACTGCTTTGCAAATGGGAGCAATCATCGGGCAAGCATCCGAAGCGGATCAGCAGACTATTTATGAGTTTGGTCTAAAATTAGGCTTGGCATTTCAGATAAAAGATGATTATTTGGATGCGTACGGTGATGCGCGTACAGGTAAGAGAAAAGGCGGGGATATTATACAGAATAAAAAGACGTTCTTAGTCGTTTCGGCATTGCAAGGAGCAAATGAAGAAGAGATAACAAGGTACCAAACCATGTTGCTTGAAAAGGATACGGATAAAAAAATAGAAAATGTTTTAGAATTCTTTAAAAACCGTCAAGTACCCGAAAAAGTAGCTGCACAAATGAATTTGTTTTATCAAGACGCGCTGGCATCGCTTTATAAGCTTTCTATTGATGAGATGCATAAGCATGCTTTACAACAGATGGCTCACATGATTTATCACAGAGAGTATTAAAGAGAAAAAATCTTTGTACTTTTATTCTCATCATGAAACAATTATTTTCCCTTATTTTATTCTTTTCCTTTATCTGTTCCCATTTATCACTGGTTGGGCAAAACCCTTTTCAAAAGATTTATGTTTTTAAAATTCATGAAGAGATAGCGCCGCCGGCAGTAAAAACCACACGTGACGCCTTGGAGATGGCGGATTCGAACCATGCGGATTTACTCATAGTTGATTTGGATACGTATGGTGGTATGGTAGATGCAGCAGATGAAATCCGAACCTTACTATTGAATGCTAAAATGCCCGTTTGGGCTTTTATTGAGAACAACGCCGCATCGGCCGGCGCATTTATTTCTTTGGCCTGTGATAGTATTTATATGAAGCCGGGTTCTACCATCGGCGCATCAACCGTTGTAAATCAGGAAGGCGAGAAAGTAGGTGAAAAATACCAATCTTTTATGCGCAGCCGTATGCGTAGTACAGCCGAACAGAACGGTCGTAATCCGGATATCGCGGAAGCGATGGTAGAAGCACAAAAAACCATACCCGGTGTGGTTGATAGCGGCCGCGTGGTTTCTTTAACAGTGAAAGAAGCTATTCAACTTGGCTTCTGCGAAGGTGAATTTTCTTCTATAGAGGCGTTGCTCGATTATTATCAAATTAAGGATTATAAATTGTATCAGCATAATGAGAGCCTGATTACACATATTGTGAAATTTTTTATGCGCCCCTACATCAGTGGGTTACTGATAACAGCTATTGTATTGGGTATTTTCTTTGAGCTCAAAACACCCGGTATCGGCTTTCCTACTATGGTTGCCGTGCTGGCGGCAATACTTTATTTTGTCCCATTGTATCTTGAAGGCTTGGCTGCATATTGGGAAATAGCCTTGTTTGCAGTGGGTATTGCCCTGCTGATAATTGAGATTTTCTTTATTCCCGGATTTGGTATTGTCGGTGTATTAGGTGCATCCTTTGTATTCTTCTCTTTAGTGCTTGCGTTAGTAAAAGCTGTACCAAATACCGGACCCATACCTTTGCCGAATACGGAGAGCCTTCTAAAAGCCGTACTTACAGTGATTATTTCCATGTTTTCTGCTTTTGCCATTATTCTCATATTTGGGCGTTCTGCATTACACTCTCGCATGTTCAAACGGGTAGAAGTGAAAACAGTGCAAACAAAAACGAAAGGATATGTCGCGAATGTTATGTTATCCCAAGCAATGATTGGCAAAGAAGGAACAGCTTTATCAAACTTAAGACCGGGCGGCAACATAGAAATAGAGAATGATATTTATGAAGCCCTAGCTGTTATTGGATTTATTGAGAGAGGCAGTACAGTGCGTGTTACAGGTATTGATAATTTTATCTTGCTCGTCGAGCAGGTGTAATGTTTTATATCTTATCTAAATGTTGGGATGTTTTTAACAACCGCAAATAATTCACCTGGATGTAGTGGTTATAACGTACAATCTATGGCCTCCTGACCTGAGATTCACTCAGAGACTCCGTTTGAATAGAACTAATTTCGTAAGTATAGACAGGCTGATTATTTAGATCGTAAATATACGAAGCCAGTACCGTCCCGTTTATACGATGCTGTTGCAGACCTTGCAGAATACCTTGTGTTTTGAAAATGGCAGGAAAGATAATTTCCGGAGCAGGCGCACTCACCCAGCAAATTGCATACCCGTTTACGGCCGAGAGTCTGTATGCCTGACATGCATATCCGGCTATATTTTTTTCTTCTCCCGTTGGATTAGCCATAAAGAAAGAATGGACTACAGGTGCGGATTGTAAATATTGAGCTGATATTTCAATTGTTTGCCCATCAGATGACATCCAACATTGTGCCGCACCGGGTTCAAAGAATAACGTATAGTTCATTGTGCCCTGCTCTGAAACAGAATGCATATCCATGCGATGATAGGCTTGTTTTGTTTTCCATATAACATCACATTGTTCAGCAATGGCCGCATTCGATGTATGCATGGTAATCGTACCCTGAAACTGACTGAATGTTGTACTCAGAGTCGTAATGAAAAATGTGAAAGCAAGAATAAGATGTTTCATGATAAAATATATTACGGACCAACTTGACCTTTCAGGAATGACGTATTATAAAGGTTGTCTGGAATATTAGTGTTAACCCCATTTCTTTTGATAGCATACCCACCATTGCCAGGTGTAGGCGGTGGTACAGGTGTTGGGATAGGTACATTGTTTACAACGGGTATAGTAACCGGCCCTACAAAAGGAATATTGATAACAATACTGGCGCTGACGGTGAGCTGAAAATAGCCTTGTGTACCTGGATAGCCATATGCACCACCCATGCCACCGACGGCATCAGGATTAAGAGAGATAGAAACTGGTCCCAGGTTTATGGGGATGGGGAAGTTAAGTATTCCGCCGATACCTCCAATGCCAAATTGACCTGCGGTACCGTTTACACCGGGTGAGTAATATACAATTCCGATAACGGATGAAGGAGCTGTTCCGCCTAGTCCGCCGCCGGCGCCACCGCCACCACCGCCACCGATGAAAATACCGAGAGTCACAATATTAGCTGGAGGAGGAGGTGTCCAACTGATTTCAAATGCCATGGCACTTCCGCCACCGCCGCCACCATAAATATTAAAGTTGTTTTGTATGGTAGCATCTACAGTCAGATTAATAGCATTACCTCCAACAAAACCGGCACCGGTAGTATTGGATGTCGGACTGTAAGCCGTACCACCATTACCACCCTTGCCGATGATATTGCCGTTATTTACGATGGCAACCAATGAGCCACTAGGCAGATTGCCGGTAGTAAATGCCGGTTGATTGGTATTGTTGCTGCTAAGTGTAACACCGCTATTCACTGTTGCCAAAACACAGATAGGTTGATTTGTGGGCGCTGATGGGTAGGTGTTATACAGATTGGTAGCAAGATTATATTGATTGCCGGAGTTGATAATATCAATGATATAGCATGGCTCTATGGTAAGCATGTAAACCAAATTACGAATGGTTTGTCCGCAAATAGCCTGAATAACGATAGGATAGCTGCCGGCAGGTGTAAAAGGGGTAACATGAATGGTCAGTTGAGTTGTGCCTGAACTTGTAATGGGATTGGGAGAGAAGCTGTATGTCATACCGGCCGGCAATCCGCTGATAATCTGAAACGGTATTTGTGTCGGTGATCCGGATGTCTGATTAACCGTGATTTGAACGGATACCGAGTCTGAAATAACACGGTCAATCGTGTCTTGCAAACTATTGGCTGAAAGCTGAAAATAGCAATCATTGCAATTCTCCTGATAAACCGCTAACCAACATACGCCGTTCCAATATTGTATGGTGCTGTCAACAATGTTATATATAGACAAGCCAATAGCAGGATTGACAATAGCGTCACGCTGTGTAGTATTCATGCGTGGCAAAAGCAGTCCCATATTGGTGGATTCTAAATGCAGCAAAGCCGACTGGTCAGGTGTATTGGTGCCAATCCCAACATTCTGTGCAGACAGAACAAATGGGAGAAGACAGAATGCCGTCATGCCAATAAGTAAGAATTTTTTCATGTGAGGAAGCTTTGAATTTCAAATATAGGGCTATTTCTGAACTATTTTTCTAAGAAGTAAAAATTTTAATGATATCGGATGTATTTGTTTAAGAATGGCACGATATTCACTATAACAGTGATAGATTGAGAACAAGGATATATTTTAAAAAGAAAATCATCTTTGTCTTAGTCTTCGCAAAGGGTAAAATTATGTAGGTTTGTAAGAGAATATGAATACGATACGTCATTTTCATAACAATCAGGACACAGCCTGTGCCGTATATTACGGTGATGATGTTCAACTTGATTTACAGACTTGGCTCGATGAGCAGAGTTACGAGCGGTTGTTTCTTTTAGCCGATGAAAATACCGTCAAATATTGTTATCCTATAATAGAACCCATCATACGAGCTTCCGGTAAATCGCATGTGATTGTAGTCCCATCGGGAGAAGAAGAAAAAATACTGACTACATCGGAAAAAATATGGGCGGAACTGATAAAGCAACATGCCGGCCGCCACGATTTGTTTATAGCGATTGGCGGTGGTACAATTACGGATTTAGGAGGCTTTGTTGCCTCGTTATACAAAAGAGGTATGTCTTGCATATATATTCCGACTACACTTTTGGCACAGGTTGATGCATCGTTAGGCGGAAAAACCGGTGTAGATTTTGATGGGTTTAAAAATATGATTGGCAGTTTTACCTTGCCCCAAGCGGTGTTTATATATCCACAGTTTTTAGATACACTTGACAAGGCACAATGGTTAAGCGGGTACGCCGAAATGATTAAGCATGGTCTGATTGCTGATAAATCATATTGGCATCAGCTGATGCAGTCCGGTGTTACTTGCCTGAAAAAACACATTGAACGTTCCGTAAGTATAAAGATGGATATCGTTCAAAATGATCCATACGAGAAGGGGGGCCGAAAGATGTTAAATTTCGGACATACTGTCGGCCATGCCATAGAATCGCTGATGCTGGAGCCGGGGCGTACACCGGTATTACATGGGTTTGCCGTAGCTGCAGGAATGATTTGTGAAACATGGATATCAACATCACTTGTCGGTTTGTCTGAAAAAGAGACCGATGAAATTATAACGGCCTTGTTTGCTGCGTTCGGAAAGCTGAATCTGATTGAAGAAGATATGCCACGACTACTCTATTATATGAAAGAAGATAAGAAGAATGATGATGCACAGATTCAAATGGCATTGATTACTAAGTTAGGCCAGGCGGTTTATGGTATTAAAGTGGAAGAGCAGGAAATCACTAAGGCTATTCGGAAATACATAGCGATGATATGAGTCAGATAAGATTGATTAAGAAAAAGGAGATAACCGAACAGGAGATTATTTTGCCATCTTCCAAAAGTATTTCCAATCGTGTATTGATAATCCGTGCCTTGTCTAAACCAGGTTTTACTATCCAATCATTATCGGAAGCAGATGATACGGCGATGTTAGCCGATCTCTTAGCACATCCTTCGCCAAGCATGAATTCGGGCGACGGCGGCACCACATTCAGGTTTTTGTTGACCTATCTTTGCACGTTGCAAACACCGCATATCCTTACCGGTTCGGAAGCATTTTGTAAGCGTCCCGTGCATACGTTGGTGGAGGCGTTACGCACATTAGGTGCCGATATTCAATACATAGATTTACCAGATCGTCCGCCATTACGTATCTCTCCTTCTAATATGCATGGTGGAGAACTGATGATTGATGCGTCTTTAAGTTCGCAGTTTATTTCTGCATTAATGTTGATAGCGCCTACCTTGAAAGGTGGACTTAAAATACATTTGACAACGCCATCGGTATCTATGCCTTATTTGAACATGACTGCGCAGTTGATGAGAACATTCGGTATTAATGTTGAATTGACCGAGAAATACATTGTGATACAGGAAGGCGCATATCAGTCCAAAGATTTTTGGGTAGAACCGGATTGGAGTGCAGCCGGATTTTGGTTTGCATGGATAGCCTGTGCTCAACCCGGTGCTTCGTTATTTCTAAAAAATCTCAGGCTATCTGGTTTGCAAGGTGATGAGCAGGCAATACGTTTTTTCTTGTTATTAGGGGTACAAGCAGAAGTGAAAGAAGATGGTATGCTTATTACAAAGACGATCATACCTGTTTCATCGTATTTAGAAGTTGATTTTTTGTCTTGCCCCGATTTGGCTCAACCATTTATTGCGGCGCTTTGTTGTTTGAAGATTAAAGCGCATTGTACAGGTCTGCAAACATTGATTCATAAAGAGACCAATAGACTGCTTGCTTTACAGAGCGAATTGTCAAAAACGGGTGCAATGATTGAAATTACCAATTCGACATTGCAGATTAAGGATTATACCAACCCGCTTGATTCATTGGTGTTTGATACCTATCACGATCACCGTATGGCCATGTGTATGGCACTTTTCGTACAGCGTTTTGAACATATTGTTATTAGCCAACCGGATGTGGTGAAAAAATCTTATCCGTCATTCTGGTATCAATTGTCAAAGTTTGTGGAGATGCAGAGGTTTTCGGATTGATATACCAGGTGTGAATGACTTCGGCTAATAGTTCGGGCGCATCAATATGAATACCATGTCCTATAGCCGGATCGCGAATAATCAGCAAATCACCGCCCCATCGTCTGTTAATCTCTATTGAGCAACGGTAATTAGCCAGCCGGTCGTGTCGGGATGCGATGATAAATAACCTGGTCTTTGGCTTTCTACGGGGTTTATAAATTGCACCGGCAATCGTTTGTCGCAGCATGTTTCGTTTCATCACCGGACGTACACGGTTAACGGCCAACCAGTCGGGTAAAACATGTTCTCTGACCGAGCTGTTGTTTGAACATAAATTCAAGATATTTTCTTCTTTTCGGATCGGATTCTTAGTTAAAAAAATCTTTACAAAAGAAACCATGGCTTTAGGTTGTACACGATGAATCAATCGATTGAATTTTCTATAGCTGCTGTTAATGATTACTAAGGCTTGAAAATCATCAGGATATTGCCTGGCCCATTCAGTAGCTAACATGCTACCTAATGATATGGAGATAAGCATACGCTCTTTCTCCATGTTGAGCTGAGGAAAATACCGCTCACGTGTTTTGCGAATAATATTAGGAATACGAAAGGGTGTTTTCTCATTTCTATAATGACCTGTACCCGGAATATCAATCATGACAAGGTCATCGGTCTGGTATAATTTTTTTATATAAGCTATAAAGTCATGATTCCAATGGCCGCTTTCTTTGGTCAATCCAATCATCAATATCAATTGCACCGATTTCATGCTGCAATGTTACAAAAGAAAGTAGAGTATCTAAGGTTAAAAAATGATAAGATGTAAGCTTTATTTTTTAGAAAAGAAGATGCCCTCAATAGCATAGCCTCTGACGTATAAAGGGTTTATGTTATAGTTAACGGATAGTGCTTGCATCAACGAGTCGGATATAGTTGTAGTAGTTGGCCACCAAATTTGATTAAAGATGGATATATTTTCATCACCTTTGTGATGTACATATATCTTTTTTTCCGGTGGCATGGATGATATAAATCGTAAGGTGCTGAACACATCTGCTGAACGTGCGTAGAATGTTTGATCGGCTTGACATATTTCTTTAATTTCTGTTCGATCTCGTAAACGGCTTGTAAATTCTGTTGTGCAGAAGATGATCCAAAACAAACTACTTAATAAAATGGGGCGTTTGATTGTTGTTATCAAATCAAACATAAAAGGTACAAACCCGATACAAGCCAATGCAAGATATTTGACACCGCCTGCATGAATAGGCATTTCCTCGCCAAGATAAAACAGGGTGTATCCGCCAATAAAGATAAAACTGCCGGTAATAAGAAAAGCGTGTTTGGTGAAGTTTTTTGTAATGCCCCAATTGCAGTATAGCACCCATCCCAGTGCCGGCAGAAGTAATAAGATTTGTATCAGACCATAGCCCATCAGCTTAGATGACCAAACAGGAAAGAACAGTCCGACGATGCTGTAAAGTAAGTTTATAAAACGGTTATGGAAAACGCCGGTGAAACCAGTGTCCAGAGAAGAAAGATGTATTATTTGCATGCGAAAATCAGGAATGGCAAGAATTAATAATGCATCAATAAGTAGGAATCCCAATATAAGTAGAAGCAGGTTTCTTTTTTTATTCCAAGTAAAAGATGCTGATAATAGCAGAGAGACAATCCATGCTGTAAAAAGATAATGTGTAAGTGTGCCACCTGCCACAACAATCAGAAAGAGTATAAAATATTTATAAGACCAATGAGCTTTTAATTTCTCTAATAACCATACAGCCAGTGCGGCCCATATCAATGTCAGTCCGTAATGTCTGATTTCGGCAAAAGGTAAAAAGAGGCCGGGTAATAAACCCATCAAGATGATAACCTGAAAAGCTGTTTTTTTCTGCCAGACTGTTAAGATTAAAATGAATAATAAGATTAAAACCAATTGAAAGATATAGCCGGTGAAGAGTACATTGTCAGATAAACGATATACAATATGTAAGAGCATGAAATATAATGGTGGATGTATATCATTTTGAAACTGAAGCTTAGTGATGGTTAATGGCGCTAGGCGGTTTAGACCTCGCATTGCAGTTTGCCATGTTCCTGCCGGATAAAGAGAGTCACATAAGCTTATAAACGCCTCATTGCGATTACCCTGAATGCCTTGTGCAGAGAGAATACTATGCATCTCATCACGATCGGGTATTTCCTGACTTGGCGCCAGTAATAAAAAGAAAGCTGATATGATACCTAGCACAAGTATGGACTTGAAATATCTTCGCATCATACACTGAATAACATACGAACTTACAAAATCCTTGATAAAAAAGTTTTTTATTTAGAATGGAAAATAAAATCATCATAGCATTGTAATATATATGGTCAAAACAATCAGTTATATAAAATCGTAGCATATTTAATAAAAGACGCAGTTAATTACTGACCTTCCCTTCAAATTTCTTTCATGTATTTGTAAC
>JAIXKU010000235.1 GCA_026936045.1 Flavobacteriales bacterium
ATCGTACAGGGTACACCATGCAATGGCGCTGTCTTCAGGCCTTTTACGATGCTTTCATCCGCTTTTTTTGCATCTTTTAATGCCTGCTTGTATCTCTCTACAACAATCGCATTAATAATCGGGTTGACCTTTTTTGCTCTTTCAATGTGTTTGCTTACCAATTCATACGAAGAAAGCTCGCCACGCCGGATTAACTCAGCCATCTTCGTTGCGGAAAGCGAAAAAATAGCATTACTCACCTATCTCGAATTTTATTCCATTTTTTAATTTGCCATTTTGTCATACCGGTACAGATATGTTTTTGATCCGCATCTTTAACCATAACGCTGAGTTCTACAAAAATAGCATCATTGCTTTCTAATTGAGATAAAACATGAGACTGTACCCAATCGTCAGTTAATTCAAATTGAGCAAATACATCTTTTCTACCCTGGTAGCGGTAGGACATATGCATTTCTTGCATGATGATGCGGTAGTGCTTAGAACCTATTTTACGTAATAGCGTCAAGCCAGCCACATATTCACTTAGTGTAGCCAATCCGCAGGCATGAATACCTCTGAGGTGATTTAAGTTTTGGCGTTTGTATGGTAGCTTCAAAACAAAGCCGTCAGGTAAAATCTCTGTTACCACAATGCGATGAGGCCAATTGAAAGGAATCTTCTTCCATAAGATAATATTAAGAATACGTCTGTAGAAGCTTGAACGTGCGGCTTTTTCTATAAGGCGAATAAATGGATCCATAAGTGGAATTGATATTATCTGATTAAGTTGTCCAAAAATACTAATTTCGCCTTACAAACATAATATGGCTACAATAAGAATACATGCCGACGACTGGGGCTTAACTCATGGAATTAATTCCAGCATTCTCAGTTGTATTCAATCAGGCTTGTTACATAGTGCCAGCATAATACCTAATGGATACGCTTTTGAAGAAGCAATAGCCGATTATCATGCCCATGAAATAGCCATTCAGATACATCTTAATTTTATAGAAGGGTATTCTTTGGCTTCTCAAACAAAAGACTCTTTTCTATGTTCTCCATTCGCTCAATTTGATAATTCGTTTACGTCTCTTTATTGGCAAACGCTCAAGGCTTCTTCCGTAGAGCAAAATCAGATGAAAAAGGTGATAAAGGCAGAAATGAAAGCCCAAATTGAAAAGGTGAAACCTTTTTTGAAAGATAATGCAAGACTTAATGTAGATAGCCACCAACATATACATATGATACCATTGTTCTTCGACACGTTATGTGAATTGGTTGAGGAGTTGTCTATTCAGTATATTAGAATACCGGCGGAAGAATTATCCTTTTTGCAATTTTTCTCCATTTTTCCCCAGTCTATGATTGGTACCGGATGGATAAAGGTGGCGCTTTTAAATTATTTGTCTAAATATGCACACAAGCGAATAAGATCAACAAAAGCTGTTTCAAATAGAGGGTTTATCGGTGTGATGGGAACCGGAAAAATGAATATAGACATTATAAGTCGGATGTACGCCTGGATGCAAACAGATTTCAATACAGATGATGAAGTTGAAATATTGTTACATCCTGGCAAAGCGGAACCCTCTGAACAGGCCTATTGGGATGCGTATCCTTCTTTAAAAAAATACTACCTAAGTCATGACAGAGATATGGAAGCAGCGACAATTAAATCAGATTCATTATCAGCTTGGTATAAATCTATTTCGATGAGATGATGAAGCTTTGCTGGGTTATTGATGAAACGTATTTCTATCACCCTGATATGTTGGCTGAGTTTATCAGACAGTCACCAGATCAGGTTGTGGGTGTCGTTATTGTCAATAAAATTCCACCCAAGCATAATATACAGTCATATATTATCAGATATATCTTTAAGTTAAGACTAGGCGAATTCTTACGCTTAGTATTGGCGAGATTCAGATATGCTTTTCTGAATCTTATCACTAAGCCAAGTGCTGCAAATACGCATTTTTATTCTGTAAGGAAAGTCTGTCAAGCCTTTTCCATTCCCTTTATGCAGGTTTCTTATACTTTGAATGAAGAGGCAACCACACATTTTCTTCGACATGCCCAACCGGATATCATTATCAGTTCCAACTCTTTGATTTTCTCTAAGAGGATTTTAAATATTCCTAAATACTGTTGCATTAACAGACACAGCTCTTTATTACCGGCTTATGGTGGCTTATGGCCTGTTTTTCAGGCGCTTGTTCATGGAGAATCAGAAGTTGGTGTGTCGGTGCATATTATGGAAAAGAAAATTGATAAAGGACCGATTTTGGTACAAAAGCCTATTCCTGTTTTGCCTCAAGATACAGTCAATAGCTTATATGCAAAATGTTTTGCAATGAGTGCCGAATTATTAATAGAGGCTATTGATAAGATTAGACACCAAGATTTGATTTCGATTGATCCACCGAACAAACCTTCTTATTTTTCTTTTCCTATGGAAAGTGATTGGAAATCATTTCGTAAATTTGGCAAAAGATTTTCTTAAATTAATCAGACACCAATGTCTGATTAATAAATAATTATTAAATTTGTAACAAATATGCTAACAAGAGGATGCAAATACGCGATTAAGTCGTTGCTTTATTTAAGCAGTGCCAAAAAGCAATTTAGCGTGAAAGAAGTAGCTGCTGCTATAGGTACACCACAGGCCTTTACATCTAAAATACTGCAACAATTGGTGCAAGCCGGGATTGTTTCATCTGTCAGAGGATTTGGTGGTGGATTTTCTGTCCAGGATGAAGCTATAAAAAACATTACCATCCTGACGATTATAAGGGCGATTGAGGGCGATTCCATATCTACTAACTGTTTTTTTGGTGTAGATGAATGCACTGCAGCGAAGCCTTGTCCCTTGCATCATTTATATGCACCTATTCGTGAACAATTAAATCAGAAACTGTTTAATATATCATTAGAAGAGATACTGAGAAATAAACAGTTTAAAGAGATAAATTGGATAAAATAGTAATAATCAAACAAATATAGATATGAATACACAAGAGTTAAAAGAGAAAACCGTGGGTGAATTGGTAAAAGAAAACATTAAAATGGCCCACGTATTTAAAAAATATGGTATTGATTTCTGCTGCGGTGGTGGTATCAGTGTACAAAG
>JAIXKU010000304.1 GCA_026936045.1 Flavobacteriales bacterium
CCATATCCACCGTCAATGCTTGAACTCTCGGGAAAAGCTCTTTGCTAATGCCATCGAACCTTAAAAGCGATTGAGTTGCACCCTTGAGAATTTCTTCATCGCCGAATTTGGAAACATGTTGCAATTCTGACGCCATATTAGATAATTCTTGAGTTGTCCAATTTGCTGATTGACCGGTAGAGCGTAAAGTTGTTTCTACTTGTCGCATAGCGATAAGTGCTTCATTATAATTCTGCAGTGACTTCTTGCCTATATCCAGAGCAGTAGTGAATGTCTTGTAGGCAATCGCAGCTAAACCTATGTTCTTAGCCAAACCCATAATACTTTTATCCAGCGATTTTACTTGCGTATTTGCCTTTTCTTCACCTTCTACGCCGAAGATCAGACGCAATTTCTGAGTTATATCGTTCACGCTCTTCTCTTTCCTTGTTTGCTTGAGTTTTTCTTGCTATATTCAATTGGTCTATGAACCATTGCGGTTGATTTTCCCACGAGCCCTCCAGCGGATACTGATGGAAACCATTGTTGATTTCCACCAAATACTGAATGATATACCGGCTGAGTGGCGATATGATTGGCATTCCATCGTTCTGATCGCATTCTTCTAATTTCTCACAATATCTGCATATAGCATATTTCAGTATCTCTCTATCTTCAAGGACGGTAGAATTCTGATTGGCGAATAAGAATTCTACCGCTCTTATTAGTTTTTTTCATTATTCTCAGTTCGTTCCTTGAGTTCGTTCTCGTGATTCATTATCTGCATATACACTTCATTATAGCCGTCCGGATTTTCCATAGCAAAAAGTTCCAATCCTTCTTCTGTAAGTGGATATTCCAATTCCCATTTCACTAAGCTATAGAGAATAGTATAGAATATGGCTACAAGACCACCATTGAAAACACGATTGATATTGCCATCGGAAGTTATTTCCTGAGTAAATACCTTTTCCTCTATTTTGGCGTTAAGCAGAGGTGAGCGAACTCTTGCCGTAGCAAAATATTTTCCGTCTAATTGAATTTCATACTCAAATGCTTTCATCCGAGTAGCAAGACAATCCTTAAATTTATCCATTATGTTTCTTCTCCTTTAGGATGTTTGAATTGAGACACTATTCGCTACATCAACACTAGCAATTGCTTTCATTGTTACATTGCTTTCAAATAAATCCCTATCGGGATCAGCTGAATCAAATGCTGTAACCAATGCTTGAAAACCAATAACCCAAGAATTCGTTCCAGAAACAAGTGTTATAGATTCCGATAATTGCTTATCAACACCAATATCATCCATCGGATTAAGCTCAGTTGTTTCTTGCTTGAATAATCCTTTTACATTTAATTCGCCTTCCTGCCGAAGAATTATATCTCGCAATCTGGACATTGAATTAGTATAGCGTTTGGTGTCATCAATATATATATTTGTCAGAGTCAAAGTGAATTCAGTTAATCTGTTTGTTTCACCAAAATTACCGCTATATCCTGTATCACCAAACTGAACCACATCAGGGAAAGTAAGACCGGGATCGGTTCCAGTAATAACCTGTTCTATTTCTCTTTGATGGTCTGTCAATCTCCCCGTCAGAGTGAATTCTATTGCTTCTTTACTTCTGCCAGTAATTACTAATGAATCAACTGCACAACCTTTGGCAATATCAACTTTATATTTTGAACTCGTGGGTGCATCATCCCAAACCTTCATCATTACCAGCGATTTTGCTTTAGGTGGAGTATCGTCAAAAGTGTATTTATGATCCACTGGGGATTGATGAAACATTGCCTTAAGCAGTATCTCGTAATCCAGGGATAATTTACCTGATAGCGTGAAAGTGCCATCGGTAACACCTTGAACTTGTTCATAGGCAGTTGCCTGAGAAGTTCCTGTTTTATAATTAGTGTCAATCAGCTGTCTATCAGGATTAAGCTCTAATTTCACAGGCATAACGGTTAAATCTTGCCAACGAATTGATAAAGTCGGAGGAGTACCTCCGTCAGAATAAGTATTACCGCTTCCCAGCGATGTCTCCAGTCCGATTGCTACTCTGTATTTATTACCACTTCTATAATTTCCCATTTATTTCTCCTTCTTAGGGATTTTAGTTTCATTATCAGAAATCTCATTTGTTACAGAGATTTCCAGTTCTTTTTTCTTTTCTTGCTTGGGTGCTTCTTTTTGAGCTGATTTATTTATTTCCAGAATATCAGCTACCATAGCATCTACACTATCCTCTACCGTTGTTTCCACTTCAGAGGATAACCTATATAATTTACCATTGCAAGGTATAATCCTTGCTGTTATCCCTTTCTTGAGTTTTATGATACGCATAATTACCTCGCATTCATATATTTGATGTTAAAATTTATGCTTGATATAATGTCCAAGTCACCCACTAATTGAGTCACAAATGGCATATCAGCGTGCCAATTAATTGTCTCTAAATTTACTAATGCGGTCTTGGAATTTAATCCCGAGCTGTTTAATATTTTGCCAATTGCGGCATAGAGAACATTACAATGCTCTTTCGTTTTATTGATACCGTTCTGAGTAATAATAAAGATAGATATATCCAGAAGCTGAGTCAATATTCCACCATTATCGTTTTCTGTGGTCTCAGAATTAAGCAAGATAAAGCCAAAAGGATTGTTATTACCTGAGAACATTAAGACCTCCGGTAATATACCTACTGTTCTACATCCTGCTTCCCGAAGAGCAGTCAATATTTCATCAGTTATACCAGTTATCTGATTTGTCATTTATTCGCCTTCTTGTTTTTTATGGTCTGAAGTTTGGCAATCCTTTCCAAATATCTGCCGCCATCAGTTTTATTGAAGCCAAAATGTTCTCGCTTAGGGAGATGAAAACCTCCCGTTTGATGTAGCAAAGCTACTCTTGCCCTGTTCTGATCCGCATAATATAGAATAGCTGCATTCGCTTGAACCTCTATACTGAGAGAACGATGCATTTGTCCTGTATCCTGAAGAGTAACCACAGAAGAACCTAATCCCCTTGTCTGCATTATCCCACTTTTGTATTCCTGGGTTGCTGCAGAATATTCGTGAAAAGGTTGACGATTGATGTCTATACCATTTCTCGTGCGTTTCACAA
>JAIXKU010000322.1 GCA_026936045.1 Flavobacteriales bacterium
TAATTGCTGTATGCGGATTGGCATTGATGGGTGGCTGTTCCAAAGATTTTCTAAAACCGGATCCCCTCTCTATTTATGAGCCTGCCACTACTTTTAGTACCGAATCGGGTTTAAAGGCAGCTCTGGCCATCAGTGACAGACATATACGTTCTTACTGGACAAATACAGGTGCAAATACCAACTCAGTTGTTATAGGAACTGAATATATGTTTTCTGACCTGGCTGTGTATGGAAAAACTGATGTGGATGGTAATTCTGTGAACTACAATTTCGCCGATAATCTGAAACCTACCGGAGGCGCTGCCGGTCCGGGAGGTAATGATGGTAATTATATTAATCACTATTGGGAAGAAACATACAATGGTATTAAATATGCAAATACTATTCTGACTTATGTTGATAAAGTGGGAAGCCTCAGTGAAGCCACTAAGAATGCTTATAAAGGAAGGGCTTATTTTCATCGTGCGTTCCGTTATCTGGCTTTGGTTTTTCAATATGGTGATGTGCCATTGATCACTAAGATACTTGAAGTACCTAAACAGAATTATCGTAGTACAAAAAAGGCGGCCATTCTTGACATGATTACAAAGGATATGGAATTTGCGGTTGAGTGGGTCCCTGAGCAAAAAGATATGACATATATCGGCTCGGTCAATAAAGGCGCTTGCCGTATGCTGCTCATCAAATGTTATTTGGCTACCGGGCAATTTCAGAAAGCTAAAGATCAGGCTGATGTGTTGATCAATCAGTCCGGATATACACTTATGAAAAATACATTTGGTACTTTTTATCCTGGTGGAGAACCTCAAACATGGAAGATTACTCGTAATGTAATCTGGGATCTGCACCGACCAGAGAATAAGCTGATTGCTGCCAATACCGAAACAATCATGGGTATTCCCAATCGTGGAGCGCAATCCAATATTGCTTTTGCTACGATGCGTATTTTTACGCCACTGTATAACTCAGGCAACCTGAAAACGCCCGGTGGACAGAATGCGTTGGATCTGTATGCTCGTAATAATGCCAATTATCGTGCAGATCTTGATTATGGACGGGCGTTAGGACGTGGTATCGGCACTTTTCGCCCTACTCCTTTTGCTCAAAAGGGCCTATGGGTTGTTAATGGAATTGAGGATGTGGATGACTTGCGACATAACAGCAGTGTTGGTAACTGGGTAAGAATGGATTCGCTCAAATACGGTACTGCCGGTAATGCTTACAGGGGACAAAATCTAAAGCTATATCACCCAACTACCGGAGCCCTTTTGTGCGCTGATACCATTCGTTCCTGGTTTCAATGGCCGCATTATAAAGTATTTATTACTGATGCTGAGGCCGAAGCCAATCTGGGAGCTAATGCGTATGCTGGTGCCTCAAAAGGCAGCAATGCTGATTGGTACCTGTATCGCCTGGCCGAAGCTTACCTGTTGCGTGCAGAGGCTAAGTTTTATCTTGGAGATGCTGCAGGAGCTGCAGTGGATGTAAATGAAATAAGAAAAAGAGCCGGTTGCTCTCAGCTTTATACCACCGTTACGATTGGTGATATAATGAATGAGCGTGCCCGTGAGCTATATCTCGAAGAGTGGAGACACATGGAGCTAAGCCGTGTTTCCTACTGTCTGGCTTTAAGCGGCAAGCCTGATGAATGGGGGAACGTGTATAGTGTTGATACCTATGACAAGTCTTCAGGTACAGACCTGAGTGGTGGAAGCTATTGGTATAAACGTGTTATAAACAATGGAGGTATTTATAATCGTGTAGGAATTAACTCTAACAATCGCACACTTAATTACAAAATGGATAAATGTAATCTTTATTGGCCAATTCCAAATTCTTCCATTACTGCAAATAACAAAGGCGTATTGAGTCAGAATTATGGTTATGATGGTTATGATGCCGCTACTCCAAAATGGGATACCTGGCAGGAAGCTGTGGCTGACGAAGATAAAACGGAATAGATATGAAGCTAAAGTTATTCATTATTTCGGGGATGCTGTTGTTGGTGTACAATAGTTATGCTCAAAAAAATAACAAACAGAAAGTTCCTGCTAAAAAGCAGGTGCTTTCTGTTATGAATAAAGCAAATCAATATTGGCAGGCTACACATTCCAATCCGGGATGGGCATTTTGGGATGAAGCGGCATACCATACCGGCAATATGGCTGTTTATGAAATTACCGGTAATAAAAGGTATAAAGACTATTCGAAAAAATGGGCAGAGAAAAACAATTGGATGGGTGCCACCTCTAATGATAAAACTGAGTGGAAGTATAGTTATGGAGAAACGAATCAGTATGTTTTGTTTGGTGACTGGCAAATTTGTTTTCAAACCTATATAGATTTATACAACCTTGACAAAATAAAGGATCCTAAGAAAATAGCCAGAGCCAGAGAAGTAATGGAGTATCAGATGAGTACTCCACAAAACGATTATTGGTGGTGGGCTGACGGGCTATACATGGTGATGCCTGTGATGACGAAACTGTATAGAATTACAGGTAATCCACAATATCTGAATAAGCTTGGTATATATTTTGAATATGCCGATTCTGTTATGTATGATTCTGTTGAAAAGATTTACTATCGAGATGCAAAATATATTTATCCCAAACACAAAAGTATAAATGGTAAAAAGGATTTTTGGGCTAGAGGAAATGGATGGGTTTTTGCAGCAATACCCAAGGTTTTAAATGATCTTCCTAAAACTGACCAGTATCGAAGTATGTATATAGACAGGTTTAAAAACATGGCGGTCACTATCAAAAATACCCAACAGGCAGAAGGCTATTGGACTCGAAGCATGCAGGATCCACAACATGCTCCAGGCCCCGAAACGAGCGGTACTGCATTTTTTACTTACGGATTGCTTTGGGGTATGAATAATGGCTTTTTGGATAAAAAAGAGTATGCGCCCATAGCCATAAAAGCATGGGAATATCTTACTCAGGTTGCAATGCAACCTAATGGTAAAATTGGGTATGTACAGCCAATTGGTGAAAGAGCTATTCCCGGACAAATAGTAAACAAAGAGGCCACATCGCCCTTTGGTGTAGGAGCGTTCTTGTTGGCAGCGGCAGAAATGTATAGATA
>JAIXKU010000120.1 GCA_026936045.1 Flavobacteriales bacterium
CGCTCCGGAGGCTGAAAAGGGCTCCAGAGCATTTCGTGTTGTTTGAGGGGAAATTTATTTCCAAACTGAGAATGTAAAAAAGGGGAAATTAAAAGAAAATGTTGGTGTCAATTCTGAGTGTGGCCTTCAACAGCGAGGCGACAATTGCAAGAACAATCGAATCCGTCTTAGCTCAGACCTATCAGAATATTGAGTACATCATCATTGATGGAAATTCTAAAGACGGCACAGTGTCTGTTGCTGAGTCTTTTAGACCACGTTTTGAAGAGAAACATATCCCCTATACCATTATTTCGGAACCGGACAAGGGAATGTACGATGGACTGAATAAAGGTGCTCGTTTAGCAAAAGGTGAACTGGTTGGGCAGATTAATACCGACGATTGGTACGAGCCGGATGCAGTTGAGACCATGGTAAAGCTTTATAAGTCCGAGCATTACGACGCAGCTTGGGGCAGCATCAGGATAAAGAAAAAATCGGGCGACATGATCAAGCACGCCAAGGTTGGCAAACTGTGGACAACTACACATTGGTGTCATCCTGGGATGTTTTCTAAAAGAGAAACCTTGTTAGAATTTCCCTATGCGCTGGAAACGATGTATGACGATTTCGATTATATTACAGCAGTTCATAAGGCCGGGAAAAAGATTGTGACGATCGATCGTGTCATCAGCAACTTCACGTTCGGCGAGGGCGGACAGAGCACAAAGAAAAGCTTTGCTGAGGCGAAGAAGCGTGTGAGAGTCACATACGGAATATATCGTAAACATGGTATGAGTAGGCTGTACTGGCTGCACAGATGGCTGGTCGAAGGATTTAAGTTGATTGTGGGGTAACTCAATAATGAAGATAGTTCATTTGTGCTTAGGTAATTACTTTGCCGAAGGTTTTTCTTATCAAGAAAACATGTTGACAAGAGAGCATGCACGGATGGGTCTTGATGTTGAGGTGATTGCCTCAACTCAGAGCTTTAACGAAGACGGGAATGTTACTTACGGCGAAAGAATAGGATCATATGTAAATAATGATAGTGTTAAAGTAACAAGAATTCCTTATTTGGTGAACCATTCAGCTGTTCATAAGATTAAGGTTTTTAAGGGCGTGTACACAAGTCTCGAACAAAGCAGACCTGATATTTTGTTTATCCACAATTGTCAATTTGTCAGTATTTCTAGCGTAGTGAAGTATTTAAAAAAGCATCCCAATGTTGTTGTTTATGTGGATAACCACGGAGATGTCTACAACTGCGCGACAACATGGATTTCCAAGAAAATTTTACACGGGATTATCTTTAGGGCATGTGCACACACGATTGATCCCTACGTAAAGAAGTTTTATGGAACGCAACCTGCTCGTGTATCATTTCTTACAGACATGTATGGAATACCAAGTAATCGATGCGAATTGTTGGTTGTAGGTGCAGATGATGATCTTGTTATTAAATCGCACAACAAGAATGTTCGTCAACATATTAGAGAGCAGTATGGAATCAAAGATGATGATTTCCTAATAGTAACGGGGGGGAAAATCAACAACTACAGACCAGAAACAATAGATTTAATGAAAGCGATCAAATTCATTGATAAGACCAACATTAAACTATTAGTATTTGGCACAATTGCAGAAGATTTGAAAATAGAATTTCATAAATTGATTCAGGATAGATACATTGAATACGCTGGATGGATTAAATCAGAAGAGACATATGATTATTTTTCTGCAGCTGACCTTGTAGTTTTCCCCGGACTCCACTCAGTCATGTGGGAGCAAGCTGTGGCTCAAGGGAAACCATGTATATTCCGAGACTTAGAAGGATTCCATCACGTGGATATTGGCGGGAATGCCGATTTTGTGAGTGATGTTTCTGTTCAGGGATTAAAGGCGGCATTGTTAAAGGTAATTGACAATCCAGATCACTATCAGGAGATGAGGAAAGTAGCGGAAGAAAAGGGCATGAAAACATTCTCCTATAGAGATATTGCTCGACGAAGTATAGAGCAATGAACATAAATATATGAACGAGATCATAACCGGAAAGCAATTCAAATAGCAAAGAAACCTGGAGGCATAAGAACATGACAACGTATGAAAATCTGGTTGCAAAAACGTCTAAACTGGCACTTGTGGGCCTTGGCTATGTGGGAATGCCAATTGCAGTGGCATTTGCGAAGAAAGTCAACGTAATCGGATTCGATACGAATAGCGCAAAAATCCAGCTCTATAAAAACGGTATTGACCCCACGCACGAAGTTGGAGATGAAGGTGTCAGAGAAACAACTGTAGAGTTCACTGATGATGAAAAGCGGCTTAAAGAAGCTGAGTTTGTCATCGTTGCAGTTCCCACACCTGTAAATACAGACCACACGCCAGACCTAACACCTGTAGAAGGCGCGAGCCACGTAGTTGGACGCAATCTTCGTAAAGGGGCTATTGTTGTATATGAGTCTACCGTATATCCTGGCGTCACGGAAGATGTGTGTATTCCTATTCTTGAAGCAGAATCTGGAATGAAGTGCGGAGAAGACTTCTGGATTGGTTACAGCCCTGAGAGAATCAATCCCGGTGACAAGGTGCATCGGCTTGAGAATATCAAGAAGATTGTTTCTGGAATGACCCCGGAATGCTGTGCTGAGATCAAGAAGGTGTATGACCTTGTTATCGAGGTTGGTACATACCCCGTTTCCAGCATTAAGACAGCTGAGGCCATCAAGGTCGTGGAAAATAGTCAGCGTGACATTAATATCGCTTTCATGAACGAAATAGCCATGATTTGCGACCGTATGGGCATTGATACGGATGAAGTGCTTTATGGCATGAACTCCAAGTGGAATGCCCTCGGTTTTCGTCCGGGGCTCGTGGGTGGACATTGCATCGGTGTCGACCCCTACTATCTGACAAACGCAGCAGAGATGCTTGGTTATCACAGTCAGATTATTCTTAATGGCCGTAAGGTTAATGACAGCATGGGCGCTTTTGTAGCTGATGCGGCAATCAAAGAGATGATCGAAGCGGGTATGGCCCCGAAAAAGGCTAATGTGGTCATCCTTGGTATCACCTTTAAAGAAAACTGTCCCGATACCCG
>JAIXKU010000204.1 GCA_026936045.1 Flavobacteriales bacterium
GTATATACTTAATTACTTTAAGATCATGCAAATCTAAAAAAATATATCCAAACATCCTTCTTAAATAAAACAAAGATTTATATAAGAAACCAGGTCCGCCTAATGGCTAAAACCTGATTTTTATATATTGAAATAAATCAAAATAGTTGTTACTTTTCCCCCAACGCCTCACCAAAGCGTTCAACATTAACCAGCCAAGCCGCTGCATTCTTCACATAGCGTCCAGTACCGGCTGTATCCCATTTAATATAAAGGCGAGTAAATCCGCCATCCAGTATCAAACGTTTCCCATCTTGTTCATAGGCCGCCGCAACTAAGTTCCCAGCAGAACCATAAATCAATGGGGTAAGTTGTTGGTTATCACTTAATGTAGCAATGGTAATACCTTCATACACATGCTCAAGTCCGGTTGTAATCAGGTGATTGGGGCGTAATCCCGGAGAATGCAAGCTTTCCTGCAAGCCCACTTCTTTATCACCTATTACATTGCCCTTCATCCCCTGGTCATTAATCAAACAGGCTGCCAAACGATTGGCATCTGCATAATACGGACTATTATCTCCCCAAATATAAACTCCCTTTCCGGCCTCAAAGAAATCCTTTATAACGGCCAAATGCTCATTGTCCAGCTTTGTATTCATATCAGAAATAACCCATAGCTGACATGCCTTTTCAAGATCTTTTTTCAATTGATCGGCAGTGGGTGGATTGTTGATATAACGATATACCGAAAACCCCTTCTCTTTCAATGCCGCTTTAGGCATTTCAAAATTAAATCGGTCTTCATGATATAACTGAAGCACCACAATCGTTTGTCCATCAAATGCTCCGTCAACAGCCAAGTCATATTGATTACCTTGGGCGTTACCATGATGGTCTTTTTTAGCAGGCACCTGTGCTACTCTTCCTGATTCATCGCGAAGAATATCTCCATTTGCATTAACTGCATTCTCCGTAGGAGCGCTTATGCCGGCTGCACGTGTATAATATTGTGCATGCAGCAATGGTATCGTCAAAGCGAATACGCATACTATCCCATAAATTTTTGCTTTCATAACACGCTTATTTTTTGATTTGGATTATGAATACACACCAACTGGCATGAGGTTCATTTCACTTTAATATAAATAAATCCAAGCAGAACTATAAGCATTCTGTACTTCAATAAAATCAAGGAATGTAGCATAGGATTTATCTTATCCTACTGTGGCACTGTTGCCAATAACAACAAGACGTTTTCTTGCACGTGTCATGGGCACATTCATACAACGATAATCCTGAAGAACTCCAATTTCATTCTTATTGTTACTGCGTACTAATGAGAGAATCACCCAATCTCTTTCCTGACCTTGGAATACGTCAATTGTATCAATCGTTAGCGGTAAATGTTCAGTATATTTAGGACTAAATGCTTGACACATCCGCAGTACTTGCTCGCGATAAGGGGATATAATCCCTAGAGAAGGGATTTGATTACTGGAGAAGGTTGTGGTACTGATAAAATCAAGAATATTTTTTACGATTTTTATTTCATCCTCGTTACACCGGCTGCCTGATGCTTCATTAAACATTTCGCTCTGACTGCAATCGGTTGTATTTATAAAGAGTATGAGGTAAGCTATACTTCATTAGCCCGTATGAGATGGTATGCATTAGACGAGTGCATCTCTAAGCGATTTTGATAAAACCAGCTATTTGAAAAGGCCATAATGGTTTCATGCATGCGATACTGTGTTCTAAGCATAGAGCATGTATCGGAATATATCGCATACATAAATCCATTAATATCACAGACAATCCTTCTTTTTGCGCTTCTATAGCTTTTATGATAGGTGGCAACTAGCATGGATCGCCGGCCAGGACAATCTTCTGAGCCTTAGGCAAAGGTATAAGTGATACAGACAATAATATCATTTATGATAAACGTTTCAATCTTTCTGGTATCGGCGGAAAGAGAACGCGCCTCTGCATACAGCATATTACACTGTGTTCTTTCTTCCTTTCCAAAGCTTCGTTTGTACTTGGAAGCCATAGTACGCATCTTTTCTGCTCAGATTTTTAGCTGTTTTAAAGATTCCTTTTCCGGATGTTTATTAATTAATGATGCAAGAGTATATGGCAATATTTCATCATGCATATTGGACAGATTTCCTACACGCACAACGCACAATTTTTTCTTTGAAAATTTGGGTGCTAAGTGATCTGTCGTTGTATTGCTAGCCACCGTAATAAGAATTGGCCTCCTGCTGACAAAAGGGGCGATATCGCTTCTACCAAGATCGTTGTTTTGCCGGTGCCCGGTAGCCATGCACAAGAGCAATATCTTTAGATTCAAGGATTTTTGAGACGGCTTGCTTTTGAGATTCATTCAGTAATGCTGATTGAAAAGGTGGTAAAGTTTCTACTTCCGGAGATGCTAATCCAAACACAATCTTCAATATTTCAGCTATTCGGTTATGGCGCAGTTATTCTCCCGTCTTTTTATATTCTTCTTGCTTCTCTATTTCTAACAACTGCTTTATCTTAAGCAGATACCGGCTCACAATTTGTTCAGGCATTGCAACCTAATATAAGATGAATTCATCTGCAAGAATAGAAACAAAAAACGATGTATGTGTATGTTTCATATCTTGTTTATAACTATTTGAGTCAAACACCTCTTTTATTTTTAAACGATAACTATAATTGATGAGGAATTACCATATAGCAAATCAAAAAACAAATGCATTATGAAAAATAATTTTCTAATAGAAGTCAGTTTCTCTATGCAGGATCATGAAGATTTTATCGTACGTGAGGCTGAGCAGCGTATGGTTATTAATCGTCTGATGGATAAGAATATTGTGATGGCTTATGCCCTAAGCACAGACAACAAACATGGTTGGATTGTTCTTAGTGCCGAGAATAAATCTTCCGCTTATAGAATGCTTCAAAAGCTGCCTTTATTTGATTTTATGCAGACACGTGTGTTTGAATTGGGCTTGCTTGAAAGTCCCATGTTTGTCATGCCGCAATTGTTAATGAACTAGAAAGTTTTTTATTTCTCATTTTCTCATTAACTTGTGCTTATCATTTTT
>JAIXKU010000123.1 GCA_026936045.1 Flavobacteriales bacterium
ATTTAAAACAATTATTATGAAGCGACTACTTTACTTGTTATCCATTACACTCGCCATTCCATCTTTTTCACAAATCATTATCTCTGACTCTGTATCTATAGACGCCGGTTATGCCAATAAAGCCTTTTACAGTTTGTCAGGAGGGAATAAGGGTTCCATGATTAATAATAACTGGGATATCGCCGTAGCCACTTATACGCTTATGACAGCCTCTGTCAGAATAAATGGCGGATTTGGCACACAGCTTTGGAGATATCTAAACGGTGATACAACGGCTTGGAATGCATTGACACCGCCGGATTAGGCAGTTCAACCGGTTGGGTACAATGCTTTGATCAAGATACGGCATTCGAACCCAGTGCATTTGAATACGGCATGACAAGTTTTGACTATGGTTGGGGTGTATATAATAATGTAACCCATGACGTTATCGGCACAGCCGTTTTTTTTATGAAATCCCATCTTGGGGTGTATAAGAAAGTATGGATTAAGAACCAAAAAGCGATTAACAACACCATGACAATACGTATTGCTAACTTAGACAATACAGGCGATACCACTGTAACGTTTAGTAAAAATTATCTCAATAAGAACTATATATACCTTTCTTTAGCCGATATGAACGTCATGGACCCGGAGCCGAATCGCGCTGACTACGATTTGATTTTTGACAAGTATTTAGCTTATCTTAATCCGCCCGGTCAATATTATCCTGTAAGCGGTGTGCGTCTGAATCAAAACACAAAGGCCTATGAATTACGCAATACACAAGTAGATGATGCCATCAATGATTTAGATTTGATGTACACATCTGCTTCATCTAATATGACAGAGATTGGTCATGACTGGAAAATAGCACCTCCACCCGCTTGGGCTATGGTAGATTCCTTATCCTATTTTGTATCATCTAATAACAACCAAGACATCTATCAAATTTGGTTCACTAACTTCACCGGTGCAGCATCCGGTAAATACTACTTTAATCTACGTCAACTAGCATGGATTAGTGTAGAAGAGAATAACCAAGTATTAGCAAAAATCAGTGTGTATCCGAATCCTGCTGCCGAATGGGTAAATTACACGTATAGCACTAAAGCCGGTGTTGATGCAACAATGACATTAACAGACATCAATGGTCGCATGGTGTATACTTGTACACTGCCTTCCACTTCAGGTGAACTTAAAACACAAGGGTTCTCTCCAAAATCACACAATCTGAAATCCGGCGTGTATTTCCTGACCCTGATTAGCGGTGATAAAACAGAAGTGGAGAAATTGATTATTCAATAAAAATCTTGTCCCGTTATCTATTTTTCATTGGATTGTTTTTTGGGGTTTGGGTAAACATAAAAGCCCAAACCCCAACAATTCATGTTTATGGCGGAGCCATAAACACGCCATTATATGGCGCACATGTAATAATAACCTCTCCTGATGGCAAAAAATCTTATGCCATTACCAATATAAAAGGAGAAACCCCTAATCCTATCGCTACAGGATATGCTGTTGTAAGCATTGCGCATTTGGGTTATGAAAATTTTCAAGATACCATCTTTGCCGGTGAAAACAAGGAATACATATTAAAAGAAAGCCTCATCTCGTTAGACGGATTTGTTGTGACGTCCCATGCTGTTCCCACACGTATAGAAGAATCCATTTTAAAAATACGTGTCATCACTCAACAGCAAATTCAATCTCAGGGTGCTGTGAATTTGCGAGACCTCCTTTCTCAACAACTTAACATTCGTGTCACACAAGATGCCGCTTTAGGTAGTGGTATTCGTATGCAAGGCATCGGTGGTGAGAATGTAAAAATCATGATAGATGGCGTACCCGTTATTGGCCGCTTAGATGGCAATATTGATTTAAGCCAAATATTACTTAATAACATTGAAAGAGTAGAGATAATAGAAGGGTCTTCATCCGTGATTTATGGCTCAAACGCCTTAGCCGGAGTTATTAATCTTATCACAAAGAAAAATGCTAATCATTTAGTTGAAGGCACACTCAATGGCTACTATGAAACAGTAGGCCAATACAATATTGATGGCCAAATGGGATTTCAATTTGGGAAAAACAATTTACAAATATCCGGTGGGCGAAATTTCTTTGATGGGTTTAGTACTACAGATACAGTAAAACGCTATTTGCAATGGAAACCCAAGGAACAATATTTTACAGAACTGCAATACAATCGTGGTATAGGGAAAATGAATATCCGTTATGCCAGTAACTTCCTTCATGAGATGCTTGAAAGCAAGGGCATATTGGAAGCACCGTTTTTCATTACGGCTACCGATCAATATTTCCGCACTATACGCACACAACAAAGCCTCTTCTTAACTGGCTTTATTAAAAATAATCACCATTTAGACATAACCGTATCATACAGCTATTACAACCGAAGAAGGCAATCGTTTAAGAAAGATCTTGTAACTCTAGAGAAGAATCTTTTCGATGAGAATGTGGATGTTTTTCAAACATGGATGAGCCGAGGCATTTACAACTATCGAAAAGACAGTTCAAGAATAGCCGTACAAGCCGGTTATGAAAGTACTACAGAAACGGCAGAAGGGCTACGTATCGTCAATCAGTTTCAATGGATGACGGATATCTCTTTTTTTACAAGTGTTGACTTTATGCTGCTAAAAAAATTAGTCATCAAACCCAGTATTCGTTATGGTTATAACAGCCGATTTACCATGCCTGTCATTCCTTCCATTCATATAAAATACACCCCAATAAAAGGCTTAGATATTCGCGCTAGCTACTCTCGCGGGTTCAGAGCACCTTCCCTTAAAGAGCTTTTCTTTGAATTTGTGGATGCTAATCATAATGTGCATGGGAATCCACTTCTTCACGCAGAACATTCAAACCATGTTGGCCTCACTATCGGATATGAAGGAAGTAAGAATAAGGTAGATTTTGGGTTCTCTGCTCATGGGTTCTATAATCTGATTAATGATCAGATTCGTAATGTGGAGATTTCCATTTCCTCTGACTCAAATGTATATCGAAATGAAAATATAAGCCGTTTTCAAAGCGTCGGCGTACAGTTTCAAGCTCAAACAGGATATAAAAACTTTAATACAGGGATAGGTTTCTCTTATACCGGTATCGTAAATGGCATTTATGATGATGCAATGGGTAATAATACTTTTTCATCTTATCCTGAAATACAAGGAAACGCCTCTTATAATTTTAAGAAATGGGGCGGATTATTTACGGTATTCGTAAAATATTCCGGCAAGCAACCTGTCTTATACACCGAATATGATATAGATTTACAAAAAGACGTTATTAAAGAAGGTGCGATAGAAGGCTTTACACTTCTCGACATCTCATATATTCAAAGTTTCTTAAAGAAAAGATTACAAATTGGTTTATACGGAAAGAATCTTCTGAATGTAACCAATATTCAGCAGACCGCCGGTATCTCAACAAGCGGCGCACATTCTGCTGGGTCTTCTTCATTGCCTACGCAATGGGGTGCTACATTTGCAATCTCTGTAAAATATAATTTTATTATTCATAAGTAATATGAAACAGGTTAATACAATATTCATATTAGTTGTTACCATAAGTCTGCTTATGACATCCTGCTTCCGAGAGGATGAACCGCTTCCGCCATATGTTTCACCTCCCGGCGTGCATACCACATCGGCTAATATGGGGCCGTTATATGGCAAGCAACTCTTTTATGATTTAGAAACCGATTCATTTATACGTATTATTGATCGCGACTCTTGGGATTTGGCTTTCTCTGCAGAAGATAATCAACACGCCATATTTCTTAACAGCTCTAAGTTTATGAGAGTTGTCAATACCGGTTCAACCAATTTTTCACAAACCTTCTCTTCGGCAGGGTGGGAATGGCGAATAGATAATAGCGGAGGGTGGCCAGACAGTACTGCTATTGGAGAATGGGGCAACGTAAATCAGTTAAATGTTGTCAGTAATCAGTATGTTTATCTGATAGATCGTGGATATACTGCTAATGGGAATGTTATAGGTTACAAGAAATTGCAAGTAATTGAACTAACTAATCAAACCTATAAAGTACGCTTTGCTAATTTAGATGGGAGCCAAGAACAAACCATATCTTTAAACAAAGATGCGGCATACAATTTTCTATTTTTATCTTTTACACAAGGTATTGTAGAGATTGAACCTCCTAAAGCTGAATGGGATTTACTTTTCTCACAATATGCTACACCTGTTTTACAGGAAAGTACCGGTATCTATGAAGATTATTCCGTGAACGGCATTCTACTTAATCCTTATTTAGTGACGGCTACCAGATGTTTTGACAAGCCATTCTCCGAGCTTCAATATAGTGATATCGGCTTATATTCCTTCTCTAAAAAACGCGACATCATCGGCTATGATTGGAAAGTGTTTGACTTTGAGTTATCCACATACATCATCGTAAGCAACAACTGCTATATGATTAAAAACGTTGATGGTGATTACTACAAGCTTCGGGTTATCTCATTCACCGATAATCAGGGCGTGAAAGGCTATACAACTTTTGAGGTTGCCAAATTTTAAGGTACTCTAAAATCCAATGGCATAATATCGAAATTTGAGTTTAGCGCCGGCTTTCACAGGCTGATCTACGCCTTCCTTCTTCAATTTATCAGAGAAGTCCTGTAATATTTTAAACTCAATGGTATTATTGTCCTCATTTACTTTATACACTTCAGCTTCTACAGCAGGCACCCACCCTCTGGGCTTATTGCCCGGCCCTTTCTTACTTATATAATAAAGCAAATTCAGTTTAGTTTTAGGTTGCGGATACTCTTCAATATCCTCAACATTAGTAATCTTAACGGTAATGAACACGCCGAATCGCTTAGTAACTTCTCCTTCTGCTTCAAAAACAGATGTATCACCTGGTAAAACAATATTAGCAGCAGAAGCGGAATTCAAAGCACCATATAGTAAAAAGAGACACAGACAAACCTTTTTCATAAGATCAATATAAAGATTAAGAGTCGGCTAAACCGAACAAGGGTTAAGTATTAAGAAGAAAAAAGAATCAATTCTTGGAAAGCAAAGAAGAAAGGTTAAAGCTTTTACCATGCATATCAGCCGTAACTGTAAACCAGGCTCCACCTTTCTGATTGTTTGTCCAGTTATAAATAATTGTATTTTCAGCATAACTAAATCCGACAGATTGTCCTTTTGCAATAACCTTCATCTCATTCCCAACGAAATAGGAAAAATCGGTATTCGTATCATTAATCACTTTGAACTGGATATCACTTACTGAGACATGTGTAATATCAGTGATGACATAAGTGTTGTTAGAAGAGAACCCGATTAAGGTAAAAAACAAAACAGATGCTAAAGCAATGATTTTTTTCATGTTAATTTTTTTGATGATTTTCTGTAAAGTTAACGTATTTTTATTTCCTTGTCAAGAAATAACGCATTTTTAACGAAAACGAGGTATTATTTTCACACAAACAAAAGCCGCAATCACCTCATTATCAATCAATAGATGGCTCAAGAAAGAAGAAATCTTAAATTTAACTTGAAAAAGTTTGATAGTTATTCTTCTAATTTTATTTACTTTGCAGCGTTAAACCTAAAAAATACTTATTTATGTCAGACATCGCATCACGCGTAAAAGCAATTATTGTTGACAAACTCGGAGTAGATGAAGCAGAAGTTACCCCCCAGTCGAATTTTACCAATGATTTGGGTGCTGACTCTCTTGATACTGTAGAGTTGATAATGGAGTTTGAGAAAGAATTCAACATTGCCATACCCGATGATCAAGCTGAAAAAATCAGCACCGTTGGAGAAGCCATTAAGTACATTGAAGAAAACGCTAAGGCATAACGACACAATTGAATATGGTGACAAAGCGTGTCGTTGTTACAGGACTTGGAGCGCTTACTCCTATTGGCAATAATGTCGCTGACTATTGGGCATCATTGTCAAAAGGAGTAAGTGGAGCCATGCTTATTACCCGATTTGACACCTCAAAATTCAAAACAAAGTTTGCCTGCGAAGTCAAAAATTTCGACCCTACATTATTTATTGATAAAAAGGAAATCCGAAGATTAGATCCATTTGTACAATATGCTATAGCCTGTTCGGATGAGGCAGTAGCTGATGCTGATATTTCAATAGAAAAAATTCCGGCTGAACGTATCGGTGTTATTTGGGCCTCCGGGATAGGTGGTATTTCATCTTTCTATCAAGATATCGTAGAACAAGCTAAAGGCGATGGCACACCTCGTTACAATCCTTTTTTTATTCCTCGTGTTATTGTTGATATCGCCGCCGGACATTTATCTATGCGCTACGGATTTAGAGGTATTAATTATGCGACTGTTTCTGCGTGTGCCTCTTCAAACCATGCATTGATTAACGCTTGTGATATCATTCGTTTGGGTAAAGCGGATGTGATTCTTTGCGGTGGTTCGGAAGCGTCCGTTAATGAGCCGGGCATAGGCGGATTCAATGCATTGCATGCTTTATCAACACGTAATGATGATCCTGCAACGGCGTCAAGACCTTTTGATAAAGACAGAGATGGATTTGTTTTAGGTGAAGGAGCCGGCGCGCTGGTTCTTGAAAGCCTTGATCACGCCTTGGCGCGCGGTGCCAAAATATATGCTGAGATGAAAGGCGGAACAGGTACAGCCGACGCTTATCATCTTACAGCACCACATCCTGACGGTTTAGGTGCTGCCAACGTCATGAAATTTTCATTGGAAGATGCCCAACTTAATCCTACAGATATTGATTATATTAATGTACATGGCACATCAACTCCGTTAGGTGATATTGCCGAACTGAAAGCTATCAGACAAGTTTTTGGTGATCATGCATCAAAACTCCATATCAGCTCTACCAAATCAATGACCGGGCATTTATTAGGTGCAACCGGCGCTATTGAAGCAATAGCCTCAATCATGGCTATCAATCATGGTATTATCCCTCCCACTATTAACCATTTTACAGACGATCCGGAGATTGACCCGACCCTCAATCTCATCTTTAACCAAGCTGTAAAAAAAGAAATCAATACTGTTTTATCAAACACGTTTGGATTTGGCGGACATAACGCTTCCGTTATTTTAGCCCGATACAATACTTGATTTATCCTTTTTCATATTTAAGATTACTTGTTCTATTAAGGCCGATTTGTTATATAACTTACTGAAGGTTTTTAAAACCGACAAAGAGCACAAGATCTATCGAAAAAAGATTGAGAACATTCTTGGGTTCAAGCCGGTGAATTATGCATATTACGAAATGGCTTTTCTGCATAGCTCTGCCTCCAGTTCTCAAAAGAAAAATATCAATGGCCATAATGAACGATTGGAATTTCTCGGCGACTCTGTGCTTGACTTAATTGTAGCTGATATTGTTTACCAACAATTTCCCGACAAAAAAGAAGGAGAACTGACACGTACAAGAGCAATTATTGTAAACAGAAGTCAACTCAATCAAATTGCTGAAACATTAGGTCTTGACAAATTAATCATTGGCAACTTTGTCAGGAACGTATTACCGGAAGACGTAAAAGGGAATGCACTGGAAGCATTGGTTGGCGCAATATATCTCGATAAGGGGTTTCAATTCTGTCAAAATTATATCCAGAAGAACATCCTAAATAAACATCTGAATTTTCAGGAGCTTTTAACGGAAAACAGAGATTATAAAAGCGAGTTGTTTATGTGGGCGCAACGTAATAAGAAAAGTATCCGTTTTGAAACAGTTGGAGACAAAGGCAGCGCTACTAAAAAAAGATACATTATTAACATTTTGATAAATGGTAAAGTTTCAGGCACGGGCGAAGGTGTATCTAAAAAGAAAGCAGAACATATGGCTTCTAAGAATGCCTGTCATAAACTCAATATCAATCGTCAGATATAATCACAGGTATTATTTATCTAACTAGAATCTATACTTTTGTATAGTCATTATGCATACACATTTTCATAATATCCCTTCTTCTTTGATCAAGAAAGCTCAGTCCGTAAAAATCCTGATTACGGATTGTGATGGCGTATTGACCGATAACGGGGTGTATTATTCAGAAGAAGGGGAAATAATGAAACGATTTTCCATACGTGATGGGATGGGGGTTGAAAGGTTGCGCAATCTCGTCCATGTTGACACCGCTATCATGACAGGTGAATCTTCGGGTTCTGTTGCAAAAAGAGCAGAAAAACTAAAATTACCATATCTTTTTTTAGGCGTAAAGGACAAAAAGAACGCATTGACGAAATGGATGGCTGAGACCGGTATCAAGACTGAAGAAATAGCCTATATCGGTGATGATGCAAACGATATAGACATCATACAAATGGTTGGCATTTCGGCCACTCCGGCAGACAGTACACCGTTTACGGCCGCTATAGTTGATTTTATCTGTAAGGAAAAAGGAGGCTATGGCGCATTTCGTGAATTTGCCGAGTTTATTATCTTTGCTAAATTAAATTACTCCCCAGAAAAAAATAAATCATGAGAAAAGTAGCAATCGGAAAAGACCGTTTTATTGGTGATGGATACCCCGCTTATATCATCGCTGAAATTGGTATCAATCATAACGGTTCGATAGATATTGCAAAAAAGCTTATTGATGCAGCTGTTGTTGTAGGCTGCGACGCCGTTAAGTTTCAAAAACGCACACCGGAAATTTGTGTTCCGCGCGACCAATGGGATAAGGAACGTGACACGCCTTGGGGCAAAATGACGTACATCGAATATAAGCATAAAATAGAATTTGGAGCAAAAGAATTTGCTGAAATTGATGCTTACTGTAAACAACATCATATAGATTGGTTTGCATCATGTTGGGATGAGCCTTCTGTTGATTTTATGGAACAATTCAATCCGGTGATGTACAAGATGGCATCTGCCTCATTAACCGATTTGCCATTGCTTGACAAAGTGAAAGCAACCGGTAAACCTCTCATGATATCAACCGGGATGAGCACAATGGACGAGATTACCACTGTTATCAATCATATTGGGCTTGACAAGCTGATGATTGCTCACTCCACATCTGCATACCCCTGCAATCCAAAAGAATTGAATCTCCGAATGATTGTGACTTTGCGCCAGTTATACCCCGATACACCCATCGGCTACTCAGGGCACGAAACCGGTTTAGCTACTACAGAAGCAACCATTCCTCTGGGTGCAAATTTCATAGAACGTCATTTTACACTTGACAGAGCTATGTGGGGTACTGATCATGCAGCCTCCGTTGAACCCGATGGCATGAAACGTCTCGTTAGAAATATTCGTGATATTGAAACAGCTTTGGGAGACGGTGTTAAAAAGGTTTACGATAGTGAATTGGAACCTATAAAACGGTTACGTCGCGTAAAACTCAATCCGTAAACAACTCTTAACATTGCCCATTGCATCCTTATATCTTGTCATAGCAGCTTTCATTCAAGTTTGTTGGCTATATACAGTCAAAGCCATTGACAGAAAAAAATTAGCTGCTATCCGACTAAACAACCTTTTCTCTAAGAATACGACACAGGCTCTTTTACCTTTAATAGGTTATTTGGTATTTGGGATCTCTAATGTTGTGATGTTAACCATAGCCATGAAACAAATGCCCCCCTCTATTACTTATGCCCTTTGGTCGGGTATGGTGATTGCCTTAGCAGCTGTTGTAGATCGTGTGTTTTTCAAACTCAAATTTTCTATCCTTCAATATGTTTTTCTGATTTGCATTGCTGTAGGGGTTGCCGGATTAAACTTCTCAACTAAATAATATATGCATTGGATACTTTTATTCTTGGCCTCTGTATGTGAAGTGTGCTGGCTTTATTGTATTCGGTATTTGAATCAAGTAGATATCCAATCGGTTACCTCATTTTCATTTATTCATGAAAAAGAGGGTTGGTTATTCATTGTTGCTGTACTGGGTTACGCCGGGTTCGGCATTGCCAATGTGTTATTATTTTCATCCGCTTTAAAAAAAATTCCGGCATCGGCGGCTTTTGGTATTTGGACAGGCATGGCTATTGTAGGAAACACAGTAGTTGATTATAGTATCTTCGATATACAATTTTCTCTTAATCAAGGTATTTTCGCTTTGATTCTTTGTATCGGCATACTTGGTCTTCGTGTAATGCCAATTAAGAAAAAATGATTCATCGTTTATTCTTAATCCATATTTAAGATTTATATCTTAGCACTAAATATTCAATTTATGAAAAAACAATATCTCACAGGACTTGCTGTCATCCTCTCGGCAAATTATTTATTTGCACAGATACCTGTTTAACCGAATAGCGCCAAAATAGGTATTTCTTCCTTACCAAGCCATGATGTATACAGAAATCATCAACACATCAGGAATCCTATCGGACACGGTGTATATAGAAGATTTTGGGGGAGGTACATCGTCTTCATCATGGCTTCCAACCGGTTGGACAAATGTCGGGATAAGCAATGCCAATGCCCTCTGGGAATACCGTGGCGCTTCTACTACACCATCTAACACCACAGGTAGCCGCGGTGCTTGTATGACAGCTGCTAATATGATTAACTCACCCACTGTAAGTAATGGTTTTTTCATCTTTGACTCCAACTATTTGGATGACCAGGGCTCTTCATGCGGTGCAGGAGTTGGTACAGGACCAGTCCCTGCGCCACATAAAAGTAACCTGACCAGCGGTACAATCTCAACAGTTGGATTTCCAGCAGTTATGCTTGTATTTAACTACTATATCCGCGACTTTCAGGGTGAACAACGTGCTGAAATCAGTACAGACGGCGGAAGCACATGGACTGCTGTTTGGGAAGCCGGATTGCAAGCAAATACACAATCAGCCTATAATGCCAGAGCTGAAATTACATTACCTGCAGCAGCCGGTAATAATCCTAACCTCATGATTCGTTTTGTCTATGACGGTAATTATTACACCTGGATGTTGGATGATGTGATGATTGTTGTTCCTAATCCAAACGACCTGAAATCAACGGCTACAGAGTTTAATAGATGATTTTGGGCTATCTATTGTTTACCGGAGGTGACTCGATTGTTACGCAACCTACCATGATACATCTTAACGCTTTTGATTCTGTTTCCGGATTTGGATTTTATCAGAATTATGAGAACATCGGTTCTGCTACGCAAACCAATGTAAAAACCAATGTGGATATTAGCCGAAATGGAAGTAGTGTCTATACAGGTGCCAGTACCGGTATTAACGCACCGGCAGGCAGCACAGGATTACTTAGCTTTGTAGATACCTGGATGCCAACTCAAACCGGAAAATATATCTTTGAATACACCATAAGCCAAAACCAAACAGACATAGCACCTCTTAACAACATAGGACGTGACAGTTTATTGGTAACAGATTCTGTATATGCCCGCGAATGGTATCCGGCTACGGCAGGATTGGTAGCCAGCGGTTTGGATGATGAAGCTCTTCCTGATTTTGCTAACAGTGGCTCTGAATATTTTACTATTGCCAATATGGTTGATTTACCTTCCGGAGATACTGTAACATCAATATCGTTCCTCATTGACCCGGCAGAAACACGTGTTGGTGCTCTGATAAGCGTGAACATTTTGGATTATCAACGTAACCCTGTGTTCAGCAGTATGCCTGACGGTATTGAATATACTATCACTTCACAGGATCTCACTAACAAATGGATTCATATACCTTTTTATTCTATTCCTCTAAACGAACGTGTACTTCCAGCAAGTCGTTATTATGCTGCGGTTTCTCTGATAGATAATACGATTAGCACTAAAGATTTAAGTATTCGATACTATAATAACATGCCTTATGGAACCTTAATCAAAGCTCCTTCCGGCAGCCAGTTATGGGCATTTTACACCGGTGTTTGCGCCGTTGTTAGATTAAACTTTGCTGTAGCACCTACTTTTGGCTATGAAGAACAAATGGAAGGTTCATTTATGTTATCTAACTATCCTAATCCTGCCCAGCAAACTACAACTATTGTTTATACGCTAAATGAAACGGCAAGTACTACATTATCTATTACTGACCTTTCAGGAAGGCAGTTTCTGTTCATGCATTTAGACCAAGCTAAATCCGGCGTAAATCAAGTTACTGTTGATCTCTCTTCTTTGAGCAATGGTGTATATCTCTACACCATCAATGCAGGTAGCATGAAAGCTACACGCAAGCTTATTGTTGAGAAATAAAATTTCCAACTTACAAGAAAGGGCAGTGAGAACTGCCCTTTCTTTTTAATAATCAAAAAGCATTTGTTTATCTTTTCTACCAAAAGACAAACGATGATAGGGAGAGTATCCAAACAGACGAATTGCTTCACGATGTGACATGGTCGGGTATCCTTTATTCTCATACCAATGATAATACGGATATTCGTGATGAATCGCTTGCATATATTCATCACGAGCTGTCTTAGCCAATACAGATGCCGCTGCAATATGCATAAACCGAGCATCTCCTTTTACAAAACATTGATGAGGAATAGTCGAATAAGACGTAAATCTATTACCGTCAACCGCAATCAGTTCGGGTTGTATCTTTAATGCTTCAATTGCTTTATGCATAGCTAAAATAGAAGCTCGAAGAATATTTAATCTATCTATATCCTCATGACTCACAAAAGCCGTTGCATAAGCCACAGCATGTACCATGATATAATCGCGCAACAAGAAGCGATTTTTCTCCGTCATTTGTTTTGAATCATTCAATAATGGATGAGCAAAATCTAATGGTAAAATAACGGCTGCTGCTACAACCGGGCCTGCCAGACAACCCCGGCCGGCTTCATCACAGCCAACTTCCCACTCTTTCCCTGAAGAATTAATTAATAACATTCCCTATATTTGATCCATTATCCACATGAGTTCTATAAAGAAAATATACCGTATTCTACCCATTCAGATTCGAAACAAAGTTCGGAATTTATACTATTTGAAGAAATTCAAATCCATATCATGGCAAGATGAAAAGGATTTAGACTTATTAAAATTATTTATTAAGCCGGATGCCATTATAATGGACATTGGCGCTAATTACGGCCTTTACACCCGATTTATGGCTGAGTTGACAGGCCCCAAAGGACAGGTTTACAGCTTTGAACCTATACCAACCATGTATCATGTGCTTAAAAATAATGTGAGCAAACTTAAATTAACACAGGTGCAGATTATTACTATGGCTGTATCCAACAAAACGGGCAAAGCCACGATGCAAGTACCAACTTACAAGGACGGATCGGAAAATTTTTATGAAGCGTCACTAAAGCACACAGACGGCAACTCTGGCATATCTGTTGAGACCATACGATTAGACGATAAATTTGAGCATATCCCATCTTTAGATTTTATTAAGATAGATATAGAAGGACATGAGCCGGAGGCATTGGAAGGTGCAAAGAATACAATTACGAAACATCGTCCGGTGATGCTGATAGAAATCAATGATGGATTTGCCATAGACAGTATTGGTAGAAAAGTAAAAGAACAAATGCAAGAATGGGGATATACAATGTATTATTATGATGGGAAAAATATCCTTCCTTCATCCTGTAAGGAAGAGGGGGTTAACTATATCTTCCTCACACCTGAACATTTAAAGAATCTTCAAAAAAGCAACTAGAATCTCTCTCTTTTTCTAAGGGTCATCCACATTTCTTTCCCCAAACGCGGAGGAATACTATTGTGACACTTCTCAAACTCTTCAAGATAGAATAATGGCTCGAAATAGGTTCTGTATTCTTGCATAGAGCCACCAAAAGGGGGATGAGTTAAATTCATCGGGTCATCAAAAAGAAGACCACACAATCGTCCATTTGTGTTAAGCAACTCAACCATTTTTGTAGCATAAGCATAACGAAGCTTAGGATCTAAAGCACAAAAAAATGTTTGTTCTATAATCAAATCATAATGGCCGACATGCTCGAAAAAATTTTGATGGACAAGTTGTGATATAGGAAAATCAGGTAGCCGTTTTGCTATAGCCAACAGTGGCGGCTCAGCCCAGTCCAAAACAGTTACATCTTTAAATCCGAGCCTAAAAAGATATTCTGCTTCATATCCATTTCCGGCTCCGGGTATAAGAATCTTTAAATTATAATCACTCAGACTATCTACAAATATTTTTATCGGCGTACTCACCGTACCGATATCCCAACCGGTTTCTTGATTTAAATATCGCTCGGTCCAAAATGTCTCATCTAAAATCATATGTATTTTGATAAAATTGTAGCTAATATAATACCAATAAAATTACCCAATGCCAAACCGCCAATAGAAGCCACCATAGCAGGCACTATAATCGCTTTATTCTTGAGTGCTGAAGCTACTGCCGGAATAAATGGCGGACTCATGATACCGGCTACGGATGTTAAAATAAAAGTATCTCTATCTATTTTAAAAATCCAAACAAAAAGAAAATGTAATAAGAACGAGCCATAGAGAATGCATGATGTATAGAAAAGCAATGTTGTATTTATTGTTATAATATCTTTGAAAGACACTAGTGTACCAAGGCTTAGAAAGAATATATTAAACAAATAATCTCCTGCTTCAAAGCTACCCGGCATTATGCGTATTGGTTTTATAAAAGACAGTAAAATAGCAAATACCGTTATTGACAACATCAGAAATACCATATTAATTGGTTCTGATCTGTCTAAGAATATTTTATGGAGAACAATCGGGAAAAATGTAACTATCAGTGCGATGATAATGCTGATGGTAACATTACGCATACGCTTTAGAAGTGAAAGCGAAGAGAATAATACCTTATCGTTAGATTCTTCTTTAACGGATGT
This sequence comes from Flavobacteriales bacterium, assembly GCA_026936045.1. GTDB lineage: Bacteria > Bacteroidota > Bacteroidia > CAIKAF01 > CAIKAF01 > BA4. The sequence continues at coordinate 14,785 of JAIXKU010000123.1, forward strand.
AGAAGAAACCGTGAATGAAGGAAGCAGATGACGAAAAATGCGACCGGCAAACACCATAATAAAAATCAGATATATAGAACTTGCTACCATATCAGCAATAAAAACCTCTGCAAATAAATCTTCCGAAGAACCAAGCGCAATCTTAACGGCTGACATATTGGGAGTGCCTCCGATATATGTTGCTGAAAGCATACCGGTAATATCAGGCAGACCGGTTAAATGGCCCCGAAAAACAAAGAACGAGCATATCGCCGCAATAACAACAGATCCAACTTGTAATACATATGCAAACAGCGTTTTTAATGATGCCTTTAACCACTTAGATATATCGGTAGTTAATAACATCATAACAATGCCAAGTGGCACTAATATTTCATAAAATGACTTGACAGCGGATTTGTCGAATAAAAAAGATGGCACAAAATTACCCAATAACAATCCCAATAAGAAACATGCTATAACACTGCCTATAAAATTGAAAAATGAAATCCGCCTACATAAGACTTGTATAAAATAAGGTATGATAAGAAGAATTATAATGAAAATTATACTTCTAGTATTCATTATGGGATCATAAGGGGTTGAGGCGAAATATCACGATTATCCAAATAAAAATGCCACCATTCGCTATAGATAGTTTTAAAACCACTTATTATCATTATCTCACGCAACAACAAGCGATTTTCAAGCGCTTCTTCCGTAATAAGGAGCTTCTTAACAAGAAGTGATTCTTGAGTGATATGCGCCTCTTCTCCAAAATAATCATATCGAGAGCCCATATCAAGAGGATTACCGGAAGTATCAATCAAAGAGAGATCAATAGCCAATCCAAGATTATGCATTGAACCATTAGAGGGATTAGAGACATAATTCTTTCTATCGGGATGTTCTTTAAGTTTCTCCCACAAATCATACTGAATAGATTTAGGTCTAGCAGCATCGAGGATGATAAAATCCAAATCCGGCCTTCTTATTTTTAATAATGCCCTAGCTCTTCTTAGACGTGAGACAAGAAAAGGATGAGCCATAGCTTTATCAAGTGTACCATACAAGTCGGATAGTATAAAATTATCGGTTGTAGAATATTTAAGATCAACAGGAATACCTTTAATGCTGTCCTCTATACATACCATGCCATATCTACGCATATGTGCTTCAAGTGGTGAGAAAATAAAATTTGAAAATCTAGTTTTTACTGTGTTCTGTAAAAATATTGACTTCTTATGATAAGATAAACCCCTTCCAAAGATAGAAGACCATGATTGGTATGAAAGATAATGGCCAAGCATATAAAACAATCCCCAAAGAAGCAGTGTTGAGAAAATAAGAGAGAATACAACTATGATTGTGCGCCGTCTCACTATTTAAAAAAATTAGTAACAATATATCCTGTTAAAGAAAATAAAGTAGCCACAAAGAAAACAACTAAAATAAAGATCCGAAGTGCCTTATCTGCCAAGAAAGGCTTTTTATGCATTGATAGTGCTTTGGCATTACAAGCTCCGGCGTTGTCAAAATAAAAAGCATCTACAATCACATAAAAGGTTTTAGTGCCGTCATCTTCTATTGTTGTTTCAAACGGAATATGATGGCTCGTTAATTCATTCTGCATACTCTCAAAAACATCTTGATAACGATAGTAAAATACCTTTTTACTACGATCCTTTGGATGAGTTTGGTGATTTAAGAACTGTAACATACATTAAACTTCTTCGTTTTTTAATGATTCAGATTCTGCAATATCTTCAAGTTGTCCTTCGTGTGTAGCCACAATAGTTGCTACAGCACAATCACTGGTAACATTGACCGTGGTTCGCAACATATCCAATAATCTATCGGGAGCCATCACCAAAGCAATACCAGCCGGATCAAGGCCAACAGAATTTAAAACGATTATGAGCATGACTAAACCGGCTCCCGGTACAGCTGCCGCACCAATAGAAGCAAGTGTAGCAGTAAGAATAATTGTAATTTGCTGTGTAAATGACAAATCAATACCATAGGCTTGAGCAATAAACACTATTGCAACAGCCTGATACAAGCTGGTTCCATCCATATTCATAGTTGCTCCCAATGGAAGTACGAACCCGGAAACTTCTTTCGAAACGCCCAAATGCTGTTCAACCCTCTCAATGGTAACAGGAAGTGTCGCTGCACTGGAACTGGTAGAGAAAGCCATCAGTTGCGCTGGAAAGATAGATTTGTAAAAACGAAGGGACGAAAATCGTTTGGCAAGCAACCATAACAAAGATGGATAGAATAGAAGTAACAACAAAAAGAGGCCTAACACTACCGTTATTGTATAAAGCAGTAACGAATATAAAATCTGCCATACAGCAGCAGGATTGTCACCTGAAATATCAACCAAGACACCGGCTATAAGCGCCATAACACCAATTGGTGCAAACAGCATTATAATATCAACCATTTTAAGAATGGCTTCATTTAATGAATCAAAAAAAGCAACTAGTGGACGTGACTTATCTTCCGGTATTAATATCAATGAAATACCTAATAGCAATGCAAACGTAATCACCTGCAGCATCAAGCGGGTATCTGACGCTGCTGAAACGATATTATCCGGCACCATATCTTCAAGAAAGGATAAGGGGCCTGAATCCTTGAGTTGATCTGTTTGATTAATCTTTGTATCTAAATCCGCCGCATATTTCTCTCTAAGCGCCTCGCGTGTTTCAACAGATAACGAATTACCCGGTTTTATCACGTTTACAATAAGCAAACCAACAGAAATAGCAGCTACGGTTGTAAATATATATAACGCCAGTGTTCTCGTGCCGATTCGGGAGAGCTTTTGAATATTCCGAATAGAAGAAACACCCACAATCAATGAAGCTAAAACCAATGGCATGGCTATAAGCTTTAGCAATTTCATGAAAATATTACCAAATGGTTGCACCCAGTGTTTTACCTCCTGTTCAAAACCCCAACTAAGAGATAATATCCCCAGCAGCACACCGATGAAAATACCAATAATAATCTGAACATAAAGAGGTATGCGTTTTTTAACTCTCATAAATTTGTTTTTTTTATCTTCTCAATCGTATCTAAACCACTCCATAATACATGATCGGCGATAACCCAAGCCGCCATAGATTCTACAATGATGGCAGCACGAGGCAGAACACATGTATCATGCCTTCCACCCGGATGAAGTATCTGCACTTTTCCTTCTTCTGTCATCGTTGGCAATGAGCGTTGCAAGGTGGCTATCGGCTTGAAAGCTACCCGAAAACTAATCTGTTCTCCATTGCTGATACCTCCTTGAATACCTCCTGAATGATTAGAAGATGTATGTATTTGATTTGTTGTCTGGTTACGAATAAAAGTATCCATCACCTCTGAACCTCTTTTAGACACAATGGAAAAACCGTCTCCATATTCAAATCCTTTTACAGCATTAATACCTAACATAGCTGCACCTAAATCAGCCTGTAACTTATTAAATACCGGTTGTCCAATACCCGGAGGCAAACCCATAATCAGACCGCTAATAATACCACCTAAGGTATCGCCATCTTTTCTTGCACTCTCTATCTCCTTTTGCATTAAATCAGCTATAGAATTATTGGGACAGCGAAGAGCATTGGAATAAATTGTTTCTAAGTCATTTTGAGATGGCATGTCTTTCATTATCGTTTTTCCAACCTGTGACACCCATGCATAACAGCGAATATTAAATTGTCGAAGTATGAACTTAGAGAACGCCCCCATCACCACCCTGCTAATTGTCTCACGCGCTGACGACCGTCCACCGCCTCGATGATCGCGAATACCATACTTCACAGTATAGGTGTAATCAGCATGTGATGGTCTGAATACGGATTTTAAATGATTATAATCAGACGATTGTTGGTTTATGTTTTTTACCAAAAAGCCTATAGGCGTGCCTAATGTTACGTCATCCATCACCCCGGATAATATTTCAACCTGATCAGGCTCATTGCGAGGAGTGGTAACATTGGACTGCCCCGGACGACGCTTGTTTAGCTCTTCTTGAATAAAATCCAAACTAATTGAGATACCCGCAGGAAATCCGGTAATCACACCACCAATAGCATTGCCATGGGACTCACCAAAACTGGTTAATTGTAATATATGCCCAAATGTATTTGCTCCCATTTTCTCATTTATCCGTGCTAATTTCTATATTTCATGAGCATTTGCCAAATTTTTATCAAAGGCTGTGCTTATATCGGCTGCTTTCTATTTTTTAAATGGTGTTTAATAACAAAATCAAGCAACCACATAAACAAGCCATAGAAGGGAACAATGATTGGATAAAGTATTACAGACAAAAAATAATAGCCATGAAAGCGACTGGCGTGAGTTCCAATGATATTATCTATGAAGGAGTATGAATAATTTAAGGCTATAATGGCTAATAGTGGGAAAAGTAAAGCCCCTATCCATACCATTTTTGATATACGCTTCTGCAAATTAGTTTTTCTTTCTCTATATATTAGACAAACATGTAATACAAAAAGAAAGAATGACGCGATATAAAATATCCCATCAGTACCGATAGAGATGAATGTTGAAGCTACTCTTGAAATATTCGGTATAATGGTTATCAAAATGGCATCTGTTGGTAACGTATCAAATGTCCATACCATGCCGTTATCCCAATCGCCTGATTGAGGTTCGCCAAGATTCGTTTCGATAAGGGCTTTAAAATCTTTAACTGAAATCTCAACATTTAACGTCCCGAAAGAACGCCAATATTTAGCCGGAGAAAGTGAATACCGATAGTTATAAACCCTTACCCAGTCCGAACGATCAATCCAGGGTTCCGCTTCATAAGAAACAGTAATAAGATGCTCCCCCTCAGTCCAATCCACTTCGACATATTGTAATTCGGTTAAACTATAGGTCTTTTCAATATCTTTCTCCCAAAATATCTTTACTGACGGGATAATACTCTCTGAATCTTGTATAAATGTACCGGCAAATCCATCCATTGGGCGACCGGGCATGAGCAGATAATCTTCTGGTATCGGTAATATCTTTACAGGAACGCCGTCAACCGATAATTGAAAATTCCCATCATAATTTATGGCATGAAACAGCAAAGGGATTTGTTTTCCTGCGCTATCAGAACGAATATGATAAGAAACATTTATCAAGGCCCGATGCGTATTGGGATTAATCTGAATACGTAAGTCTTCTTTTAAAATATCTACATAATCACTTGTAAACACTGTTCCCGAAAGAGTCCCAGGCAATATAGGCGAAGCCATATTGGCAAAAATATTTACTGTGATAGACAGGGCTATTGTGCATAAAAGAAACTTTTTCATATCAGACACTTTTTATAATTTAAAATTACTTCAATATACAAACTTACAACTATAGCTCCTTAAATATCTAACCATTAATGAAATTAAGCACAGATATTTCTTACATTTGTTAGGCAATCTACCATATATGTCACATATAAAGGAATTGGATTTTTTGTTATTGAATGAATGGCTGGATTCGGGTGAGAAGCTCCCTGTTATTGCCGGACCGTGTAGTGCTGAGACGGAAGAGCAGGTTATGAGCACGGCAGAGGCTCTAATGTCAACAGGTTTTAGAGGGGTGTTTCGAGCAGGCGTTTGGAAACCTAGGACCCGTCCAAATGCATTTGAAGGCATGGGCATAAAAGCGCTTCCCTGGCTTAACCGGATACAAAAAGAAACCGGTATGAAAGTGGCTATTGAAGTAGCTAATGCCGAGCATGTACAATTAGCCTTAAAATACAATATTGATATCGTATGGATTGGCGCACGCACAACAGTCAGCCCTTTTTCTGTACAAGAAATAGCTGATGCCCTTAAAGGCGCTGATATTCCTGTCATGGTAAAAAATCCGGTCAGTCCGGATCTTAATTTATGGATTGGGGCATTAGAACGTATTAATAAAGTCGGTATAAAGAAGCTGATAGCTGTTCACAGAGGATTTTCAAACTATCAAACATCGCATTATCGCAACCAGCCCCGTTGGGAGATTCCTATTCAATTGATGGCCTTATATCCCGGTCTTCCTGTTTTTTGCGATCCAAGTCATATCAGTGGTAAACGTGAATGGATTTTTGAAGTTGCTCAAAAATCAATCGGTTTAGGGATGCATGGCTTAATGATGGAAACACATATACAGCCTGAACAGGCATGGAGCGATGCCGATCAGCAAATAACACCCAACAGACTTAACGAAATTATTCAAAGCTTGCGTTTACCGGATGATAAAGCCGGCACCTCTCAGATTAATCGTGAGCTAATGCATCTGAGAAGAATCATTGACAGCATAGACGAAGAGTTGATACAGGTCTTGGCTAAACGTATGCAAATTGTCGAAAAAATTGGTCAGAACAAAAAGGAAAATAATATCACGATCTTTCAATTAGAACGTTGGAATGAAATCATGGAATCATGCCGGCAGCACGCTGCAAACTTCGGTATCAATCTTGATTTTGTTGAGCAGATTATGCAAGAGGTGCACAAAGAATCCATTCAAATACAATCGGATCAGATTATTCCGTATCCTTCATTCACTGATAAAACATTATCTTCAGACTAACAGGAGAATTTACACATGTCAACCTCAGCACCTTTTATTTTAAAACAATTCTCCATTCGACAGCACCATGCAACATTTAAGGTTTGCACCGATTCTGTGATTTTAGGCTCATGGGTAAAGCCCGATACGCTTCATCCGATTTTAGATATTGGTACCGGCACCGGTATTTTGGCATTGATGATGGCACAACGCACCCAATCTATTATCACGGCTATTGAAATTGATCCGTTATCAGCAAAGGACGCTGCATATAATTTTGACCAATCACCTTGGTCTGCACGTATCCAACTCATATCTGAAGATGTTAGAGATTGGGCTATCAGACAACCAGGCAAATACGGCACAATTATCTGTAATCCGCCTTATTTCTCAAATGCTTTAAAAAATTCTAATTTCAGAAAAAGCATGGCGCGACACAATGATTCTCTCACCAACACTGAACTAATAATGGTTGCCAAGCAATTATTACTGCCTGATGGTCTACTTGCTATTATTTTACCTGTTGAGCAAATGAAAAAATTTATAGATGATGCGTCCATATTTCAACTTCATCCGCAACGCATCTGCTATATACAACATATGGCTTCAAAAGAACCTAAACGCTGTATGACTACATTTTCACAAATTAAACAGAAATCAAACATTGATAATCTTATTTTATCAAATCCGGATAACTCTCCTACCCTGTCTTATACTCAACTAACAGCCGATTTCTATTTATAAATATTTCTGCACTATCCTACTCAATATCAACGGAGTGCAAGTTCAATTAGTTAATATTAAGAAAAGTAGAAAACGCTACCCCGAAACTTGCTTTTCTTAGATTATTTTTTAATCTTAAGTAAGTCAATTAATCCTATTTCCCATGAAGAAGTTCATATTATTTACCTCACTCCTTTCCACAACAGCATTCTCTCAGACTACCATAATATTTTAAGGTATGACCGTTGAGGCAAATGTTGTTATTTTATGAAACAACACGTTTTATATATTATGTTGCTTTTTTGCTATAAGCCAAATAACGATTGTCCAAATGTTATTTCATCAGGATATTTTCTATGGAGGATGACGGCGGGGACGTATCATCGAGGATAGAGGCAATGACTGTTGGTGATTCCATAGTCTTGCCTTTGCACATTGAATCCGGAAGTACCATCAGGAAAGCCTATGTATTTACATATGAAGTCGGTTATCCAAATGCATTCCAAACAATTTTCGTGAACGGAATGGAATATATATTTGATTCTTCTTCTAAGAAAATTATGAAATCACTTCACCCCAATAATATTTTTTTCCAAAAACCCGATTATAAAGATATTACATCCAATCTAAATACCAATATAGATACAATCAGAAGCGATACTATCGTTTGATTGATAAGAGTATATAAGATAATTCAGAAATATGTAATACCAAGATCAACTCCTCACAATGAGTCAAACAAAGAAAGGCCGATCTGATGTGGCACTTCCAATAATCGGAAAATGTACAGGCGTGTATCTAATGAC
>JAIXKU010000187.1 GCA_026936045.1 Flavobacteriales bacterium
AAAATAAAAAAAATACGTAAGTTTGTCGTAAGATTCTCTCCTCTATTATTATAGATAATTTCAGGAATTAGAATTATAATAATCTAAATTTATTTTATGAAGACAGAAGCAAATCATGTAGTAAGCATTTCTTACAGATTAACCGAATATGGATCAGATGAAGTAGTAGAATTGGTTACGGGAGAAGACCCGTTTGTATTCTTAATGGGTACCGGCCATTTACTGGAGGCATTTGAAAGAAGTCTTACCGGCTTAGAAGTTGGTCAGCCTTTTGATTTTGTTCTATCCAGTCATGAGGCGTATGGAGAGATTCAACAAGAAGCTATTGTCAAAATCCCTGTAGATGCTTTTATGATTAACGGCAAATTTGCCGATGATGTGGTAGTGGTTGGACAACCTGTACGCATGCAGGATCAGGCCGGTAATCCGTTGGTAGGTATGGTGCTTGAAAGAGGTCTTGATACCGTTACGATAGATTTTAACCATCCCATGGCAGGTAAGACACTACATTTCATAGGAGAAGTTGTTTCAGTTCGTCCTGCCACGAATGAAGAGTTGGAACATGGACATGTTCATGGACCCGGAGGCCATCATCATTAAGATAGATAAGCTTTTTAATTGCAAAAAGGCAATTTTCCATAAATGGGATGGTAGATTTGTTGTTTAACAATGAATTAAGGACTATTTCATTTGCATATTTTATTGAAAGCATTATCTTTGGCTTAACATTATTATAGAGGCATGAAAAAAATTATTTTGATTGGTTTGGTTATGTTGTCATACTCATTAATGCATGCGCAAGAGGAAGACAGAAGTTGTTATGCTATGTGGGCTAAGGCATTTGAGATTAGAGGCTCACACGAAATAAAGGATGGCTGGTATGACGGCGTAGTCTTATCTATTCGGGTTGGCAGTCGAAATGATTGTTATACGTCCAAAGTACAGGTTGATCAAGGAAAGATTAAAGATATCTTCATTAAATTTGTTGATGGACGCTATGAGCCTTTCTTGCCTAAATATAAGTATGATCAAAAGATGACGATTATCAACGGTATTTCTAAAACTGTTCAGACGATTGACGATGAATTAATCAATATTATATTCATTAATCAGTTATTGCCTAAGAAGCAGGCCTATGAGAAAGCGCCTTTACCCACACTTGATGATTTCTAACACCATGCAGAAAAAAGCGTTCTTCTTACTATTATTATCTGTTCTTCTTATTACAGCATCCAGTTGTAAATCTAAAAGTAATTGTAATTGCCCTACATTTGGATCTTCTTTAAAGGCAAATAAACATCTGTAATGCCTTCGATGCCTTATTATATGAACTACTTATTTGTAGATTTATAATATGAATGCTTGGTATCATCATCTTTTTTTAGCTATCCTTTCCGGTATATTGTTGTCTATATCTTGGCCTGTAAATGGCATACCTTTTTTAGTTTTTTTTGCATTTATACCAATACTTTATATTGGTTATAGTATTCAAAAGACATGTATGAGTCGCTGTGGCCTTCGGTTCTTTGCTCATATATATCTTGCATTTTTTTTATGGAATCTTTTTACGACGTATTGGATTTTCTTTTCGTCACCCGAAGGTGCTTATTTGGCTATTTTAGTCAATGCTCTTTTGATGGCCTTGATTTGGGTACTTTATTTTTATACGTATAAGGTACTTGGAAAGAAAGTAGGATATATTAGTTTGATAGCCTATTGGCTTGCTTTTGAATTCCTGCATTTAGATTGGGACTTGTCATGGCCTTGGTTAATGCTTGGTAATGTTTTTGCTAGTCGAGTAGAAGTTATTCAATGGTATGAGTGGACAGGCAATACAGGTGGTACGATTTGGATTCTTATAGTCAATATTTCCCTTTTAGAACTTTTCTTATCCATTTCCGAAAAGAGATTTATACCTCGACAACTCATTCTGCCCTTGTTATTAATCATGGTTCCTATCATGTATTCTCTTCTTCGCTATTATACATATGAGGAGAAGAAAGATCCGATTTCAGTCGTTCTAGTTCAACCTAATATTGATCCTTGGGATAAATTTGGAGGTATTCCGGCTGCCCAACAGTTTCAACATTTAATGTCCTTGGGATTAAGTAAAGCCGATAGCTTGTCTGATTATGTTATTACACCTGAGACATCAGTATTTCCTTATGGTGTATGGGATCATGAACTCATGCAAACACAAGAGTACAATTTCTTAAAGGCTATTACAAATCGTTGGCATAATTTACACTTTATTGTCGGTATTTCACATCTTCAGATATTCGAACCTGGTGCGGATGTACCTTCGACTGCCGAAAAGTTTCATAATAAAGATTTGTATTATGATGACCATAATTCAGCTTTACAAATAGACTTCTATCACGATTATCAGATCTATCATAAATCTAAGCTAGTACCCGGTCCGGAGATGATGCCTTTTGCCCAAATCTTAAAGCCGGTTCAGTACAAACTCTTTGGAAAACTTGGCGGACAGATTGGTGATATGGGCACACAAAAAGATAGAACGGTGTTTTATAATTCGGTTCGTGATATATATGCAGCGCCGGTTATTTGTTATGAATCCATTTATGGAGGATTCATAACTGAATACATCCGCAAGGGGGCGGCTTTTATTTCTATCAGTACAAATGATGCTTGGTGGGGTGATTCGCCCGGCTATAAACAGCTACTTGCATATACACGTCTTCGCGCAATAGAAACTCGACGCAGTATTGCTAGAGCAGCCAATACCGGTATCTCATGTTTTATTAATCAGCGAGGTGATATTCTACAGCCTACACGATTTTGGACGGATGATGTTGTCAAAGGCGAAATCAACCTCAATCATCAGCTTACATTTTATGTGAGATATGGCGATTATCTTGGACGGATTGCCGTTCTAACTTCTTCGCTTATTCTTGTGTATGCATTTATTCGTGCATTTTTAAATAAGCGTAATGCTTAATTGATGATTTACTATTTTTAGAAAAGCATATTTGTAAAGAAAGGCATTTTGCAATTTGATGTGTAAATTGTCTTTGGCTATCTTTTGATTGATTAAATTCTATAT
>JAIXKU010000208.1 GCA_026936045.1 Flavobacteriales bacterium
CCTGAAGGTGGATTGTATTGACAAGCACCAACCCAACAGCCATGAAAGAAGACAGGCTTATCTGGCAGATATTATATACGGTACCAATAACGAATTTGGCTTTGACTACCTGAGAGATAATATGGTACACACAGCCGAAGAAATGGTACAACGAAAACACCATTTTGCAATGGTGGATGAGGTGGATAGCGTATTGATAGACGATGCTCGTACACCATTGATTATCAGCGGTCCTGTAGAAAAAGGCGATGACCAGCAATTCCATATTCACCAGCCAAGAGTAAGGCAACTGTATCAGGAGCAGGAAAGAATTGTGAGAAACGAACTCAACCAGGCTAAAAAGCTGATAGAAAGCGGGCAGGATGACCCACAAAAAGGCGGATTGCATCTCTTTCGGGCATTCAGAGGACTGCCTAAGTATAATCCTTTAATCAAGTTTCTGAGTGAGCCGGGCATTAAAGTGAAACTTCAGAAAGCCGAAAACTTCTACCTGCAGGAGCAGGAAAAAAACATGCCGGTTGTTGATTCTGAACTTCTTTTCCGAATTGACGAAAAAAACAATTCGGTGGACCTTACAGAAAAAGGACTTACTGCGATTACAAAATCGGGCGAAGACCCCGATTTCTTTGTACTCCCGGATATTGGTGTGTCGCTGTCGGAGGTTGAAAAAAGCGATATCCCCAATGAAGAAAAATTAAAAAAGAAAGAGAGCATCCTGAATGATTATGCCCAAAAAGCCGATCGCATTCATACCGTGCAGCAATTGTTGAAAGCCTATGCACTATTTGAAAAAGATGTGGAATATATTATCGTGGACGGCGCCATCAAGATTGTGGATGAACAAACAGGTCGTATTATGGAAGGCCGCCGCTACTCCGATGGTTTGCACCAGGCATTGGAGGCTAAGGAAAATGTAAAAATTGAAGCTGCCACCCAAACCTATGCTACGGTTACTTTGCAAAACTTCTTCCGTATGTATCACAAACTGGCAGGTATGACCGGTACGGCAGAAACTGAAGCAGGTGAATTTTGGAGCATTTATAAACTGGATGTTGTTTCCATCCCTACAAACGTGCCTGTAATAAGGAAAGATATGGAAGATTTGGTGTATAAAACCAAACGCGAAAAATATAAGGCAGTTATTGATGAAATTGAAAAACTAAGAAGTAAAGGAAGACCGGTATTGGTGGGTACTACTTCTGTAGAAATCAGTGAGCTACTCAGCAGGATGCTTACACAAATGAAAATTCCTCACAATGTATTGAATGCCAAGCAACACGCCCGCGAAGCTACCGTTGTTGCAGAGGCAGGCTTAGCAGGTGCAGTTACCATCGCTACCAACATGGCAGGTCGTGGTACTGATATTAAACTGGGACCCGGGGTAAAAGATGCAGGAGGTCTTGCCATCATTGGTACCGAAAGGCACGAAAGCCGCCGGGTGGACAGGCAGTTGCGTGGTCGTGCAGGCCGTCAGGGCGACCCCGGTAGTTCTTTGTTCTTCGTATCGTTGGAAGATGACCTGATGCGGATGTTTGGCAGCGAAAAAATTGCAGGCATGATGGACAAGCTGGGCTACAAAGAAGGCGATGTGATTCAGCACAGTATGATTAGCAACAGTATTCAACGTGCACAGAAGAAAGTAGAAGAAAACAACTTTGGTATTCGTAAACGTTTATTGGAGTATGATGATGTGATGAATAAGCAACGTAATGCCGTTTACAGCCGTAGAAATCACGCTTTGTTTGGAGAAAGATTGTCTTTAGATATTGACAATGCTTTCTCAATTGTAGCAGAAAGCTTAGTAAGCAGTTTTAGGGAGCAGGAAGATTACGAAGGGTTCAAACTGGCATGTATCGTCAACTTTGGCATGGATACCAGCATCACTCCTGAAGAGTTTAGAACCAGTGATGAAGGGAAATTGGCAGATAAACTATACAGCGAGGCCACAAAGAACTACAATGAACATGTGAGCGCCATCAGCAGAGATGCTGTTCCGGTATTCAAGAATGTTCGCAAAACTGAAGGCGACCATATTGTGAACGTTATTGTTCCTTTCTCAGATGGCCGTAAGACAATCAATGTATTGGCTCCTTTGGATAAAACAGTAGAAACCGATGGTAAAGAACTGATTTCCAGCATGGAAAAATCTATTACGCTTGCAGTAATCGACAATGCCTGGAAAGAACACCTGCGTGCGATGGACGATTTGAAGCAAAGCGTATCCACCGCCTATCTGGAACAAAAAGATCCGTTGGTGATATATAAAGTAGAGGCTTTCCAGATGTTTAACAATATGGGAACTTCTTTAAACAAAGATATCGTATCCTTCCTTACACAGGCCGCGCTACCGGGCCAGGAACATAAAAACGAAATTCGCGAAGGTCGCCAGCAAAAAACCGACCTGAGTAAAATGCGCGCTAATAAAGAAGCCATTGATGAAGCAGGACAGGATTATGGCGCTAATGAAAAAGATTATTTTGATCCTTCGGGCGCTGCCGTAAAGCAGGAACCGGTGAGAGTAGGACCCAAAATCGGCAGAAATGATCCCTGCCCTTGCGGAAGCGGCAAAAAATATAAAAACTGCCACGGTAAGAGTGAGTAAGGTTGAGATTGAGGCTAAGGTTGAGGCTAAGATTGAGGTTGAGATTAAGGAAATATTTTGACACATCTATTCAATTATCCACCACGAATAGCTATTGGCAGCCAAACTAATAGGTAACTCAACTTCATAACTCCTGTCAAGTATAAATGATTTAGAGTTATTTTCTTTTTCTCTGATTCGGGCGGTTTTAGTGAGACCTGTGTAATAGAGCGGTATTTTAATGGTTTTATTGATGGTTTTTTGGGTCGGATTAAACAACATCAATAATCCTTTTTCTTTCAGTTGAGGATTTACATGCAGCCAACCATCCCAATCACGCCCATCTGCCCTGCGGAGATGTACAATATCTGCATTCAGAATATTCCTGTATTTTTTATACCAGTCAATCACTTTTACAACCCTCAATCGGGTGGTTTCGGTGTCATATAGTCCTGGGCCTCTATAACA
>JAIXKU010000011.1 GCA_026936045.1 Flavobacteriales bacterium
GTATGGCATCAAAGGAGAAAGGCATACGCATAGCGATTACCGGTCCGGAGTGTACCGGAAAAACAACGTTGGCTCAGCTTCTCGCTACCCATTTTAATGGATTATGGGTGCCTGAATTTTCAAGGTCTTATCTGTCTTCATTAGGGAGAAAATATACGTATGAAGACTTGGCACTAATGGCTAAGGAGCAACTTAATCAAGAAAAGAAGATATGGGATGAAGCTAAGAATAAACCCGTCTTTTCAGATACGGAGATGTTGGTGTTTTATATATGGAGTATGTATAGATTTGATAAATGTGACCAATTTATCGTTCAGAGAATCCGAGAAGCAGATTACCAACATTATTTACTTACGTATCCGGATCTAACATGGGAGGACGACCCTCTGAGAGAGAATCCGGATGACCGAATGCGTCTTTTCAATATATATGAAAAGGCTCTTAAAGATTTTAAAAAACCGTTTTCTGTGATACGAGGAAAGGGTGAAAAACGATTAGTTGCTGCTTTGGAGATATTAGCAGAATGGCTCTAAACATTCATGTATTTTTAATGTTACTTTTACAGACTTTAGAATTTTAGATCAGAATGAAAATAACAAATAACAGCTTGGAGTTAGGCACGGTAAAGTCAATACCCATACGCATTCACTGGAGTTTTATTCTCATTATTGCTTATGTGGTTTATATGCAGTTAAAGGAAGGGAGCGATTGGATCGAAGCGTTATGGGCCGTTTTGTTTGTTTTGAGTTTATTCGTATGTGTCACATTACATGAATTAGGACATGCGATGGCTGCCTTACGATATGGTGTTCGTACACGAAGTATAACATTGTATCCCATTGGTGGCGTGGCCATGCTTGAACGTATTCCGGAAAAACCATTACATGAACTTGTTGTGGCGGCAGCTGGGCCATTGGTTAATGTAGTTATTGCTCTTTTAATTGGTACTTATCTTTGGTTTTCTCCCATTGAATACCGGCTTGAGGATTTAGCGACAGCCATTGATGCAAATAATTTTCTTCTGCACTTTGCCGGGGTGAATGTGATGTTGGTGCTTTTTAACATCCTTCCTGCATTTCCTATGGACGGAGGTAGGATATTCAGAGCTTTTTTAGCGATGAATATGGATAGAGTGAAAGCTACGCGTATAGCCATGTATGTAGGGCAGGGTATGGCTGTTTTATTTGCTATATGGGGTTTGCAAGCCAATCCATTTTTAATTTTGATAGCCGTATTCATTTTTCTTGGCGCAGCGCAGGAATATAAAATGGTGAGAAATACGTCGTATATTCATCACCATACGGTAGCTGACGCCATGATGAAATCCTTTACCACGGTACAAACAGACTCTAAATTATTCGACCTGATGCTATTGATACTTAATGGACAGGAGAAGGATTTTATAGTGCTTCATCCGGATAAGCAGCTTGCGGGATTAATGACTAGAGATCTGCTTATAAGGGCGCTGTCAGAGCACGATAAATCTGTTGTTATTAAGCCCTTTGTACAATATTCGACCAGGTCTTTTAACATGGATATGCCATTGGCAGATGCTTATAAAATCATGCAATCAGAAAACATACCCATAGTACCGATTATAATGGAGGGAGAAATTGTAGGCGTAATAAATATAGAGAATATACTTGAATATATCATGTTTGCAGAAACTATGCAATCAGCTTAAGGCAAATTATCCGATCTCCAGGTAACGTATGAATCTTTTGTCTCATATAACTTAGCAGATGTTATGCTGATATTTTTGGGCATTACGGGAGATAATATCTGAATAATAAAGAGTAAAATATTTTCTGCTGTTGGTTCAAACTCCCAAATTTCACAATTATCTTGAATCAGAAGCCCAGGATTATTCTTGAGGTATAACCGAGATACCACTAACGAATGATCAAAACGATCAACTACATGTGATTTAACGATATGTTTGAGTTGTTTGAAATCAATAATAAATCCGGGCGGAGATAAAAAACGATCCGTTGAATCTTTTGATGAAACACTTATATGCAGGACATACGAATGACCATGAATATTCCGACAAGCACCCTGATAGCCAAAGATGGCATGTGCCATCTCAAACGAAAATATTTTAGTTATTTCCATCATAAGAATCAGTCGGCAGATTGTTTAGGAGACTTTCTGAAGAATGGTATAATGATTATCCAGAATGCAGTAGCTAAAATAAAACCGGCTATCACAAATACCATAAAATAGGGAATGAGCTCTTTCATCATGTCGCTGAATAGACCATGGTCTGCTTTCATCTGCCATATAGCCTTTTTTATACCGGCACCAAGTAGGCTTATCCAAAAAATGAATAAAGAAATGTTGGCTGTCCAATAACTTATCGTAATTATCTTTTTATATTTTTTGATATAATAGGATTTTTCCCCAAAGATGTCAAAAGCAAATGCAAGTAAAAGAAATGTATTGATACCGATTGTAGCACCCATGGTATGAGCCACGATAAAATGTGTGCCATGCACATATACATTAATGGCGGGAATAGACATGGCCAATGCTACGGCTAAGGTTAGAAAAACCCAAATATCTGCTGCTATCAGAAAACGGTATGAGAGAATATGAAAATGTTTTTTTGCGGTTGTCAGGCTTTTATTCCATAAATAAATTATCCGGCCCAGCAACACTAATTCGGTCATACTGACTATATACGCTACATACTGTATAAAATGATGTGTGGGCAATGTATAGACATGATGTCCCCAATTAAACATGAGATTAAAAAGGCCTAGAAAGTATAAGGCAAATGCTATGGATGAATAACTGTATTTTTTATCACCACTGATTTTATCCATAAGATAAATACTGCTGCCGTATATCAGCAGATTCCAGGCACCTACCATTGACCCGTATGATTTCCATTGAATGGTCATGTCATTAATGATATGAGAGCGGAAATATGGTATCACCCAAAGGAGCGATTCAAGGTATGTAAATAAAAAGAATAAAATACCTGTCAGCCACATCCATATATATACAGGTTGGTTCTTTAATGTACCAACGGAAG
>JAIXKU010000243.1 GCA_026936045.1 Flavobacteriales bacterium
GCTACAACACCTATGGATTCAAGAGTAATTGAAGCCATGCATGATGTGATGAAAAATTGTTTTGGCAACCCCTCATCCGTTCATGCCCATGGAAGGCAAGCAAAAGCGCATTTAGAGCGTTCTAGAAAACTGATAGCGAATCAATTTAATGTGCCGCCTTCCAGCATTTTCTTTACCAGCGGTGGCACGGAAGCTGATAATACTGCTATTCGCCAAACAGTGGAGATGTTCAGCGTTAAGCATATTATTTCTTCAAAATTAGAACACCATGCGGTTTTACATACTATTGAAGAGCTGGCAGAGAAAGGTATTGTTACACTCTCATTTGTCAGGCATAATCATTTAGGGCAACTTGATATCTCGCATTTAGAAACATTGCTTTCTGAAAACAACCATGCACTGGTTACGCTTATGCATGCTAACAATGAAATAGGTTCTCGCATCTCATTAGATGAGGTGGGACAGTTATGTCAGAAATACAACGCCATTTTTCATTCTGATACCGTTCAAACCATTGGCCATTATCGGATAGATCTTTCTACAACACCGGTAGATATGATTGTGTGTAGTGCGCACAAACTTCATGGTCCTAAAGGTGTGGGATTTTTATATCTTAAGCCCGGACTAACCCTGCATCCGCTTATTACGGGTGGCGCACAAGAAAAAAACTTACGTGCCGGCACGGAAAATTTGTATGGCATTGTAGGTTTGGCAAAAGCTATTGAAATGGCTTATTCAGACATTGATGCACATGAAATGCAAATCAGGGGCCTACGTGACTACATGAAGAATCGACTAATGGCCGTTATTCCTGATGTCTCTTTTAATGGCGGTAGCAATGCAAATGATTTATATACAATATTAAATGTTTCTTTCCCGCCCCTCATTGAGCGAGACATGTTCTTGCTAAAACTGGATATCTTAGGTATATCAGCCTCTGCCGGCAGCGCCTGTTCGTCAGGCAGCAACGTGATTTCGCATGTATTAAAAGCCATTGATGCCGATCCGCAAAGACCGGCTATACGTTTTTCTTTTAGCCGTTTTAACACGAAAGAGGATGTGGATAATGCCGTAGCCGTATTAGAAAAACTATATCAGCCGAATACGGTTTCATAGTCTTTATCGGATTAAATAATTGGAATCTTAGCATTATTCCTCTTCTGTTTTTTTCTTTTCCTCCTCAAGCCATTCCAAGCGCAGTTTTTCATAGTCGCTATACAGTATCTTTCCTTTACGCTTGAAGAGCACCCGTAATATATCTAGTTCTGCTAACGGAATCATATTCCCGGAGATATCAAGAACTTGCAGCGAGGGTATATTAGCCATACGCTCATCAATCGTTGTCAGTTTATTGTTTTTTAAATTCAAGAAACTAAGATGATTTAATTTCCTCAGGGCATCCGGTAAGACCTCTATCCTATTGCCTTCCAGGTTCAACTCTTTAATTTTATCCAAATAAAAAATATCTTCCGGCAAGGAATCTATTTTACAATTGACCAAATAGATATTCTCTATTTTTTTGGAACGTAATATAAACTGAGGGAATTTGAATAAATCCACATCTACAAACTGAATGGTGCTAAGTCGTGGCATACGTTTGAGGGAGTCTGAGATATGAAGTGTATCCTGACTTTGATTACCTAGCAATCTCAATAATTCAATATTGGGCAGATATTGTAGTTCATTAGGTAAAGAATCTAAATGGGTATTCCATAATTCCAGATATATCAAACTGCTACAGTCTGCAATTTTGGGGGATATATAGCGAAGAGGGTTATCTTTACTGACAAGAATAAACAAGTTGTTTAACTTGCCTATCTGATTAGGCAGCTGAAGAATGTTGTTATTCTCTAAATACAGAATCTGTGTATTAATCAGTTTGTCAATTTTGTCAATACTTCTTCCGATGGGTTCCTGTCTTACATTTAGCTTTATAACGGTAGCACCATTTTTCAGCGCTTCTTTGTAAGACGTATGAATAGGTACATTTTGAGCACCGTAGAATTTAAAAAAGTTAGGGTCTTGCGAATTAAATTCTACTTGTGAGAATACGATAAACCTTGAAAACAAAAAGAAAACTAAACCAAACAGCGTTCTCATAATGATTATTTGCAATGCTCAATATAAGCATTCTCCGCATCTTTATCACCTAATTCGGCTGCCTTTTTAAAATCTTTACAGGCGGAGGATCTGTTTTTGGCATAAAGATGAACGGCTCTGTTATAATAAGCCGGAGCAAACGAAGAGTTTAGTGCTATACACTGATCATAATCGGTTACGGCCTCTTGTATTTTTCCCATTTGCTCATACACTAAGGCGCGATTAAAGTAGGCTTCGTAAAATGTATTATCCAATTCAATAGTTTTTGTAAATCCTGACAAAGCGCTATCAAAACGATCTAATTCAAAATAACAGATGGCTCTGTCGTGCCAGGCAGACGTGTAGTTTGAGTCTAATGCGATGGTTTGATCAAAGTCTCGTATCGCCATGGTCTGATCGCCCGTTTCGTAATACAATACACCTCGTTTATACCATAGCAGCGCTTGGTTGGGAAAAAGCGAAATACTATCCGTCATAACATCAACAGTTAATCCCGAAACAAGAGGAGGCGTATTCGTATTATCATCTTTGGTTTTGGGTTTATAACATGCAACCGTCATGATAACGAATGACGATACTATAAATGAGAAAAGATAGAAATTTAATTTTAATCTGAGCATGTTATGATGTCTGATGAAGGGATGAGAAGCGGCTTATCCAAGTTTCTTTCCAAGGGAGAATCCATTTCTTTCTAAAATCATCCAGCGTGGATATGGTATTATCAAAAACAAGCGTATCGTCTTTCCATTTACGATTGATAATGGCTTCCGGTATTTTGGTTATATGTATGGTATCCACTTCTTTAACATCATCTTTCCAATAAGAGACAATCATTCTGTCAAAAAGGGATATATTTAAAAATTTCTGCAAGGAGATGATGAAACGATTGAGTTCATCTTGAGCACAGCCAGATAAGAATACCGGTTTGTCATCTAC
>JAIXKU010000294.1 GCA_026936045.1 Flavobacteriales bacterium
AAAAGGAAGTGCTGTATATGCGTCATTTCGCCGACATGAGCTTTCAAGAAATAGCCGATCAATCGGAGGTGAGTATCAATACCGCTTTAGGTCGGATGCGTTATGCGATTATCAATTTACGCCGGTTGATTGTTGAGCATAAGCTTAGTCTTGAGGCCTCTGTCTGATGAATGTATTTTCATGATTAGGTGTTTACCCGTTTTTGTCTTAAGGTAAAAACGGGTTTTCTTTTTCACCTCTCTCATTTCTTTTTGGTTATTATAAACAAAAAACCATTTATTTTCTTAGGTTGCGTATCATTTTTTATCTTCGCAGAATTAAGCCTATATTAGTGTCTGATAGTATTGTCATTATTCCAACTTACAATGAGATTGAAAATATTGAAAGGATGATTCATGCCGTTATGAATCTGCCTGAGACATTTCATTTGCTTATCGTGGATGACGGCTCACCGGATGGTACGGGAGAGGTGGTAAAACATCTTCTATCTGCTTATGATGGCCGTTTGTATCTCTTGGAAAGAACAGAAAAGAATGGATTGGGCACGGCGTATATTGCCGGCTTTCGATGGGTATTGGAACGACATTACACGTATTGTTTTGAGATGGATTGTGATTTTTCACATAACCCCAATGATTTGTTGCGTTTGCTATCATGCTGTAAGGAAGAAGGGGCTGATTTGGCTATTGGCTCAAGATATGTGCATGGCGTGAATGTGGTTAATTGGCCTATGAGTCGTGTTTTACTCTCTTATTTTGCCTCAAAATATGTACGCCTGATAACAGGTATGAAAATTCATGATGCCACAGCCGGCTTCAAATGCTATCGCACTTCCTTACTCTCTGCCATCAATTTTGATAATATCCGATTTAAAGGGTATGCCTTTCAGATTGAAATGAAATATATTGCTTATAAAATGGGTTTTAGCCTTAAAGAAGTATCTATCATTTTTACCGACAGGCAAGTCGGCACATCTAAAATATCCGGCAATATTGTATGGGAAGCCATCTTTGGCGTTATCCGCTTACGTCTTTCCAATATCAACAAGTACAGGAATAAAGTATAATACTAAGTACCGAAAGAGAAAAAGATAAAAAGTATACCGTATAGGAAGCTGCAAAAAAGAATCAATGTTTTTAGATACAGCTTGGATGAAAACCGGCGAAAAGGGTAAAACAACGCCAAAAGACAGGTGAATAGGAGTAGTGCCGGCAGAAAAAAATAATCAGAAAGACGGTATGAAGGCTTGAACACGGCGATTGGATAGTCAATCAAATAATAATATTTGATTTCTTTGCGCAATGGCGTAACATGAAAAACGACCGGCTGTTTATGCCATAAAGTGGAAAATAACATATCTGTTTCAAACCGAAAAGAGGCTGTTTCGGCCAGGCCGCGACAATGCTCGCCCGTATTGCAAAAGCGCTGGTAATTGTTTAGTGATTCAATCTGTTTTTGAGCTGGCCAAACGCTGTCAATCAGAAAAAACAACGCAACCAGGCCAAGCAATGCCGTTACCCATTTACCAAAAAAGATATCATGGATAGAGGTTTGTTCCAAGGCTTCCGCATTCTTTTTAAACTCATGGTAGCGCATCTCGGCATAGCGCCGAGCGCGTTGGCGCATAGCTTGTCGAATAGCCTCTTCTTTTGAAAGCGATTGCTTGTTCGGCTGCTTACGATAATGTAAAAGATATTGATAGGCTTCCGTCAGCTCAATGAAACGCTGGTGGGCGGATTCAGACGGGTTAATGTCAGGATGCAGTTCTTGCGCCTTTTGGCGATAGGCTTTGCGAAGCTCGGCATCTGATGCATCTTCTCCAACACCCAGCAAATGATAATACGATTGAATCACGCAAAGAGATTACTGACAATAACGTTGAAGCATGCTCTCTGAGTCTATGTCGCCCAATACTGCTGCACGTTTCCAGCTCTGACAGGCTTTCTCCGTTTCGCCTTGCTCCTGAAATAAAAAGCCGCGCCCGAAGAAAGCTTCTTTATCATACGGCTGGTTGCGTATCACGGCATCCAGTATATGATGAATTTCATTATAATCTTTTTTCTCATACAATCCCGGAATTTTCTCTTTCATGGGTTTTAATTCCGCACGCTCAAAAGGTTTATAATGGAATGAAATCTCTATGGATGTAGCCACCGATTTACCATCTTCTTTACGTACAATCCAGTTTTTCTCGCTGTTTTTCAATAGCATGTAGGCATCCTCATCCATTCTGGCACAGACCGAATTGACGGTCTGAATTTCATCTATTTTACCCTCTACAGTCAGAACAAACGCCAAAACTACAGTGCCGCGATTTCGGGTGTCTTCCATATCCTTTTCTTTTATTTGCGATGTGGTAGCGACATAATTTTCAAAGGCTTCAATACCACCTTTATATCGGCTGTCCACAGCTTTTCGGAAAAGAGAATCTGCATGAAACTGACTCCATCCGCTCAAAGCAAAAACGACACAACAAAAACTCAAAAGATGTTTCATAAACAAAGACTTTAGAGACAGCTAAGATACTTAAAAACGATAAATACTGTCCATCGCCATATAAATTCAATCATCGGTTCGGAAAAGCTTACCAGTCTAAGAATGCATCCAACTGGTCTTTGATACGTTTTTGGGTAAAAGCCTCAATGCTCTTTCTCTTTTCATCTATCAGCGTATGAAACTGCGAAATCGGCAGCTTGTTAGGATGCACAAAAGCGCCCATATATTGCATAATATCAGACAAATGATCCATTCCGCGCAAATTACCGGCTCGGCCGGTAGCCACACCGGTCAATCCCACTTTCTTGTCTTTAAAAAAAATGGGAGGGGATAAATCAATCCAGGTTTTGACAATACCGGGAAAACTGCCGTTGTATTCCGGTATGATAAATAGCAAATGGCTAGAGGGGCTGATGTATGTTTTCAACAGGTTTTTCACCTCCGTATTTTCTTCTCCAAGTTTTGAGTTCATTGATAAGATGATACTTAGGTGCTCTCTGATATCAAAAACAAGGAACGGATAATTC
>JAIXKU010000034.1 GCA_026936045.1 Flavobacteriales bacterium
GTTCGTGGCATGCTTCCAAAGACACGCCTTGGCCGTCATTTATTTGGCAACTTAAAAGTATATAGCGGCTCGGAACACCCGCATACAGCCCAAAACCCAACCGTTTTAAATCTTAACGATATTAAATAGTAAACATGGAAGTGACAAACACCTCCGGAAGGAGAAAAACCTCAGTAGCACGCGTATATTTAAAGAAAGGCAGCGGTAATATTACCGTTAACGACCGCGACTATAAAAATTATTTTCCTAGCGGATTATTACAATTTAAAATCACCCAGCCTTTTCAGGTTACAAATACCAATCATGCCGAATTTGACATCAAAGTTAATGTAGCTGGAGGCGGATATAATGGTCAAGCAGAAGCTATTCGTTTGGCTATTGCTAAGGCTTTGGTTGAAATAAACAGCGAATCAAAAGCCGAGCTTCGTGTTCATGGTTTAATAACCCGTGATCCTCGCATGGTGGAAAGAAAGAAATTTGGACAAAAGAAAGCACGCAAACGCTTCCAATTCAGCAAACGTTAATCATATTTTTATAAAAACAGACCGGATATTTTTATGTCTAGAACAAATGTAGAAGCCCTATTGAAAGCCGGAGTACATTTCGGCCATTTAAAAAGGAAATGGAACCCGCAAATGGCGCCATATATTTTCATGGAGAAGAATGGTATTCATCTTATTGACTTGAACAAAACGCTAGTACAATTAGAAGAGGCTGCTACCATGATGAAGCAAATGGCAAAGTCTGGTAAGAAAATTCTTTTTGTCGGTACAAAAAAGCAAGCCAAAGAAATCATTGCCGATAAGGCCGGACGTGTTGGTATGCCTTTTGTCACTGAACGTTGGTCAGGTGGTATGCTTACAAATTTTGTTACTATTCGTAAGTCTATCAAAAAGATGAGCACGTTAGATGCTTTATTGAAAGATTCAAGCGCAAAGAGCACGCTTAATAAAAAAGAACGTCTTGTTATCAGCCGTCAACGCGCTAAATTGGAAAAAGATTTTGGTAGTATTGCTGAACTGGTGCGCCTGCCTTCTGCGCTTTTCATTGTAGATATCAAGCGTGAACATATTGCCGTTGCCGAAGCTAAAAGATTAAATATTCCAACATTTGGTATTGTAGATACCAATTCCAACCCCAATGAAGTAGATTTTGCTATTCCGGCTAATGATGATGCGACGGAAGCGGTATCACTCATTATGGATGTTGTGTGTAGCGCTATCTCTGAGGGATTGAAAGAACGTAAAGAAGAGAAAACATCTGAAAAAGCCGAATCGAAAGAGCCAAATGAAGAGCAAACTGCTACTGAAGAATAATTCCTCAAAGCTTATAGTAGGTTTGATACTGTTAGTTTACTGATTACAAATTTTTAATTGATACGATTGTGGAAAACGCAACAACAATAACTGCAGCTGATGTAAATAAGCTGCGTCAGATTACAGGTGCCGGCATGATGGATTGCAAAAAAGCACTGACTGAAGCCAACGGAGATTTTGACCAAGCCATTGAAATTTTACGTAAAAAAGGACAGAAAGTAGCTGCTAATCGTAGTGACAGAAGCGCTAATGAAGGTTATGTATTAGGCGTAACCACGACAGATCATAAGCATGCCATTCTTGTTGCCTTAAATTGTGAAACTGATTTTGTTGCTAAAAATCAAGAGTTTATTGATTTTGCTACACAAATAGCTAATATCGCGCTACGTAAGCAACCGGCCGATATGAATGCTTTGTATGCGGAAACAATTGAAGGACGCAGCATTCAAGATTTGATAACCGATATGGTTGGTAAGATTGGTGAGAAAATTGAATTAGGTCATTATGCACATATTACCGGTGAATATACCGTTGCGTATAATCATCCGGGAAACAGAGTTGTGACCGTTGTAGCACTTAACAAGGCCGTTTCTGAAATTGAGGGTATAGGAAAAGATGTGGCTATGCAAGCTGCTGCCATGGCGCCTGTTGCCATCGATCGTAATGATGTACCTCAACAAATTATTGAGAAAGAAATTGAAATAGCAAAAGATATTCTTCGCCAGGAAGGTAAGCCGGAAGATAAAATCGAAATGATTGCTAAGGGTAAACTTGAGAAATTCTTTAAAGAAAGTACCCTACTCAATCAGGAGTTTATCAAGGACAATAAATTAAGTGTTGCACAATATCTTCAGAAAGCTGATAAGGATTTAACTGTAACAGCATTCAGCCGCTACGCCTTAGGACAATAAGATTTATTTATTAGAATTGCATAAAACGTTCCGGATTCATCGGTATGCCTTTATGCCATAATTCAAAGTGCAGATGCGGGCCTGTGGTATGTTGGCCCGAGTTACCTATAATAGCGATTGGCTCTCCTGATTTAACCAAAGCGCCAGTTTTCTTCAATAATACGGCGTTATGTTTATATACGGAAATCAACTGATCGGCATGCTGAACCACCATGACATAGCCGGCATCAGATGTCCATGTGGAGAGTACCACAGTACCATTCAATACCGCCTTTACCGCTTCATTTTTCTTTGATGCAATATCTACGCCTATATGACCCAATTCCTTATCGAAGTTCTGTGTTACAGCGCCTCTAAGTGGTGTAAAAAACAAAATACCTGTCAACGAGCCGGCATCACTACGTGAAGTTGACGCAAGGTTATAACGGTCTGCTTCAGCCACTTCTTGTCTTAAGATGGAGTCATCTTTTGAATGCACATACTCTATGGAACTATAGTTACGCGTTGTATCCATTTCATACATCATGGAATCAGGCATATCCTTACCCTCAATAAATAATCTTAGATTGACAAGAAAGCGATCCATTGCCAATGATTTCTTCTCGAGTGAATCAGACACAGCTGCCAGTTCTACTAATTTTCGTTTGGTCTGAGAATCTGCATATCCTGGTATGTATTCACGTAGATTAGTAAAGGCTACTAAATAAATCGTAAGAAAAATCATAAGAATCATCACAACAGAAAGCCCAATGACGATATTCATTGCCGATAGCCGCCATGTCGCTTTTTCTTCAAAATGCTCTTCACTGATAATTTGCACACGGTACTTCGTTCTAAAGCGTCGCCAAAAATCTTTATATTTCTTTTTCTTATCTTCCATAAGGCTGACTGTTAGTCAAATGACTGAGATGGATGTTGACTCGCTTCCAAAATCTGCTGATACTCATGGGCATTCAAATCGTTGAAATAATAATTAATCGGATTCACCGGGGCACCATTTTTATGCACTTCATAATGCAAATGCGGCCCTACAGATTTCCCTGTATTCCCAACAAAACCTATCAAATCACCTCGATTAACACTTTGGCCTTCTTTGCAATTTAATTTTGAAAAATGGCCATACAGGGTTTGGTAGCCAAAACCATGATTTATGATTACATGAATACCATAACCGGAATCATCGAGACCGGCAAAAACCACTTTCCCATTCCCTGTTGCAAACACCGGCTGACCAATGTCTGCAACAAAATCCATTCCTGCATGAAATTTTATCGTTTTATATATCGGATCTATACGATGACCAAAACCGGATGTATTGATTTTTTGCTTCAAATGCTTCTTCTGAATCGGGAGGATAGCAGGAATAGAGGCTAACATAACCTTTTTATTTTTGGCCAGCTCCCAAATAGCATCCAACGATTCGCTTTGTATTACTGTTTGTTTGGAAAGTTTGTCTATTTGTTTTGTGAGTTGTTTGATCATCTCACTATAATCGAATCCATCCAGTTTCTGATACCGATTGATACCACCAAATCCCGCTTGGCGAATTTCACTTGGTATAGGCTCTGCCTCAAAAATTACACGATAGATATTATCATCACGATCCTGTAAGTCGGCCAACACCGTTTCCACCTGTGTCAACTTTTTATTTAGAAGCGCATAATTAAATTCCAAATTGGCTATCTCTCGTTTTAATTGTTTCTCTTTGGGCGAGTCGAGATATTGATATGCAAAAGCAATAACAACCGTTGCAAACACTATGCCTGTAGCCAAAACATACAACACTTTAAGGGTTTTCTTTTTCCATCCTTCCTCATAACGCTCATAGCGTAATGATTTTGTATTATAATAATATTTAATCTTAGACATAGCGCAAAAGCGAAAGCTAAAATAAAACAATTCAACTTATTATAAGGCTGACAGTAGTATAATATTTCCTAAAAGATGCTTTCAGAAAAGGCTTAATGCTGTTTTTCAGGTGCTGGATGATGCACCTCTGTCTTTGTATTTAAAATAGGCTATAACAAGTCGCGCCTTAGCATGACCTATCAGTTCAGCTATATCGTCTTCAGAGGCTTCTTTAATAGTATCCACCGATCTAAAATGGGTAAGTAGCAACTCTGCTGTTGTCTTGCCAATGCCTTTTATTTGTTCCAACTCAGTCTTAATCAGCCCTTTTTCATGCCGCTTCCGATAATGGGTAATGCCAAAGCGATGCGCCTCATTTCTAATACTCTGTAGGACTTTTAGCGATTCCGATTTCTTATCTAAATATAACGGCAGACTGTCGTTAGGATAATATATCTCTTCAAGACGCTTAGCAATACCTATCACTGAAAGACGACCACTTATACCTAACTGCTCCAGGGCTTCTACAGCAGCAGATAATTGGCCTTTACCGCCATCAATAACAAGCAATTGAGGCAAGGGCAGTTGCTCATCCAACACCCTTTTGTAGTGCCTTGTTACAGCTTCGTTCATTGTATCAAAATCATTAGCTCCCTTTACCGTCTTTACATTAAAATGCCTGTAATCTTTCTTGCTTGGTTTGGCATCTCTAAAACAAACCATAGCCGAAACGGCGTAATCGCCTTGAAAATTAGAATTATCAAAACATTCAATATGCGTCGGTAGGTCTTTAAGGCGTAAGTCTTTCTTTAAGGTTTCAAGAATACGTTTTGTATGGGATTCCGGGTCTTTAATCTCTATTTGTTTGGCCTTTTCACGCAAATAATATGATAGATTGCGTGAAGCCAAATCGAGTAGAGCTTTCTTATCTCCCCTGCTTGGAACGGTATAATGCAGCCCTTCTAATTCTAAATCCGGTTTAAAAGGCACTATAATCTCAGGCGATTGGCTGTTAAATTTTTGGCGAATCTCAAAAATAGCCATGCTTAACAGTTGTTCCGGTGGTTCATCAAGCTTAACTTTCATATCAAGCGTAAAACTATGAACCAAAAGCCCACCTATAACACGTAAATAATGTACATAAAAATAATGCTGCTCAGACATGCAGCTAAACACATCCACGTCGCGAATACTTGGATGAGCTACAATACTTTTAGATTTATATTTTTCCAAAATCGCAATTTTTTCTTTTGTCTTCTGAGCCTCCTCAAAAGCATACACCTGCGCCTGCTTTTGCATCTGCATTTTCAGGGTTTGGATTAAGTACTGGATATTCCCCTTCAGTATCTCTTTCACCTGCTGAATCATGGCGTCGTATGCCGTCTCATCCTGTAACCCGATACAGGGTGCTTTGCAGTTACCTATTTGATATTCCAAACAAGATTTAAACTTCCCTGCTTTGATATTCGCCGGCGTTAAGGCTAATGAACAGGTGCGTATGGGAAACAGCTGATGGCATAAATCTATCAACGTATGCATCATCTTACCGGAAGGATATGGCCCAAAATAAAGAGAATTGTCCGCCATGCGGTTTCTAGTAGCAAATACGCGAGGAAAAGGCTCATTCTTAATACATATCCAAGGGTATGTTTTATCATCTTTCAATAAAACATTGTAGCGAGGTTGGTATTTTTTGATAAGGGTATTTTCAAGTAAAAGCGCATCTAATTCCGTCATGACAACCACAATGCGTATATCGTCAATCTGTTCAACCATGCGGCGTGTTTTAGCCGTTTGGTTGACACTGCGCATAAAATAGCTATTCACTCTTTTTTTTAAGGATTTAGCCTTCCCTACATATAAAATTGTTCCTTTCTTATCATAAAACTGATATACGCCTGGATCATTCGGCAATGAACGTATCAAATGACATATATGTGTGGGTATTTCCATTAACAACAAAGATACTAATACACGTTATGATGTGAATAATCTTTTTCTCGCCAAAATGTTTAACAGCTCCTTTTGTTGATCTTTGATACGTCATATCATTCTGCAGATGTTCAAAAGTAAAATATACTATGCACTTAGCATAATCGTCTTATTAAGTATTTCATGTAAAACAAAGCAACTTGCTCATGATAATAAGTCACCATCGTCCGAAGGATTATCAGACCAAAAATTTATTGATTATTATTCTAAGTACTTGGGTGTGCCGTTAGAGCAAGGATGTAATCAAAGATTTATTCTATCCATAGCAAAGTGGATAAATACACCTTATGCTTACGGACAAAATACGCTTCAAGGGACCGATTGTTCGGGCTTGGTTCAAAATCTATATCTTGAGGTGTATAATATCCAACTTGAACATAACGCCCATGCACAATGGCAACAAGCTAAAGCTCTCAAAGAATCAGATTTACGAGAAGGCGATTTGGTATTTTTTAAAATCAATACCTCACGCGTCGGGCACGTCGGGTTATATATTAATAAAGGGTACTTTGTTCATTCTTCGAGTAAAAAAGGAGTGATAATCAGCAACTTGGATGAAAAATATTATCGAACTTATTATTTTTCCTCCGGTAGGATAACAAAGTAAAATCTTATATAAGCATTGAAAACACTGATATTCTAATTGTTCTAACCCCTTAAATAGTTGGACATGTTACGACAAAGTTTTTAACTTTAAAAACAAGTAACATGGAAACAAAAAAGAAACGCTTTACAATTGAACAAAAAGTTGATATTGTAAAAGAAGCTGAACAAAATGGATTTACAGAAAGTGCACACAAACACGGTATATCAGCAAGAGCTATTTATCGTTGGAAAGATAAGTTAGTTGGAGGAGGAACTAAAGCCCTTAAATACGGTTCTAAAATAGATCCTGAATTAAAGGAATTACGAATTGAGAATGAAAGACTAAAAAAATTAGTTGCTAAACAAGCCTTATACATTGAGTTTAAGGAAGAGCTTTTAAAAAAAGTCAACCAACGTCAAGCGAAAAACAACAAGTAATTAATTCTTTCAACTCAGCAGATTTTACAACTATGGAATTATGTAATTTAGCCGAAGTTGGGCGTAGCTCCTACTATTATAAAGGCTCTAATACTCCAAGAGGCAGAAAACCAACACAAAGCGTTTTATTCAAAGGAAAGTGGGTAAAGAATGAAACAATAATACCACGCATCAAAGAATTAATAGCACATGAATGTTTTACATATGGTTACTTAAAAGTAACAAAGCAGCTACAAGCAGATGGTTACCATATAAATAAAAAGAAAGTTTATCGTTTAATGAAAGCCGACTCGCTTTTAAAAAAACAATTCATTAAATCGAGTGGCAAGCGAAAGTTCATTCAATTTAGAAAGCCAAAAGTAGAAAAACCATTACACTATTTTGAAATGGATATAAAATATATTTATATCCATGAAGAGTCTAAAAACGCTTATTTATTAAGTATTATAGATGTTTATAGTAGAAAAATTGTTGGTCACATTTTTAAACGTAGTATAAAGAAAAAAGATGTAATCATGTTGTGGGAAAAAGTAAAACCCTTAATACCTCATTTTAAATCAATAACCATTAGAAGTGATAATGGTTCTCAATTTATAGCCAATGATGTGCGAGCTTACTTTTACTATCAGGGTATTAAACATGAATTTACGAATATAGCTACACCAGAAGATGATGGGCATATAGAAGCTTTCCACAGCATCTTAGAACGTGAATTTTTATCCAGGAATGAATACACATCCTTTGACGAGGTGAAATGCGCTATTGATAGATATATGCATTGCTATAACAATGAAAGAATACATGGTTCATTAAAATATAAAACACCAAATAAATTTATTGAAGAATACAATCAAAAAACTTTCCTCGAAGAGGGGCTGAAAAAAAAATCAGCCTTGCTCAATGAGGCGTCTTTATTGGGGGATAAAACAAATGTAGATAATTTAAATAATTTAACCGAAATTTGTCAAAACATGTCCTAACAATAGGGGGCTGGAACACTAATATCAAATTAACAATTACACGTTAATATTTAATCCGTCGCTTTGCTATGGTTCTCTTGGTAATTCAATAATTTTTTTACTTTTGCTGGATTAAAATTGACCAAGTAATTGATAAAAACCTAATTAAGATTATTATGAAGATCTTAACTACTATTGCCCTAATAAGTCTTTCTCTTGTCTGTTTCTCTCAGAATGTGGAATTTACGAAAGAAAATTTTCCCAATAAGAAAAAGGAACTTCGTTTTGCAAAGAAGTGTCTAAAAAAGGGTGACGCCTTTTTTTATGGTGCAACACGCGGATACAATGAAGCGCTTTTCTTTTATTTGGATGCGAATGAGGTAAACCCCAATAATGCCTTGTTAAATTATAAGATTGCATACTGTTATGTAAACTCGTATGAGAAATATAAAGCCTATCCTTTTGCGCGTAAAGCTGGTGAGTTAGGTGCTACTCTCCCAAAGGATTATAACTATATTTTGGGATTAGCTGCCCAGCAAAAGCTCAAATTTGATGAAGCCATACAGGCCTATGATTTGTTTGAGTCCCAAGTTTCTAATGCGGATACTTTAAAAATGGTGGCTAAGCGAATAGAGGAATGTAAAAGCGGAAAAGAGCTTATTCAAAAAGATGAATACGAGGTGGTTAATCTTGGAGACGTTATAAATACGCCTTATGCTGAATATGTACCATTGATCAAAGCGGATGAAACTGTATTAATATATACCAGCCGCCGACCCATAGATGAAACTAAAAAACGATCTAAGCGTACGGTGTCTAACTTTGACTTTGATTACTATGAAAACGTTTACAAATCTACGCATGAATCAGATGGTAAATGGTCAAAGCCTACTCGTATGCCGATGCCCTTAAATCAAAATAAGAAACACAGCGCGTCTGTTAGTCTTTCCCTCGATGGCAATACGTTATATTTATATCAATCATCAAACAATGGTGATATTTATTATTCAAAACGTGAAGGTGAGTCTTGGAGCACACCGAAATCATTACCCGGTTTGATTAATACAAAAAAGTATAATGAATCACATATTACTATTTCCTATGATGGCAAAACAGCTTATTTTGTTTCAGACCGTCCAGGCGGATTGGGTGGAAAAGATATTTGGAAGAGCGAGTTACAGTCTGATCAAACATGGGGTGAACCTGTAAACTTAGGTCCCGGCATCAACACGCCATACGATGAAGATGGGCCATTTATGCATCCGGACGGCAAAACCTTATACTTTAGTTCAAAAGGATATAACTCCATGGGAGGTTATGATATTTTTGAAACAGAACTAAAAGATGGACAATGGAAAACACCGGTAAATATGGGTTATCCTATCAATAGCTCGGATGATGATGTTTTCTTTGTTTTAACTGCTGACGGGAAAAATGCCTATCTCTCATCCGTAAAAGAGAACGGCTATGGCAAACAAGATATCTATTGCATTCGCCCATTTGAGAAGAAAGCCATCAAAGACTTCCAATTGGTACTGTTTAAAGGTACTCTAAAGGATAAAGAAACAGATGAGTATATTAAAGGTGTTGTAAATATAACCGATAACAGCACCGGACAAGAAGTATTTGAAGTAGAAGTACAGGCTAATGCTGATGGCTTTATGACCTCTTTACCCTCAGGAAAGAATTATGGCATCGCTGTAGAGTCAGAAGGGTATTTATTCCACTCAGAGAACTTTGATTTAGTTATACCCGAAGGCTTTAAACTGGTAGAAAAAGTTATTTATCTTGATAAGGTAAAGCCGGGTGTTAAGTTAACACTCAATAATGTATTCTTTGATTTCGACAAGTACAATCTGAAATCTGAGTCAGAAGCAGAATTAAACCGAGCACTTGAATTACTTAATAAGTATCCAAATATTAAGATTGAAATTGCCGGACATACTGATAATATCGGCGACGATGCCTACAATCAGAGACTCTCTGAACGTCGAGCCAATGCTGTTAAGGAATACATGGTTAAAGCCGGCTTTGCAGAATCTCGTATCATTCGTGTGGTGGGATATGGTGAAAGTAAGCCTTTGGATCCGGCCGATACAAAAGAGGCACGTGCTAAAAACAGGCGTGTTGAGTTTATCTTGGCTGAATAATGTTATGCTTTAATCAGCGAGAGCTCACCTCGTAACGCTTGTTGTAATGCCTGCTTAATTCTTTTAGTATCCTTAGGATATCTGCCCCCCAAATACATTAATTTAGCAATGGCAGCTTCTAAAGTCATATCCAGACCGCTTATGACGCCTGCTTTTTCTAATTCAACACTGGTGATATATTTCCCCATCTGAACAGCACCCTGTGGACACTGAGTAATATTAAGCAGTATCACGCCATCTGAATTAGCTTTAGCTAAAAGGTCAAAGAACCAAGGTAGAATTGGGCCATTCCCAAAACCATATGTATGTAGAATTATAGCATAAGTAGGTAAAGAAAAGATATGTTCGGCTAATCGCTGTGAGAATCCGGGGAACAAGGGAAAGATCGCAATATCGTTTTGCAATTCGTAATAAAAAGCGGTTGGTCCGGTGTTTAATTTTGAAATAAATGAGTTGTGATAGTCAATATGCACGCCTACCTCTGCCAATGGCGGATAATTTGGTGATTGATAAGCGTTAAAATGCTCAGCGCTATACTTAAACGTACGATTAGCCCTGTATAATTTATGTTCAAAATAGATAGTTACTTCCGGCACAACCGGCTCATCTTGGATATAAGCAGCTACAATCTCAATAGCCGTGATGAGATTTTCTTTACCATCCGTACGTATTTTACCTATGGGTAACTGAGAGCCTGTAAACACAACCGGCTTTTTTAAGTTTTCAATCATGAAGCTTACAGCTGATGCCGTATAAGCCATTGTGTCGGTACCATGCAAAACAACAAACCCTTGCACTCTTTCATAATCCTGTTCTATTTGCTTTACAATCCATCGCCAATCTTCAGGCTGCATATCAGACGAATCTTTGGGCTGATTGATTGATCGCACCTCCAATGTTGCATCAATCAGATTTAATTCCGGGATAAAGTGATGTAAGGCAGCAAACTCTACCGGCAGAAGGCTACGTGTAGAAGGGTCTTCGAAGCAGCCAATGGTACCTCCGGTATATAAAATCAGAATATGTGGTTTTGGTTTAAGCATAAGACGTATCTGAAAGGTTAAATAATTTCAAGGCATTCTCTGTTGTTTTGCGAGCTACCTCTTCAATAGGTATTTTACAAAGCTCTGATAGATATTGTCCGATAATTGGAATATAAGAGGACTCATTTCTCTTGCCACGATAGGGTGTCGGAGCCAAATAAGGCGCATCCGTTTCTAAAACAAGATGATCAATCCCTATGGAACGAATTACTTTGGCAATAGAGGCATTCTTAAAAGTAAGCACACCGCCAATGCCCAAATAGAATCCTAAATCAAGGATTTTATATGCATGATCAAGACTTCCGGTAAAACAGTGAAAAACTCCGGCCTTCTCAACCCGAATAGATTGGCTTAGTATCAAAATCAAATCATTTATTGATTCGCGCGAGTGGATGGCTATTGGTATTTGAAGTTGATTAGCCCATTCCGCTTGCCGAATAAAAGCCTCTTTTTGCTCTGCAATAAACGTCTTATCCCAATAATAATCAAGCCCAATCTCTCCAATAGCAACATAGTTTGATTTATTCGCAAGGACATAGGCCTCAATCGCTGCTAGTTCTTCATTTATCTTGCTTGTTACCGAGCAGGGATGTAAGCCCATCATTGGCTTAAGGCTAGATGGATTCTCTGAAACTAACTGATGCAATGCATCTGCCGTTGTACTGTCAACATTGGGTAAGAGCATGGTTTGCACACCGGCAGAAACAGCACGATCAATCATTTCCTGTCTATCGGTATGGAATGCTTCATCATACAGATGGGCATGCGTATCTATCCATCTCAAGTTATTCATACAGCAAACCTACAAAATGTAAGAGCATTATCTTGTTCAAAACACACTGAACGACAAAGAATAATAAGATTAATTACAAAAGTTTAGCCTTTCAATGCTTCGGCACCGGCAACAATTTCCAATATCTCGTTGGTAATAGCCGCCTGTCTTGCTTTGTTATAGCTGAGTTTTAGGCTCTTAAGCAACTCTGACGCATTATCAGTGGCCTTATGCATGGCCGTCATTCTAGCGCCATGCTCAGACGCTACAGAATCAAGCAGAACCTTAAAAAACTGTGTTTTCAATGAGAGAGGGATTAAATTGTCAATGATTTCAGCTTTTGATGGCTCAAAAATATATTCGGCGGTACTATTATTTTCGGTATCGGTCCTAGCAGGCGGTGTCACCGGTAGGAATGGCTCCATGGTGATGATTTGAGAACCGGCGGATTTAAATTGATTATAAATAAAATCAACCTTATCAATTTCGCCTTTACTAAACATCTGCATAGTCTTTTCAGCAACAGGAATAACCGATTCAAAGGTCAGATTACCAAACAACTCATCGTGTGAGCCAATATAATTAATCCCTTGTTTTCTTGAGAAATAAGAGGTGGCTTTTTTACCAATAGTAAGCACTTGCAAGTTACCTGATGCATAAGCCGAAGCATAAGTCGTTTCAATGGCCCGATTAGCTCTCTTGATAATATTGGCATTGAAAGCACCACAAAGGCCGCGATTAGACGTTACAACGACAAGTAATACTTTATTCGGCTCTGATTGGCGCGAATAGATACCTTCAGATGTATCAATACTTTGACTTAAGTTTTCAAGAATTTCACGAAGCTTGCCGGCATAAGGACGCATTTTTGTGATAGCATCCTGTGCCTTTTTCAGCTTAGCGGCACTCACGAGTTTCATAGCACTGGTAATTTGCTGGGTAGAATTTACCGAACTGATGCGACTTCGTACTTCCTTAAGATTTGGCATAATTCAATTTCCTTATTTTGCTTGATATTTGCTTGCAACATCTTTAGCCGTAGCCTCTAAAATAGCTGTTATCTCATCATTAAACTCCCCTTTCTTCAATCTGTTGAGCACCTCTTTATTTGTTGCTTCCAAGACTGTCAAGTAGTCATTTTCAAATTCCTTTACTTTATTTACAGGCACGGAGCGAAGTAAGTTCTTAGTTCCTGCATAAATGATGGCAATTTGTTTTTCAACCGTAAGTGGCGAATACTGTCCTTGCTTAAGGATTTCCACGTTTCGGGCACCTTTATCAAGAATAGACTTGGTGGCAGCATCCAAATCGGATCCGAACTTAGCAAAAGCTTCCAATTCGCGGTACTGTGCTTGGTCTAGTTTCAATGTGCCGGCTACCTTTTTCATGGATTTAATTTGTGCATTACCTCCAACACGTGATACGGAAATACCTACGTTGATAGCGGGGCGAACACCGGCATTAAACAGGTTAGACTCCAAGAATATCTGACCGTCGGTAATAGATATCACATTGGTTGGGATATAGGCTGATACGTCACCTGCTTGTGTCTCAATGATAGGCAACGCAGTAAGTGAACCACCGCCTTTTACCTTACCTTTGAGAGATTCAGGCAAGTCATTCATCTTGGCAGCAATTTCGTTATTGGCAATTACTTTGGCTGCACGCTCCAATAAACGGCTATGCAAATAGAACACGTCACCGGGATAGGCTTCACGACCGGGTGGACGACGAAGTAATAATGATACTTCACGATATGCCACAGCTTGTTTTGACAAATCATCATACACAATCAATGCAGGGCGGCCTGTATCACGGAAATATTCTCCAATAGCAGCACCGGCAAACGGCGCATAGAATTGCATGGGAGCCGGATCAGATGCGGAAGCCGAAACGATAATTGTATAAGGCATGGCGCCGGCTTTTTCTAATGTATTAGCAATCGCTGCTACAGTAGAGCTTTTTTGACCGATGGCCACATAAATACAAAATACGGGTTCGCCACGATCATAGAATTCTTTCTGATTGATAATTGTATCAATGGCTACTGCAGTCTTTCCGGTTTGTCGGTCACCAATGATTAACTCACGCTGACCACGGCCGATAGGAATCATCGCGTCAATCGCTTTAATACCTGTTTGCAATGGTTCATTAACCGGCTGGCGGAAAATAACACCGGGCGCCTTACGTTCTAAAGGCATTTCTATTGTCTCGCCCTGTATGGGCCTTTACCGTCAATAGGCTCACCCAATGTGTTAATGACACGACCTGTTACGCCTTCTCCAACAAGAATCGAAGCAATTCGTTTGGTACGCTTAACGGTATCGCCTTCTTTAATCCCCTGAACATCTCCCAATAACACAATACCTACGTTGTCTTCTTCCAGGTTAAGCACAATACCTTTTAATCCGTTATGGAATTCAACCAACTCACCGGATTCTACATTATTTAATCCATAAATACGTGCTACACCGTCACCAATTTGCAGTACGGAACCTACTTCTTCCAACTCAGCTGTACCTTTCAGACCTGATAGTTGTTCGCGTAAGATGGCTGTTACTTCTGCTGCTTTAATTTCTGCCATATATTTTAATTATGCGTTATTAATATTCAATTATATAAGGGTGATCTTCAAATGCTCTTCTGTATGGATGTATTTGCGAAGCAAAGCTGGCATCAATTTGTTTATCATCAATACGAATGATTAATCCGCCAATAATAGATGGATCTACTTTTCTATTAGTTCAATGTTTGATGCTTTAGCATACTGGACATTGGTCTTCAATTTTTCAATATCTGCTTGCGCAGATGATTGCTTAAAGCAATAGCAGAGGTTACATGCACAGACAAAATGCCTTTGATCGTTTTATAATGTGCTATAAAGGCTTTAGCAATTTCACCTAAATACATTTCACGACGAGATGAAGCCAGTTTATCTATGAAAGCGGCTGTTAATGTATTGGTATGCGTACCAAAAATTTTAGCCAATACGGCTTGTTTCTTAAGCGTATGAATAACCGGGCTACGCAAAAAAGCCCTCAGTTCCGCATCTGCATCAAATATTTTCTCAATTTGTTGCATATCGCTGTACAGGGCATCAAGAATACCCTTTTCAGCGGCTAATGAAGCAAGTGATTGGGCGTAGCGTAAGGCTAAAACAGAATATCCTTGCATAGTATTAGTTCAGCGTTACTTCTTTTAAAATAGAATCCATTACTTCTTTTTGCTTATGCTCATCCGAAAGTCTTTCTTTCAGAATTCTTTCTGCAATTTCAATTGAAAGCACAGCCACCTGATTACGCAGGTCGGTAATAGCTTTCATTTTTTCATTTTGAATACCTTCGCGAGCAGATGCCAATAACAAACCGGCTTCTTGTTGCGCCTTTTCTTTCGCTTCAGAAATCATGTGCTCACGTGCTTCGCGCGCTTCCTTTAAAATCTCATCTCGCTCTTTCTTTGCTTGCGCCAACAGGGCTTCGTTTTCTGATTTGAGTGAACTTAGTTTTTTCTCTGCCTCAGAAGCTGCATTAAGCGCTTTATGAATAGACTCCTCTCTACTTTTAATGGCTGAAAGAATAGGCTTCCATGCAAATTTGCGAAGCAAAGCAAGAAGAAGTAAGAATGAAATCATCATCCAAAAAACCAAGCCTACATTTGGATTTAGTAATTCCATAGTTTATATTTTTTATTAATGCTTTAAATTCTTTTTTTTTAAAAGAAGACAGCCAAACCAACCGTTCGGCCTGTCTTCGTGAACTTTTTAGGCGTTCATTGCCAAGAAACAGATAACGGCGCCAAACAATGCAACACCTTCGATGAAGGCAGCAAGGATGATGGCGGTTCCACGGATATCGTTAGCTGATTCAGGTTGGCGGGCAATACCTTCAGCGGCACGACCACCAATTTGTCCGATACCCAAGCCTGCTCCAATAGCAACAAGGCCAGCTCCAATACCTGCACCCAACGGGCCCCAAGATTCGAGCAAAATGTTTAGCAAATTAGCCATAACGTGTGTTTATATGTGATTAAAAATTCCATTAGTGATGTGATGATTTAACCTCTGCGTGATGTCCTTCATCAACAGCCTGCCCAATCATCTGAGCCGTTAATAATGTAAAAATAAAAGCCTGA
Source organism: Flavobacteriales bacterium (assembly GCA_026936045.1). Classification (GTDB taxonomy): domain Bacteria; phylum Bacteroidota; class Bacteroidia; order CAIKAF01; family CAIKAF01; genus BA4. The sequence goes on from JAIXKU010000034.1 coordinate 16,146, forward strand.
ATAAATGCTACCAATACCTCCAAAGTGAACATTGCTACAGAAAACAAGGACGTAACAATGCCCACCGCATAACTTTGAATAATAAAGGTAATGCCTATAATGCTCATGATGATAATATGTCCGGCCGTAATATTAGCGAAAAGACGAATCATCAAGGAGAATGATTTGGTAACAATACCTATCAACTCTATGGGTACCAATAAAAACTTAACAACAAGCGGTACACCCGGAGGGTTAATGATATGGCCCCAAAAATGTTTGTTTCCATTGATAATAACCATCAACAAAGACAATACGGCTAATGACATGGTAATGGCAATATTTCCTGTTACGTTAGCGCTTCCAGGGAAAATAGGTATAAGACCTAGTAAGTTATTAATCAAGATAAAGAAGAATAACGTCAAGAGATAAGGCAGAAAACGATTGACTTTCTTTTCTGTAATAAAAGGACGTGCTACATCATTCTGAATAAAAAGGATTATCACCTCCATCATTCCCTGAAAGCCTTTAGGCGCCTGATTTGGACGTGACTTATATTTTGATGCCACTGAAAAGAATATGATCATAAGCAATGAAACACCCAACAATAAGCCAAATACATTCTTTGTTATGGAGAAATTGTAAAACACATGCTTGTTTCCGGATATTAAATCACCAAGCGTTGCTTCGTGTTTGCCTGCCAAATGACCATCTTCACCCATTTGTACTGTGCCGTCGGCATTTAGGTCGGGAATAAATAACTTTCCGTGATGATAGAGGTATCTGCCACGAGACAAGTGATTCTCATCAGTATGATGAAATGCACTGGAAAGGAACATATCAAAACCTTTACCCGATTCATAAATAATAACTGGAAGCGGTACCGCTATATCACCGGCTATGTGAAACAAATAATCATCGGCTATGTGATGCTGAATAAACGCACTAAAATCTAATTCTTTTTCTGCAATGGGCTCCGGTCCTTCAGATAAACGGTCTTCATCTCCTTGCTGCTGTGACCGGCTCAAAATAGGCAACCCCACAAGCAGCAACACCATTAAAACCCTTGATATATTTAGCACGCGCACCTTTGACATATTACAAAATAACTTCTAAGTCTGTTTTTCAGACCGCAAAAGTAAGAAAATACGAATAGAATAGCCAATCAAGTTATTATTTTTCCTCAATTTTAATTTTTTAAAGCAAGGAACTGATGCTAAATATCTTACGAAGGAATGAGTAGATTTAGAGACGTGATTAAGCACACAGTCAGAATGTGCTATCTTTTCATCAATGGTCTTAGCATCATAAGTTCAAAGCCCGTAAAAAGCACATAACAGATGAAGAAAGTTGCAATAAACATAACAGATGTTTCTTTCAGTCCCATCATCATTACCGCCAAAAAGACAAGATAGGCAAACATCTTGATGGTCATACCTAAAAGAAAATTCATAAGGAAGCTGCGTCCGGCACCGATGAGCGATTGCTTGAGTAACAAATGAGAAACAGCCGTAACTAAATAAAATACGGGAATAACGTACATGGCACTCATCGGCATACTATTACGGAAGAAATAATAGATTGCCAAAAGGCCGATGGTAAACACCGTCAGATATAAAAAATAATAGCGGATGGCCGAGTATTTGGGCGACGTATTTTCTGTCATAGATTATTTCTTTCGGATAAAATCTTTTAGAACCAAAGCGAGAGACAAAAGTATAGATAAAATAGCAGAAATAACGGTAAAGACGGATTGTGTGTTTTGAAAGTAGGTATCTAAACGCATCCCTATAAAGATGCCAATAGCAATAATGGCCAGCATTTGAAATGCCAGTCCGGAATATTTCAGATAATCATTAAGAGGTTTCTTGTTATTAGGCAAGGAGAGTTTCTTTTTTATTTGCCAGCATGGAAGCAAGGTCTAAATTAGCTGCCATCGTGCATTTCCCATTAAATTCAGAGCCGGGTTCGATAGATAATGTACCGGTTTGCAAATCACCCATTAATCTGGCTGTTGCTTTCAATGCTGTTTTTTCAGCAACAAAAATATTTCCGGTCACCTGTCCCATCATATCCAAATTAGCACAAACTATATCACCTTCTATGACAGCCGTATTACCGATAACCACTTTTCCTGAACATTCAATCTTTCCTTTCATATTACCGTCAATACGGATATTGCCGTTGCAAACGATATTACCATGAATGATTGTACCGGCGTTAATTTGATTAGGTGATACGGGTTCTTGCTGAATCTGATTTTTAGCCATGACATTACCCATTAGTGTTTGTAATCTTTTTCTTCAAAATGCTAAGTTAGTAATTTTATACGTTTCAATTAAGCGTGAAAGAATCTCTATCGTTAAAAAATGGCAAATTCTGACGAATTTGTTCTAATGTATCGTACCGAAGGGTAGCCTCAAGAACAACCGGTGTAAAAGCCGGTGCTACGGCAATGGGTTTACCAATGGGAGAAAGAATCATGGAGTCGCCGCTATGTAGAATGTGATGCCCGTCTAATCCGATACGATTAGCTGCTGCCACAAAACTTTGGTTCTCAATAGCACGTGCCGGTAATAATGAGCGCCAGGCCAAACTTCTCCTTTCCGGCCAGTTTGCTGAATACAATGCCAGATCATAATCAAAATTGGGCGTACGGCGATTCCATACAGGGAAACGCAAATCATAACAAACAAACAGTGCAACCCGCCATCCTTTAAATGAGAGCATGACACGTTCTGAACCCGGCGTGAAATAGTGCGATTCCTCTGCCATGCTGAAGAGATGCTTTTTATTGTAAGAGCAAACCTTCCCATCCGGATATACAAAAGAAAAACGATTATAATATTTGTCTTCTTCGTGTATCATATAGCTTCCGGCAAGAGCAAATCCATGCTTTTGGGATTGATTTATCATCCATTGTAACGGAGCGTAGTCTGCAGCCTGTGCCAAAGACCTATTCATAGTGAAGCCCGTGCTAAACATCTCCGGTAATAAAACAATATCGGTATGAGTTATTGCATCCAATTGTTGCTCAATCTTCTCTAAATTCTGATTAACAGCCTCCCAAGCTAATGGTATTTGCAGAATGGCAATTTTTAACTCAGGTGACGGCATCATATCTTCACTAATTTTTCGGCTGCACGTTCCAATGTATCATTTTCTTTTGCGAAACAAAAACGCAAGCATTGAGGGTCGTATGTATTGTTATAAAAAACAGAAAGTGGGATAGGCGCCACGCCATATTCTGTTGTCATACGTTTGGCATAATCCACATCATGCTCATCGGTTATTTTCTGATAGCCTAATATTTGAAAATAACTGCCTAAGGAAGGGTATATTTCAAAGCGTGAACCGACAAGTAATTTCTGAAAGTAATCTCTTTTTCCCTGATAAAAAGCCCCTAACTCTTTATACAAATCTTTTTGTTTCAGCCATTCGGCATAGGCATATTGAATAGGTGTATTTACAGAAAAAACATTGTATTGATGTACTTTTCTAAACTCCTGCATCAGATTAGAGGGCGCCAAAACGTACCCCACCTTCCATCCGGTTGTATGATAGGTTTTACCAAAAGAGGAAACGATAATACTACGCGCTGCCAGTTCGGGATAGCGCGCCACACTTTGATGCTCATATCCATCAAAAACGATATGCTCATACACCTCATCACTAATCACAATGATATCTCTTCCCTTGAGTAATTTCTCAAGCTGATGCATATCGGCAGCCGATAGAATGGAAGCCGTCGGATTATGCGGTGTATTAATGATAATAGCTCGTGTGTTATGCGTGATGAGTTTCTTTATATTATCCCATTTAATTTGAAACGTTTTGTCTTCTAGTTTGACAAACTTTGGAACGCCTCCATTTAATTCAATAGCCGGCACATAGCAATCGTAAGCCGGTTCTATAACGATCACCTCATCATCTTCTCTTATAAAAGTGGAAATAGCCGTATAAATAGCCTGTGTCGCACCGGCGGTAATGGTTATTTCTGTATCCGGATCATAAATAGCGCTATACAATTCTTCTGTTTTAAGTGCGATGGCCTCGCGCAGTTCTATGATACCTTGCATGGGCGCGTATTGATTCTTACCGGCAAGCATCTGCTTTGTAACGATTTCAACGAGACGCTTATTAATAGGAAAATCTGGAAATCCCTGTGAAAGGTTAATGGCATTATGCGTCTTTGCCAAGGCACTCATGATGGTAAAAATAGTGGTCTTAACGCGTGGCAACTTTGAGTCTATATTACCATGATAAAGCATATAAATAGGTTGGATTAGTGAAAAAGCTGGTGATAAAGTTCTTCTATTCTACCAATAGAAACAATTTGTATCTTGAATTTGTTGAGCTGAATACCCTTTAGATTGTACTTTGAAACATAGATCCGCTTAAAGCCTAGTTTCTCCGCTTCTGCTATGCGATGTTCTATACGTGTAACGGGTCGAAGCTCACCGGTCAGGCCTACTTCGGCTGCAAAACAAATGGACGCTGGTAGTTCTATGTTCTCATTAGAAGAAAGAATGGCACAAACCACCGCCAAATCCATTGCTGGATCTTCTACTTTTATGCCACCTGTCAGATTCAAAAACACATCCTTAATGCTAAGTTGAAACCCGCATCTTTTTTCTAAAACAGCAAGCAGCATATTCAATCTGCGTGTTTCAAAACCCGTGGCTGATCGTTGGGGCGTGCCATAAGCAGCCGTGCTAACCAACGCTTGTATTTCAAGAAGTATAGGGCGAATACCTTCCATGGTAACACATACAGCCGTTCCGCTCAGAGCTTCATCTTTATGTGTCAATAAGGCGCCTGAAGGATTCTCCACTTCCCTCAATCCTTCATTTATCATTTCATAGATACCAATTTCGGATGTTGATCCAAAGCGGTTTTTACTGCTGCGTAAGATTCTAAACAGATGATTGCGATCGCCTTCAAACTGCAATACAACATCCACCATGTGTTCCAACATCTTGGGGCCAGCTAGATTGCCATCTTTGGTAATATGCCCAACTAACCATACAGGAATACCGGTATTTTTGGCTAATTTCAAAAGTTGTCCTGCACATTCTCTAATCTGTGAGATACTACCGGCGGACGATTCAATAAGCTGTGTATAGAGTGTTTGAATGGAGTCAATGATGAGGATGTCCGGCTTATCATGTGTGACAATCTGTAAAATATTCTCAAGCAAAATTTCCGTAACCACAAAACAGGATTCATTCTGAATACCCAATCGCTGTGCCCTTAAAGAAATTTGTTGATCGCTCTCCTCTCCGCTGACATAATAGATCTTTGATCCATTCATGCGCAATGCCATCTGTAATAGCAATGTGCTTTTCCCTATACCGGGTTCACCGCCTAGCAGTATTAACGAGCCGGGTATAATGCCACCACCCAGCACCCTGTTCAGTTCTTTATCGAGTGTATCAATACGTTGCTCTTCCGAAAACTGAATATCTGTAATCTTACGTGCTAAAGGTTTTCGTGTCTGATCTGTCAAATAAGGTTGAGCAGCCGTAGAAGGTTTGGCTATGACTTCTTCTACATAAGAATTCCATGCGCCGCATGATGAGCATTTACCAACCCATTTGGCTGATTGCGCACCACAAGACTGACAAAAAAATATAGTTTTTAGCTTAGAAGAAGCCAATAAAAAAGGGGAAATTAAATGTTAACAAATTCAAGATACAAAACGCCATATCCTTCTCTTTGCATAGAAATAGCGAATGTACCTTCTACTCTGCGAATAATAGTCCATTTACCATTATAATCAGCAGGCACCTGACCTTGCACAGTGGGTGTACCTAAAATTTCCAAGAAGTTATGCTCGCCACCTGCACTGAGCGAATAGGTGGCAGTATCAGTCACCGCTGCTGTCAAGTTCTTAAAAATAAGTGTGCCGTTAGAATTAAAATTCAGCTCTATATTATGCATATACGGCGACATGTTATATTGCTTCCATGTACCGGTTTGAAGAAATT
>JAIXKU010000233.1 GCA_026936045.1 Flavobacteriales bacterium
CGCCATCCCTCCTGCATATACTTCGCAGACTTGCCATGAATGCGGTCACATTGGCATTAGGAACGGCAAGCACTTCCGTTGTGCACACTGTGGTAACGTTGCTGATGCAGATGTTAACGCTGCTCTCAACATTGCTACATGGGGGTATGTAAACACCCATGAAAGATGGGAATTGTTGTCGTGTCCTATACATGATAGCTATTCTACGTCTAAAGCCCACAAATCTTTAGTTTGTGGGTAGTTTACTCCTTTATATCTTTGCGCTCAAATCGTTTTCGTTTCTTCGTTCAATCTCTGCAAGGTACTTTGCACGTATCTCTGCGGACTTTGCACTCTCAGGATGCTCGACTAATTCTTCAATGTCAAGCCTCAAAATTAAGTTCTTTACCAACTGCCGTGCCATGCGACGACTGAGGCGGGGCTTAAAAAACAGGTTCAGTTTCATAATAGTTATTTATTGTCAGGTCTGGTTGTGCGCGATATTCAGTTATTCGTGTCATGCTTTCGTTGTGGCTAAAAAACTCTGATCCTACATTGCCGTTGCGATGTTTGGCAATGATGACCTCTCCTACGCCCGCTGCCGATACATTACGCCCATCAACAATAGTTTCCTTTTCTCCGTAGTAAGCTGCGCGGTAAAGCAACAAAACAATGTCAGCGTCTTGTTCAATAGCTCCCGATTCCCGAAGATCAGAAAGCATTGGTTTCTTATTCCCGCGCTGTTCTACCTGGCGATTAAGTTGAGATAAGGCAATGACAGGAACATTCAGATCGCGAGCCAGCATCTTCAATCCTCGGCTGATCTCAGACAACTCTCCGTCGCGGGTCTTATTTCTGTCAGAACGGACTTTCATCAGTTGAAGATAATCCACAATGATTAAATCACATTTCTTTTCTTTACGTCGCGCCGTTGCAAAGGCTTCTATTTCGGTCAGGCTTATTGATCCCCGGTCATTAATGATAATATGTTTTGATTTCAGACCGTCAGCTACGTCATAAACTAATCCGCGTTCGCGTTCATCAAGTTTGCCAAGTTTATACCTGATAGCATCAACACCAGAATAACCGACAATTATCCTATCCATTAATCTTTCTCTCGCCATCTCCAATGAGAAAAATACGACTGACTTATTCTGCTCAATAGCACTTTGAACACAAGCCAGAGCAAAGGCCGTTTTCCCTACCGACGGACGGGCGGCAATGATTATCAAATCCGAAGGCTGCCATCCTCCGGTATAATTCGTGAGGTTCGGAAGCGGTGTATTTATGCCTGGGTTCTTACCAATGGCACGTTCTTCAAAAGATATAAGTGATTTAGTTACGGTCTTTTCAGTCGAATAATCTTCAACTCCGCAAAGCCTATTTTCAACAAAGTTTAATTCTTCGGTTATTCTTTCAATGATTTCTTCAATAGTGCCTAAGTTTACGATATGTGCCGCACTCTCATGAAACCTCCGGACACTTCCCTCTTCAATCAGAATAGAGATATATGCCTGGTAATTAGCCGTAGATGAAAGCTCAGATGAAAGCTCAGTAATATAAACTGCTAATTCTTTACAATGCCTGGTTACGGTTATTATCTCAGGTATAACTCCGTCAGCGATGTTTCTTTGGATAGCATTAAATATCTTCCGGTTCTTGTCATCAACAAAATCATAAACTTCTAAACGTGATACTGCTTCTTTAGCAATGACAATATCATTGAGCATACAGGATAATATTGCTTGTTCTGGATTCATAGCTTAGGAAGGGGCTTATAATATGCAGGTTCAGATTGCGCGTGTTCGGTTTTAATAAACGCCTTGTCACGAGAAGCCCAGGTCGCTAACCTTCGGCTGATTTCAAATGTCTTTTCTAATTCAAATCTCATCTTTGTTTTGGATTTGTTTGGTTCAGTCCAATAATCACAAAAGGACTTTAGCATATTAACGGGATACTGATTTGAATATTGTTTTACTGATTCTTTAAATTCAGTCTCTCTTTCTTTTAATAAACACTCCTTATTTATATTTATATTTTCATTTTCATTTTCAGAGTTTGCTTGATGTTTTGCTTCGTCTTTTGCTTTAGCAGATTGTGTTTTCTCTCCACCCTTTTTACCAGCTTCAGCACGTTTATTTGATATGCTAAAGTCTTTAACCATACGCTTTTGTATCAATTTATCATCCTCAATCTGTAAAACATCCTCATTTATTAATTCTTCAAGACCAGATTTAATGACATCCAAATCATAAGGCAAACTCTTAATCAACTTTAAAGCAAAATTTTGGATCGTGCTTGAGGTTTGCTTGTCTTTTTGCTTAAGCAAAATCATTCCATAAGGATCAGATTTGTGCATAATACACATTACACGTATATAAACTCCAGTAGCAGAAGCCGAACATTCGATCAGTTTTTCATCAGTTAAAAAATCCTGAACGTAAAGCGGCAAATATGGTTGATCTCTTAACGCCATTGTGTATTGAATTTAGGCTGGTATTTTTTAATTAATTCCTTTTCACGATTACGATATAAATCAACTTCATGAAACCAAAACTCTACACGTTTATATATATTTTGCAAAACTCTTCGCACTTCATGTTTCTCATAACGTATAGCCAATGATTTTGCACTTCCGATATACAATAATTCACGGCGTTTAAATTCATCGTCATTTAAACCCACTAACATATACACTCCCGATCTTGGTGGTGGAGAAGAAAAATCCTCGTCATAAGTATTCGGAGTTTTCCACCCCACAAAATCGTCACCTAATTCATTAATATTCATAACTACACAAATTAAGGCTCCAACTCCGGGGTGTAGTTAACCGATCTGTATGAACAGGAAGGTTCCCGGAGAGGAGCCGTATATTTAACTTTTGTTGATTGCTATCATCATACAAATCGATTTAACTACGCAACAAATATAATATATTATTA
>JAIXKU010000118.1 GCA_026936045.1 Flavobacteriales bacterium
AAGTAAATAAGACCGATGTTGACTTTTATACCCAGGTGCTAAAAGAAAGCTTTGTTTCTGTTATTGATATAATTGATAAAAAATCAATTGGTAATTTAGAATTGTTTGTTGGCCATCTTAAAGTTACAGAAAATTACAATGCATACAAGATTATGAAGGGGGACAGTACAATTGGGTATAAAAATATTTACTTGCCTCCTCTTGAATTTGATACAGTTGGATTTTGGTTTACTTTTCCATGTTCAGTAGAGGAAGAATTATGGGAAAAGAGATCCAAAGAAGACGATATTCTAGAAATGCTTATTAAAAGAAAGAATGTTGATATAAGGAAAGAAATTTTTGGAGGGGCTCTCCACGGAATAGAACATGCTATGATTGGCATTATGCCATTTCATGTGATGTGTGACAGGTGGGATATTGGGGGTATATCAACAAACTTTCATCCCTCTACTGGAAAGCCTACAGTATTCATATACGATGGATTTGAGGGAGGGATTGGGCTTTCTGAAAAGGCATATGAATTATTTAATGAAATAGTTGGAACTTCTTTAGAGTTGGTAGAAGAATGTAATTGTAGTGTAGGATGCCCATCATGCATATACTCTCCAAAATGTGGGAATGACAACAAACCAATGGATAAAAAAGGAGCCATATTTTTACTTGAAAAAATTAAGGCCAATGGCTGTGTTTAAGTTTGGCTAGATGATTATGTCAGAAATAACAGATAATGTGTGTTTTTGTATTTTATATAGCACATGAGTATAATTAATGTCAAGACAAGTGAGATTTTAGATGCATATGTAATGAAAGCGTATATATAAGAGAATTAGCATAAAAAGTTATTTTAAAACTATTTTATTAACGTCAAATTTGCTAATTACAAATTAGAAATGAAGTATGAAAATATGGAGAAATTATCCTATTTTATTGTACTACAATTATTCAACCTATGCATTATTGTTAATAAGCTTTTATATATTGATTTATTTTATTTAAATAGGATGAAAAAAATTACTTTTTTGTTCATATTTTTTTTTATATTATCGTTATCTAATGTTTATGGTGCGGATGGGGACTTAATTTGGGAAAGACGTTATGATAATTTAAGAATAGATGTTGGTTATTCTGTTGCGGTAGATTCTAATAATAATGTGATCGTTACTGGTAAATCGCAAAGTACTTCTTCGCCTTTTAATCATTGCTACTACACAATTAAATATGACTCAAATGGTAACTTAATATGGGGTAAAAGATTTGGAAATTTCAACAGTAACAGGGCATATGGGGTAGCTGTAGATTCCAATAACAATATCATTGTTACTGGATACATAAGAGATGGTTCTTCAGATACGACTAAGGATTACTACACAATAAAATACGATCCTCTGGTAAGTTATTTGGGAAAGAAGATATGATCGAGGGAGGGAAGATCATCCGTATGCTGTTGCCGTAGACACTAATAATAATGTCATTGTTACTGGGAGTTCAATAAATAGCTCAGATAACCCAGATTACTATACAATAAAATATAGTGAGAATGGTACAGTCCTATGGGAAAAAGCATATGACAGCGGGAGGTATGACTATGCTAGTGGAGTGGCAGTAGACTCTAATAACAATGTTATTATTACTGGACGATCTCAGTTTACGAGTACTACTTACAATTATCTTACATTAAAATATGGCCCAGATGGTACACTAATCGGTGGGCCATGGACGTATAGTGCAGGTACAATTAACAGGGCGAGCAGTGTAGCAGTTGATTTAAATAATAATATAATAGTTACTGGCTTTAGACGATTAAGTTCGAACGATACCGTATATACTATAAAATATACCCCCACGGGAAGCGTAATTTGGAGCAATTATTTTAATAAAGTAGGTTCTCGACCATCAAATGAGCTCTTAGAAATAAACGACGTAACAGTTGATTCTTTAAATAACGTTATAGTTACTGGTAGCGTTTATAATGGAGGGAATTGGGACTATTATACAGTGAAATATGGTCCTCTTGGTAACGTTCTATGGCAAAGAACCTATAATGGCGGAAACGAAGACTATGCACACGGAGTTGCAAAAGACTCACTCAATAATATATTGGTAGTTGGGCGCTCCATGGGCAGTAATGATTATGATTATTATCTTATCAAATATGAAGGCATACCCGGACTTCAATCCTCAATATCTGCAACACCTGCGACCGTCACACCAGGACAGACAATAACTGTTTCAATGACAGTAAATAACACAGGAGGAGAGGCTGTAAACAATGTCGCACCTTCATCTTTAACTTTGGGCGGCACAAGCTCTGCAACTCTTTCAACAGGGCCGTCCCCCGCATCTGCAAACATTGCTGCAGGCGGAAGTCAAACGTTCTCATGGACTTACACCGCTGGATCAGCCGGCACAGTCAACTTCGCTGGCAATGCAACTGGAACTGGAGCAGTTTCAGGAAATTCATTCTCATCCGCTTCAACCACATCAACTGATGTCACAATACTTGCTTCTGGCGCCCTCACATCCTCAATATCTGCAACACCTGCGACCGTCACACCAGGACAGACAATAACTGTTTCAATGACAGTAAATAACACAGGAGGAGAGGCTGTAAACAATGTCGCACCTTCATCTTTAACTTTGGGCGGCACAAGCTCTGCAACTCTTTCAACAGGGCCGTCCCCCGCATCTGCAAACATTGCTGCAGGCGGAAGTCAAACGTTCTCATGGACTTACACCGCTGGATCAGCCGGCACAGTCAACTTCGCTGGCAATGCAACTGGAACTGGAGCAGTTTCAGGAAATTCATTCTCATCCGCTTCAACCACATCAACTGATGTCACAATACTTGCTTCTGGCGCCCTCACATCCTCAATATCTGCAACACCTGCGACCGTCACACCAGGACAGACAATAACTGTT
>JAIXKU010000084.1 GCA_026936045.1 Flavobacteriales bacterium
CTAGACAATAGTATGAAAAAATTTGTTTTAACATTTGCTATCCTGTTAGGTGGTTTTGTGTATATGTCTGCGCAAAATAATACAACTTCTACAGATACAAAAGCGACTAAATCATGTTGTGCTAAAGGTATGGACAAGGGCACTTGCAGCACTAAGGCTGAAAGTCATTGTTCAACAAAAGCAACAGATACTAAATCAACAAAATCCTGTTGTTCAAAAGAAACGACCTCCGCAACAAAAACATGCAGTGCCTCAGAAATGAAATCATGCAAGGGTAATAATAGCGGAAAGTCTTCATGTAATCACGGTACAACAACCGGTAATCGCGAAGATAAATAATTATTAATCTATATAGATAAGAAAAAGTCGCCTCATGTAGGCGACTTTTTCTTATAGATTACTACGTATTTCGGCACCTAATGACTGCGTAAGCGTCGTTATCAGCTTTTGTATCATCTCATCCACCTCTTTATCTGTAAAGGTTTTCTCGGCATTATATAAAGTAAGTCTTATGGCGTATGATTTTTTCCCTTTCGGAATATTTTTCCCTTCATACACATCAAACAGGGTTAAATCATAAAGTTTCTCGTTGAATAATTTTCTTACTAAATTTTCAATTTGCTTATAGCTTACGGATAGATCTATCAGCATGGCCAAATCTCTTATAACAAGAGGAAATTTAGGCAAGTCGGTAAAATGAGGATAATGGAAAGATATGTTCTCAAGTATGTGATTCCAATGTATTTCGGCAAACCAAATCTCTTGCTTAATGTCTATTTTTTTTAGTACGGCAGCAGCTATCTTCCCACAGGTATATAACAACGTTGTTTTCTTCTCGTCGGCATAAGAATTAAACGCTGTTTCGTAATAAAAAGGAGGCTGTTTGTTTATTTCTAAACATCCTTGATTGACACCAACCTTAGATAATATAGATGTGCAGACACCATATATGCTATGAAAATCAACTTTCTGTTTTGTATGATACCAGGCATCTGGATGTTCTTCTCCGGTCATTAGTAGGCCGAGCATTGGCTTTTCGGCGTATGGATTAGATGCTTTCTTGATATACGTGCGACCAAATTCAAAGAAGCGTAAACGTGTGCTTCTTCTATTAATATTATGAGCAGCAGATTTCAACATGGAGAATAACAGCGTAGGTCGCATAATATCCAATTCAGAACTAATCGGGTTTTCAACAAACACAAGCTCATTCGAACTTGGATAATATATGGAATGATCGAGAGACAACGTGACTGACTCATTAAATCCATTGCTAATTAAAAATTCAGCCGTTTTATTTCTATAGGTTCTTAAAGGGAGTTCAGGTTCATTTTTAAGAACAGCAGTCAATGTGTTTCCTAGTGGAATTTTGTCGTAACCATAAATACGTAGAATCTCCTCAACTAAATCAACTTCACGTCTCACATCAACTTTGGCTGAGGGCACCGTTACCGTAACCAGTTTCTCATCTTTATATGTTATATGAAAGCCTAAAGATGTCAATATCTGTAAACAGATATCTTGTGGTAAATGAATACCGGATATTTGATTCAAATAATCCCAGTGTAGGGAAATTTCGCAAAGGTTAATTGGCTCAGAGAGAATGTCAATCAGACTGCCATCAACGTATCCGCCGGTGATTTCTACGATGAGATCAATAACTCTACGCAACGCAAAATCCACTTGTTGTATATCGGCACCACGCTCAAAGCGGAAGGAGGCATCTGTATGCAGACCTTGTCTCTTTGCAGTGCGTCGAATAAATTCGGGTGAAAAATAGGCACTTTCAATAAAAATATCGGTGGTTGTATCTTTAACGCCTGAATTTATACCGCCATAAACACCGGCTATACAAAGCGGTTTTTCTGTATCACAAATCACCAAATCATCCGGATATAACTGACGCTCTATGCTATCGAGTGTTACTATTTTTTCATCCTTATTGGCTAACCGGATGATGATTTGCTTTCCTGTAATGCTTGACACATCAAATGCATGCAATGGATGTCCTGTTTCAAACAAAACATAGTTGGTGATATCAACGATGTTGTTAATTGGTTTTAATCCGATACTAATCAGTTTCTCTTGTATCCAATCGGGTGATGGCGCAACTTTGATATTACGGATATAAGCACCGGCATAACGTGGACAAGCCTTTGCATTTCCTACACTAACGTGAATGAGAGTTGCCTGGTTATATTTATAATCGGTATTGGCTATAGCCGGTATTTGCAATGAATTGGGTTTTTCATGAACAGCCATGTATGCCGATATGTCTCTAGCAATACCTATATGTGAGGTGGCATCCACACGGTTAGGTGTGATATTCAACTCCATTACGGTATCTGATATTTTATCATAGTAGGCTGATGCCGGAGTGCCAGGTTCTATGCTATCGGGTAATACAATAATCCCGTCATGGCTGTTGCCAATGCCTATTTCATCTTCGGCGCAAATCATTCCTTGTGATTCAACTCCTCTGATTTTTGATTTTTTTATTTCTACACGGCCTTTTGATGTAGAAAGCGCCGTGCCGATTGTAGCGACAACGACCGTTTGCCCGATCTCAACATTTGGTGCGCCGCATACTATTTGCAATAATAGATCACCACCTACGTCAACCTTAGTAATACTAAGCCGATCAGCATCGGGATGTTTTTCTTTTTCAATTACTTTTCCGATCACAACGCCATCCAACCCGTTTGGATTCGAGTTAATCGTTGAAATGTTTTCCACTTCCAAACCGGTTTGAGTTAGTATTTCAGCTGCCTGCTTGGCAGATATCGGGTATTGTAAATATTGATTTAACCAGTTTAAAGAAGCTTTCATAATTAGTTAACGATTTTTAACAGCGCTGTAAAAATACATTAAACAAAGCAAATCTATGTGTATTC
>JAIXKU010000121.1 GCA_026936045.1 Flavobacteriales bacterium
GGGCAGCCCCCCTCAGAACGGCAACAATATAGAGAATAACTATATTGAAGCTAATAAATAACGATGTTAATCTATATCTTAATAAACGATATGTTTTTTTCATTCCCATCGAAGTTTATGGTTATAAAATAATATCCGGGTGTAAGATTACTTATATCTATTGGCGAAAAGATATCATGAGCGGTTTCACTTAATACAATTTGTCCCAACGCATCTCTAATCTCTATTTGTATAATGTAGTCATTAGTCCCTTGCACCTTTATGTAAAGATAGCGTTGTGCAGGATTGGGATAAACTTCGATATTGAGAATAGTATCCGTTATCTGAGGTGCTTCATTCTCGTATCTCGGCATGATGTAGTATGATGCGCAGTCATCGTAGAATTCATAATCTTCGTCAATGTAACGATTGATAAATATTCTGGCTTTGATGACAGCTTCTCCGTATTGATAAGGGCAGCGATTAGCCAGTGTCGTTAAGGCTGAGACGTCGGCGATAGCTATGGCCGTATCATTGCTTAAAGAGAATACAGGTAAATAATTCAGAATGATTTCAGCTATGTTTTTCCATTGTTCTTCAATTTCATCCTGTGGGATTACAGAACTTAAACTTACCGAGGCCAAAGACCAGTTTTTTTCAAACATTAAGCTGTCCGACCGGTATAAATCAGGAATACTTGTTTGGGTAATAGAATCCTGCATAGATTGTATATAAAGCGTATCCTTAATAGAAGTATATAAACTGTCATTTAAAGCCTTAAACCAAAGCAGATGCTTTTGCTTGTTCAACCAACGGTTCTCATAAGCAAAAGGATTGGCGAAGCTAAAGGGGGAAAGTTGGGGGAGAGAGGTATTTGTAGCACAAAAAGATTGATATTGTGTTATATTATTAGCTGGGGAAAGCGTAATACCATCTACAAATAATAGTGGTATTATATAACTTCTAAGATAAAAAGGGGAATTCTCTCCAACCGTACCTATACTTCTCATTAAGTCCACATCTGAATTATAGTTGTAGGTAAAATTATTATATAAGTCATAACTTGTATTTCCTGCCATAAGCTGAGGCCCAATAATGCCATTGTAAGTCAGATGAATTCCCTTTTTGTAGAGCTGTAATTTATTACCTATGAGTAAACTCCCTACATTGTTATTATGTATCCATAAGGCATTATCAGTATTTGTTACGGCATTACAATAAATCTCAGTCGAGGGAGAGAATTCCAATCGAATACCTTGGCTGTACCAGTCCATGCCGGATCCTAAAACATTATTACTGTTAATCAATGCTCCAAAAGAAGCACGCGCCCAAATCCCGTGCGCTTGTTTCCAGGGAGGATTGTTTAGCGTAACGGAGTTGTCAGAAATTGCCAGACAATTACATAAATCAGCTTGTATGCCTATTTCAAATCTATTGGTTTTGTTATTTGATGTTAGATTTTTAAATTTTACAGATTTTAGGTTTTATTAATAAATTTTGTGTTCTAATAGCTGTTTTTATCTCTATATAATAGATTTATAATTGTATTGTTGTCAATTAAAGTTTGTGTGTTATTAAAATTATATAAATCTATATGCGTTGCGTTTAACATTTCATTATTTACAATTTTAATTTGTGGCAAGTTGCTGTTCCACCACGGCCAGGGATTTGTGTTTTTTATCAAAACAGCCGTTTGGTTTAAATTATAGAAATGTCCGTTTTCAATTTCAGCATAATAGCCGCCAGAGATGTTTATTCCATTGTCACTTTGTTGTATTCTGAATTCACCCCATTGATCATTAATTTTTATACCATAAAGTTTAGATAAATCAGCCGATGCTTGAACTGCCCATGCTATATTACTTATATTTCCAGACAAAGAATAAGGTTTCTTTCTTATTTGCTGGAACATTATATTGCTTAATGTAATACCGGTATTAGATGCCCTTATACCAATAATAGCATCAGAAAAGACATTCCGATTAAATATACCGGGTGGCGATACAAGTGAGAACCATCCAATATCTTTTAAGCGAATATGTATATTAGGTTGTGGATATGTTATGATCTGATATGGATAATAACTAACAAACGGTTTAAAATTACCCATTTGCCTGAATTTATTACCACGCATATCAACGGGCCAAATTGAATCATACTCACCAAATCCTAAACTATGCCAATTGTTTTGGAAGGTAGAATTTAGACATTGAAAAGGCATACCATGAGCTAAAGAAATCCCAGATTCCATATCTTCAATTATACAATTCTTAAATGTTAAGCTACCATTTCCGGTAAATCCCTGCATGCCACCCCACATTGAATAACAGCCATGAAGATGACAGTTTTCAAATACAACGTTTACATCATAATCAATAAAAAGAAAAGCATCAGAGTCAAAAACAAAATCTACATTTTTATAAGTAACATCTTCGGAAATCCATGTGTAATTATAATTATTAGCTATAAGAACTTTCTGATTCGGTTGTATATTATATTGTGTTAATGTATCATCAAAAATGATACTTCCATAATCGTATTGGTACCCTACAATATGGTCAAAGTTGCAACATGTTTCAGAACTGAGATTTAATCTTTGAATATCAAAGTCATCAATAAAATAATATGCTATATCGAGTTTACCAACTCCAGGCAGCACAGGCGCTGTTGAATTTAATTTCAAAGTGGTTAAATTAGGATGAAAATTACCAATGACTATTTGATGCAATCCACTAACATAGGCCTGATACACAAATGTAATTTTTCCCCAACCATTATAAATAGTGTTTATTGTACTTGTTTTGAAATTTGAAATAGGGAAACTCATATTTACATTATATTGAGAAAGTGGTGTGAAATTCAACTGACGCGGCCCTATATATAATTGAACAGATGTAGCGTATTTGCTAATCT
>JAIXKU010000101.1 GCA_026936045.1 Flavobacteriales bacterium
GTGTGGAGGAGAGGACAGCGCTTCTTTAATTATTTGATTGAATTGGACAAATTGTTTGATTGAATTAGACGTAATTTGTTGACATCTTTTTATATTTATGTTATTATTACCTCGGTTGTATTTATTTCATACAGGATTTCATATAGGAGGAGTTCATATAGGAGTTTATATAGGAGGAAAATAAAATGAAGAAAAAACTCTTTGTCATCACTTTGCTGGTAATGTTTTTACTATCAATCTCTGTTTGCGCCTTTGCTGATCAAAGAACGGATAATTATCCAAAAACAGTTTATGTGAACGTTTTAAATCTTACAACAGGTGTGACGAGATCTGAAGGAATCGTCGCCGGAAGTCTCCTTATCACTACACTTTGCCACTATGGCGGACCTGGGAACCTGTATCCTTTAGACCTAGGTTTACAAGGTATTAATTCCAGTAGGAACAGTTATGTTTGTTCGAATATCACTCGTGGTTACGATGCAACCTTTTCAACTTCTATTACAGAATCTGAAATAATTACAGGCCAAGCTTATCCTGTGAAACACAAATATACCTATACAGTCACTTTGGGTTTTTCCCATGCCGCGAATGCATCCAAACTAAACGATCAAGTGAACTTCGCTCAATACAATTACGGCCCCACGAACGCAAAACAAACAAATCTAACCCATGGCAACTATTCGTTTTGGAGTAAAAAGTAGCAGTAGTTCAATGCAGTTTACAAACAGAATGCATGTTAGATTTGCACAATATTGTGATTTTATGTATTTTTATCTGGAGTCGTTAGGAGGTTGATGCATGAGCCGCTGTTTGCGTGGCATCATTTTACTCTGTGCACTGGGCTTGCTTTTGTTTTCGGTGCCAACATATGCTCAAACATCTCAAGTCGTGATCGCTGTCATCCATCCTGGTGATGCGATGAATCCAGTGATAGAAGAAGTATATTATAAAGCCAACCCAAATTCAGAAATTGTCTATGCGCTCTACGCTGAAGATCAGTTAAAAACGGCGCTTCTCTCGGGAAAGATCGACTTTGACCTGCTCATTCAACCAATTGAGCAAGTTCATTCATATGGTAAAGATGGGTATTTAGAAAATTTATATTCAGTGATGGGATTTGCTCACTGGCCAGACGATTTTCTGGATATACAACACCAGATAGAGCTTGAAGGTTCACTGTATGGCCTGCCCGCAGCTGTTTATCAAACCGTATGGTCTTGGAATGATGCGCTTGCACAGGCGACCGGGATTAAAAAACCCTCATTACCATGGACGTGGGATGATTATAAAGCCTTGTCTGAACTATTGCCGGTGGACATCAATATGGATGGAACGAAAGATGCATATCTGATGTATGGCCAAAAAACTCAAGATGCCGCTTTATCCAATGTGCAACTGGATAATTTGTATACATACTTCCGTTCTTACCCAGGCGATTTTTCATCAGAGCGTTTTAGAAATCAATTAGACATTTTTGCAGGAATTGTGAATACTCCTTCGTTATTGCCTATAGACACGGCTTCCCCACCTCTGTTCAATGATGCCCCGGCGGTGCTCATTACCTATTCCGGAGCCATTTCGCCTTTGCTAATGATGGATGGTCGATATAGTGCAGGTTCTTTTTTGCCGCCACCCGTGTTTGAAGCGGATGATGTATTTTATTTGGGCAGCGCAAGTGTTTGTGCCATGATGAAAAACGCACCGCATCGGGACGAAGCCCTTGCATTTCTAACTGCCATGCTTTCCCCCGAAGCGAAGAGCACTGCATACATTGGAAAGAATATGGTCGATTTAGTTTATAAACAAATGCCAAATTTGCTCTGGTCAGATGATTATAGCATCTATCAACCATCTTTTGCCGAGAAAAGCAACAACCGCTATATCGTCCCGAAGGGACGCGCCTTCAACGCTCGAAATTTTCCGTATACACAGGAACAATTTGATAGTGCGCAGGACTTTCGCAGCCTGTTGAAGGTGTCTTCATTATCAGTGGGAAGGCCCTTTTACGATGCCGTAGTCAAACGCCTTGTGCCGTGGATAAATGGCGCAATTACCTTGGATGCAACTGTTCGGGGATTTGAGGAAGTTTATTCCATGATCGTTACTGAGTAAGTTTTGTTATGCATATGAAAAACGATTTTTTAGAACCGAGTGTTTTGCATCAAGGTCAACAAGTCACAATAAGAAAAAAGAAAAGACGCTATTTTTCGAACAACTGCGCGGACAGGTGGTTATATCCCAAGAGGGATCTCCTTTACTTGGTTCCACAGTTGTCCGGGTTCTTGTTATTCTATGTGTATGCTTTCATTGTTGCATTGCGCTATTCCATGCTTGATAACAATGCGCGAATGGCATTTGTAGGAATCAAGCATTATATGGATGTGATAAACAATCCTTATTACCAGCTTGCTTTGATGAATACAATCAAGTTCAGTTTTTTATCCGTATTAATATCATTGGTAATTGGATATGTACTGGCGCTTTTAGTATTTTGGCATTCAGCTTTCAGATGGGTGACAAATCTTGGGATGCTTGCATTCTTTTTGCCTTCATCGGCATTGATGATGATTTGGCGGATCCTCATGAGTCAGCATGGCACAATCGCTAATGCCCTGTATGTGCTGTTGCCCAACGTATTTTCTTTGAACATGTGGCCGGAGTTTTCGCTCTATGCCTTTTTTATATGGCGATACTTGGGCGTCAGCATTCTAATCTATTTAAGTGGATTATTTCGCATTGAATACCATATTATTGAGGCTGCCAGACTTGAAGGAGCAGGCAGCTGGCTGATATCTCGAAGCATACTATTACCACTCTTGACACGTACAAGTATGTTTAATTTGGTATTTATGACAGTTTTTTCATTGCGGATGTTCCGTGAGGTCTATTT